>NZ_JACRUK010000038.1 GCF_014305155.1 Flavobacterium muglaense
GATAATACTTTCTCCTTTGAATGATTCCATAATAAAATTCTTTCACGAAAGATAAGAATTTATCTTTACACCTCTATTAAATTATTTTCCTTCCCCTCGACCACTATTTGTTTCTTTAACCGCTTCGTTCGACCATTAATCTTATTAATCAAAGGATCTAAAGGCATGGACCCTCCCAACAATCCCAGCAACATAATAGGTTTAAAATCGCCCGCAGTAGCTAATTTTCTCTCGGCCGCTGTGTATGATTTTTGGTTTTCAGGAACAAGCCCTAAGCCTTTGGCGCTTATCATCGGATATTCATTAATAATCACTTCTTTTAACTGATTGTTCTTTGGTTTCATTTGCATCATGAGCTGTGCACCGCTCCATTGCTCTTTTGTAACATGAAGCACAACTGATTCCAGATTAATTGCCGAAAAAATAAATCGATCCGCTTGCTTTGCCAAAAGAGAAAACGACTCACCAACGTTTACAATCACTGTTTCGGCAGTAGTCGTATTGACAATATTTACCGAACCTTCAAAACCAGCTTCTACCCTAATTTCTCCTTTAATTTCACGTAGCTCATTTTGCCCAAAACCATATTGGAAACCAACTAAAACCAAAAAACAAACTGTTTTACGGATGCTCATTTTTTAAAATTTCTATATATTTTGTTGCCAATTCTCCTAACAAAAACTCAATTGTAGTTTTATTGTTTTGGTCTAAAATTTTTGTAAACTTTTCATTATCCACGGCAAAATATTGAAAACCCTTAATGTATGCTACAGGTATTTTAAAATGTTCAACATAATGTTGCTCTGTGAACATATTATCTAGAAAAGCAATATACCCCTCTTTTTTTTCTACTTTAAGTATTTTTTTAAGCATAGCCGTCCTACCCGAAATAAAATTCAGCAACGGATCTGCAGATATTGAACCACCTGCCATAGAACCTGCAGTTGCAGACGCGTTTAAATCAGTGGCTGTTCTTAACTTGCGTTCCGCATCTGTGAACGACCGTTGATTTTCTGGAATAATCCCGAGTGCCCTAGCATTGATATGATCGTATCGTTTAATAATCACCTCATTTAATTGATTCATAACTGGTGTCATTTTTACAAAAAAAAGATTGGAATTAAAATGCTCTTTTGTTAAAGCTACTTTGATACTTTTATACTGAATGGATGAAAACACCAAAGTATCCCCTACGGCAGCATTAACCGAAAAATACCCCAGATCATCTGTAATTGATGCTTTTTCGGTTTTTAGATTAATCACATAAATCCCTTCCAAATTATACAAATCAGCATTTACTTTTCCTTTTACTGTAGCTACAGCAGACCCTTGTGCAAAACCAGCACTTACAAACAACACTAAAAAAAAACCTGAAAATCTATTCATTTACACTACAAAAAAGGACTTGCCATTGTTAAAGGGTAAAAGTATCTTAATGTCATCCAAATTAATTACTAAGGACATGGTAAAAAAATGTTAATAAAAAATATAGCACATAAGAATCCTGATTTTATACCTTTAACACATCAAATACACTATCAAATGAAAAACATAATAATTGCCAGTACCTCAACACTGCATGGCGGAGACTATCTAGAATACTTGTTACCTGAATTAAGCATTCACTTTAAAAACTGCAAAACCGTTCTATTTATACCATATGCGAGACCAAGCGGGATAACACATGACGAGTATACTGCAAAAGCTGCTGCGGCATTTTCGACCATAGCCATCAAAATAAAAGGAATTCATGAATTTCAAGATCCAATTAAAGCCATCGAGCAAGCAGAAGGTATTTTTACTGGAGGCGGAAGTACCTTTGTACTCGTTACAGAATTGTACAAAAATAATATTATGACTGTGCTTGGACAAGCCGTTAAGAACGGAACTCCATACCTAGGAACAAGCGCAGGTAGCGTTATTTGCGGCTTAAGCATGCAAAACACAAATGATATGCCCATTGTATATCCGCCAAGCTTTCAAACGACGGGATTAATTCCTTTTAATATTAATGCGCACTACCTAGATCCTGATTTGAATTCAAAACACATGGGAGAAACAAGAGCAACAAGAATAAAAGAGTTTCATGCTTACAACAGTATTCCAGTTTTAGGACTAAGAGAAGGGAGCTGGCTGGATGTAAAAGGTTCTAAAGTAGTTTTAAAAGGGGACTTACAAGCAATCCTTTTTAAACAAAAACAAATCGCTGAAACTATTGAAGTTAATACCGACCTAAGTGATCTAAAATAAAAAATCCGAAACATCAATGATGTTTCGGATTTTAAGAGCGAAAGACGAGGCTCGAACTCGCGACAACCAGCTTGGAAGGCTGGAGCTCTACCAACTGAGCTACTTTCGCATTAACAGGGTGCAAATATAATCAATAAATTGATTTAAACTACACTTTATTAAAATTTATTCCAATTTTTTATAAAAAAGCCAAAACACAAATGCTCTGGCTTTAAAGAGCGAAAGACGAGGCTCGAACTCGCGACAACCAGCTTGGAAGGCTGGAGCTCTACCAACTGAGCTACTTTCGCATTACTGTGGTGCAAATATAAATAATAAGTCGAGTCAAAAACAAGTTTTTTTGAGTAAAATTTTAGTTTTTTTTCATCCATCATCTTAATCGATTTAAAACTAAAAAGTTACATTTCTAGCAACTGTAAAGCAATTTCCTTTTTTAGTACAATACAGACAACATATGGCCTCGATTGCATCATACAACAGCAACGTATCATTACAAACAGATTAAAAAAAAGGAAGCAAATAATCTCAGCACACCACTTTTGAACATTTTTTTATTCTAAAACCGAAAAAAGGTTGTTTAAAAAAACTCCTACCCTACTTTTCCAAACAAAAAAAGCCAATTTATTGCTACAATAAATTGGCTTTACCTTTTTAGTCCTCTACTATTACATTAAATACTTAGAAGCTACTTTATAAGTGTTCGATGGGAAATACACAAACAAACACGATTTATCTTTTATCGTTTCAATAATTTGATCAGTCAATTCTAATGGTATTGCTGGGCAACCTAAACTCCTGCCTAATCTTCTATTATTTTGTATAAATGAATTCGACACATAATCAGCACCATGAATCACTACAGCTCTCTCTCTAGCATTGCTATTGATACCACGCTCTAATCCGTCTAATTTTAGAGACTTTCCATGCTTACCATTATACACTTCGGCTGTTGAATAAAAACCTAAACTACTTTTATATGATTCTGGAGAGTTTGAAAAACTTGTTGCAAATTCTTCGCCTGTGTTGCGACCATGTGCAACAAGTGAATGAAATAAAACTGTATTTGTATTTAAATCAATCACCCACAACCTCTTTTCATTAGATGATAAACTAAAATCAATTAACGTAAGTACATCCTTTGTGATTAAACCTTTTTCTTTTAAAAGATAAAAACCTCTCAAAGCTTCTGTAAAACTTTCTAGATTAGGAAGTGTATAATTATTAGAATTTAGATTGTCATAAACCAACTCTTCGGTAGTTTTAGGACTTGTAATTACCTTTGCAGCGCTATAGGTTTTCTTAACTAGCTGAGCATCATTGGGCGTGAATTTACTAGAAACTAACGCTAATGCAACTAAAAACACAGTAGGAAATATTTTATAAACCATTGATTATAATTATGTTATACAATAAATTTGGGACTGCAAATGTATGTAAAAATATAAGAAAACAAAAAAATTAACATTTTATCTAAAACATTTAAGCCTTTTGTACGTAAAAACTTAATTGAAAAATCATTAATTACTTGCTTTATGTGTTAAAAATGTTATTTTTGCTCAACCCAAATCTTAAATTATGCCTACATCTTCCCGTTTTGTAGTGGTTGCACTGCTTTTTATCAGCTTTAGCTCCTATTGTCAGAAAAAAGAACTTTTAGCTCAACCCACCAAATACAACATTACGATAGACGGAAAAGTAAGTGAAGACGAGTGGTTGCAAAACCCCAATACCGCTACCGACTTTGTCATGTATCAACCCGACAATGGAAAACCTATCAACAAAGACAAACAAACAGACGTTAAAGTGCTATACAATAATGACGCAATATATATCTCGGCGATCCTAAATGATAATGAACCCAGCAAAATTAGAAGAGAGATCACCAATCGAGATGTTTTTGGTGTGTCTGATCATTTCTCTGTTTCCATAAACGGCTTTAATGATGGTCAACAAGATTTTAGGTTTTACGTAAGTGCAGCAGGAGTACAAATGGATTGTATTGCAACAGAAGGTTCTGAAGATTTTTCTTGGGACGCCATTTGGGACAGTAGCGTAAAAATAACCGATACGGGCTGGATCGTAGAAATGAAAATACCGTACGCTGCCTTGCGATTCTCTGGTGCCCCAACCCAAACTTGGGGATTAAATTTCATGAGAGAAATAAAACGGGATGCCCAAAAATATACTTGGAACTATATTGATACAAAAATAGGTAATGAGATTACCCAAGCTGGATTATTAAAAGGAATTGAAAACATCAAGCCCCCTATTCGCTTGTTCTTTATTCCGTATGTTTCTGGTTACTACCAAGAAGACAAACTAGCTTCGGACAGAACTGTGAAAGCTGGACTTGACATCAAATATGGTATCAATGATTCCTTTACTTTAGATGCTATTTTAGTTCCTGATTTTGGGCAAACCAAATTTGATAATGCCATTTTAAACCTAGAACCTTTTGAACAACGCCTTGACGAGAACCGTCCTTTTTTTACAGAAGGAACCAATTTGTTCAACATCGGAAATCTATTTTACTCAAGACGTATTGGTGGAGCACCAAGCACCTACCCAAGCACAGCCACTAATGAAGAGGTGACTAACTACCCTAGCTCTGCAAACTTAATCAATGCGGTTAAAATTTCTGGTCGTACAGAGAAAGGATTGGGAATTGGTTTTTTAAATGCTTTAACCAAAAGAACTTTCGCAACTATATTAAATACCGATACCGAAGAAAGCCGCAAGGAATTAATAGAACCTATGGCCAATTACAATATCATCGTACTGGATCAAAGATTCAACCAAAACTCGTCTGTCTCTTTTGTCAATACTAATACGACTCGCAACGGAAGTTTTAGAGATGCAAATGTAGCCGCCCTAGTATTTGATTTAAGCACAAAAACCAATTCATACAATTTATACGGCGATTTTAAATACAGTACCATTAATGACGTAGTGGATTATAACGGCTATAAAACATCCTTGAATTTTGCCAAAACCAGAGGGAAATACCGCTATTTGTTATCCGGAAAATACATATCCGAAAACTATGATGTAAACGATCTAGGAATTATTTTCTATACTAATTATCATAACGCTTACGCAAATGGTAGTTATCGCATCTTAAACCCTACCAAATACTTCAATACCTTTAAGGTAGAACAAGAACTGAACTTAGAAATTCAAAACACAACAGGAAAATTTCAAGAAGCTTGGTACAAAACACTTTTTAAAGCCACGACAAAGAATAATCATTATCTAGAATTCTCAATAGTCGCAACTCCTGTAGAAACATTTGATTTTTATGAACCACGTGTAGGTGGAAGTTATGTACAGGTTCCCCGTAGAATTTCGTCTTACTTTGGTGTAGAATTCAATGCTAACAGTCCTTTTACTTTTGACTTTACCCCAAGCATAGTGGCTTACGACCAAAAAAACCGAATTACATACGGAATCGCAGTTGGGCCGAAATACAGGTTCAATGATAAATTATCTCTTTCTTATATATTAGATTATTCAAATCGAAAAAATGATCGCGGATGGGTAGGCTTCACATCAGATGACATTATCTTTGGTCAAAGAGATAGAGAAATATTGCAAAATGACATTACAGGAAAATATGCCATCAACAACAAGATGACCGTCAACCTTACTGCTCGTTATTACTGGTCGTACTCTGAAAACCACAATTTCCTTACGCTGCAACAAGATGGCTATCTAACCCCAAACACTACCTACACACTCAATAAAGACCGTAATTTTAACTCGTGGAATTTTGACTTAGCCTATTCTTGGTGGTTTGCTCCAGGGAGCGAAATGTCAGTGCTCTATAGAAATTATTCGTTGGAAAGAGGCACTACCGTAGAGAAAAATTTAAATACTAATTTCAAAAGCGCATTCAACGGAAACCTTACAAATATACTCTCTATTAGCTTTCGTTATTTTATTGATTACAATAGAGTTAAGAATAAATTTTAATTATTTTTCTCATAAAACTGTAACATCTTACATTTATTTAAGTCTATTAAACAAACCTGTAACAAATCATGCTGCTAGTCATCATTAATTGGTTTTACAATTTTGTTTCATTGATTTAACTAATTTTATGAGGAACCTATTTTTATTTTTGCTTTTGTTGACTGCTGTTTTTGGCTATAGCCAAAAGAAAACATTGCAAACCACAATTAGAACTTCTTCCATTTTAATTGACGGAAAAATTGATGAAGAAGCTTGGAGGTCGGCAGCAATTGCCAAAGATTTTATCATGTTTCAACCGGATAATGGAAAACCTATTCCAGAAAATAAAAGAACCGAAGTAAAAGTCCTGTACGATAATGATGCCATCTACATTGCAGCAACAATGTACGACAATGAACCTACAAAAATTTTAAGAGAAATCACCAAAAGAGATGACTTTGGAACTTCTGATTTTTTTAGTGTATTTATCAACGGATACAATGACGGCCAACAAGATTTTCAATTCTATGTGAGCGCCGCGGATGGTCAAGCCGATTGCATCACTACTGACATTAGTGGCGAAGATTATTCTTGGGATGCTGTCTGGAACAGTAAAGCTGTCATCACTGATTTTGGCTGGGTTGCAGAAATACGAATTCCATACGCAGCCTTACGATTTTCGGGAGAAAAAAAACAAACTTGGGGACTTAACTTTTTTAGAGAAATAAGACGTGATCGTCAAAAATTTACTTGGAATTTAATCGATTCTAAACTGGGAACCTTCACGCAACAATCTGGTATCTTAGAAGGAATCGAAAATATCAAACCTCCTACTAGACTGTTTTTAATGCCGTATGCTTCCTTTTACTTAAATGCTAACGATGATAAAAAAACAACTGGAATTGCCAAAGGTGGACTTGATATTAAATACGGAATAAACGATGCCTTTACCCTAGACGCTATTTTAATACCCGATTTTGGACAGACAAAATTTGATGACAAAATTTTAAATCTTGGACCTTTCGAACAACAATTCAATGAAAATCGAGCGTTTTTCACTGAGGGAACTGACCTCTTTAGCAAAGGAAATCTTTTATACTCTAGAAGGATAGGTGGCGCACCAATCGTTTATCCAACTACTACGGACGACGAAACTATTATTGACAATCCAGCGACTGTAAACCTAATCAATGCCCTTAAAGTTTCGGGTAGAACTAAAGGAGGTTTAGGAGTTGGAATCCTCAATGCAGTAACCGAAAAAACCAATGCCACTATTGAAAACAACAACACAAAGGAAACACGACAACAAGAAGTACAACCCTTAACTAATTATAATGTCCTTGTTCTTGACCAACGTTTTAGAAAAAACTCATCTGTTTCATTCATCAATACAAACGTAACCCGAAACGGAAGCTATAGAGATGCCAATGTAGCTGCTTTAGTTTGGGATTTGAACACTAAGAAAAATACTTACAACCTCTCAGGTAATTTTAAATACAGTTCTATTAATGCAATAGAAGATAAAACAGGCTATTCGACCTCCTTAAATTTTGCCGAAACAAGTGGCAAATATCGTTACAGTTTTGGAGGAGATTTAGTCACCAAAGACTACGACAACAACGACTTAGGTATCAACTTTGAGACCAATTACTATTCGTTGTATGGCAATACCAATTATAGAATTTTAAACCCTACAAAACACTTTAACTCGTTCCGCGTGAATTACAACTTGTACACTCAATTTCACAAAGAAACTGGTAAAATTCAAGGAAACAATATCAATATCAACGTCAATCTAGACACTAAGAAAAATCATTCTGTAGGTTTTGGAACAAATATCGCACCCCTTCAATCTTATGATTTTTATGAAGCTAGAACAAACAATCGATATGTAATACTACCGCAAAGATACAACGCATGGATGTACATATCTTCAAACTACAACAACAAATTCGCCTTTGATTTCAACCCCTATTACGCCATTTTTAATGAAAAAAATCGCAATACTTTTGAGATATCAATGGGACCTAGATACCGTTTTAATGACAAGTTTTCAATGAGTTACAATTTTTATTTCGAAAGAAAAAACAATAACCGTGGCTTTGTAGACAGCATTGATGATGACCTCAACGCAACCACGCCAGAAACTATTGTATTTGCTAATAGAAAAGTCATTACATACTCTAACAGTATTTCTGGAAAATACTCCATCAGTAGTCGCATGAACTTTGATTTATTAGTGCGCCAATACTGGTCTTACGCCGAAAATCATAACTATTTATCCTTACAACAAGATGGAACTCTAACGGATTTCCCAACGTATACCACCAATAAAAACTCTAGTTTCTATTCTTGGAACGTCGATTTATCGTATTCTTGGTGGTTCGCTCCTGGTAGCCAAGTATCTGTACTTTATCGAAATAATGCAGCCAATTTTGAAAGACAAATCAATAAAAGATTCAATAGAAACGTAACTAATTTACTAAACAATGATGCGCTGAGTCATACTTTTTCGATTAGTGTGAAATATTTTATTGACTACAACTCTATAAAACGTAAATTTTAAAATGCATTTATTTTAAAATAGCATTGGTTCTACAACAAAATTCTCATTATTTGTTGCTGTTCAGTTCTTAATGAATAATAGTGATTTCGATACGCACATCCATTTTTAAAAATACTTTATCTTTGTTTAAAACAAAATTGAAATGAACAAAAAAGTAATACTAATGATTCTTGACGGTTGGGGAAAATCTCCGGACCCAAAAGTATCTGCAATCGACAATGCCAATGTACCTTTTATCAATAGCTTGTACAAGAATTACCCAAGCGCTCAATTGCGTACAGATGGCTTACACGTAGGTCTTCCCGAAGGACAAATGGGAAATAGTGAAGTAGGCCACATGAACCTTGGCGCTGGACGAATTGTATACCAAGATTTAGCCAAAATCAATTTGGCTGTAGTCAATAAAACCCTAGCCAAAGAACAAGTATTAAAAGATGCTTTTCAATATGCTAAAGACAACAATAAAAAAGTTCACTTCGTAGGATTAGTTTCTGATGGTGGTGTGCACTCCCATACGTCTCACTTACGCGGACTAATCGATGCCTCACAAGACTACGGATTAGAAAACGTTTTTATACACGCCTTCACTGATGGTCGTGATGTAGACCCTAAATCAGGTAAAAAATACATCCACGATTTACAAGATTACATCGCTAACACACCTGTAAAAGTAGCTTCGGTTATTGGTCGTTATTACGCAATGGATCGTGACAAAAGATGGGAAAGAGTAAAACTAGCATACGACTTACTAGTTAACGGTACGGGTACTCCAACGCATGATATTGTAACGTCTATCGCAACAAGCTACGGAAACGATGTTACAGATGAATTCATTCAGCCGCTTATTGCTGTTGATAGTAATAACAAACCACTAGCTACCATTGCAGAAGATGACGTTGTTATTTTCTTCAATTTTAGAACCGATAGAGGTCGTGAATTGACTGAAGCGCTTTCGCAAAAAGATTTCCACGAACAAAACATGCACAAACTAAACTTGTACTATGTGACGTTGACCAACTATGACGAAACCTACCAAAACGTAAAAGTGGTCTATAACAAAGATAACATCACGGAAACACTAGGTGAAGTTTTAGAAAAAGCGGGTAAAAAACAAATTCGTATTGCCGAAACGGAGAAATATCCGCACGTAACGTTCTTCTTTTCTGGAGGCCGTGAAGAGCCTTTCATTGGCGAAAGCCGTATCCTTAAGAACTCTCCTAAAGTTGCCACTTACGATTTGCAGCCTGAAATGAGTGCTTATGAACTAACAGATGCCTTGGTTCCTGAAATCGAAAAAGGAGACGTTGATTTTGTATGCCTAAACTTCGCTAACGGAGACATGGTAGGACATACAGGAATGATGGATGCCGCTATCAAAGCTTGTGAAGCCGTTGACAAATGTGTCGAAAAAGTGATCAGTGCCGCAATTGCTAAGGACTATACCGTTCTAGTAATTGCCGATCACGGAAACTGTGAAACCATGATCAATCCAGACGGAAGTCCAAATACAGCACACACCACGAACCCTGTACCATTCATTTTGGTTGACAAAGAAATCAAAAAAGTACACGATGGAGTTCTAGGTGACATTGCTCCTACAATCCTAGAGTTAATGGGCGTTGCACAACCTGCTGTTATGACACAAAAATCGTTGTTGTAAAATAATTACAACCCTAATTATATTCAAACTGCTTCATCATTGGAGCAGTTTTTTTATGCCTTGATTGTAGTTTTAGAAGCAGAACATGCAGTGTTTTCAGGAGAGATAGTTCCCGCTATCCATTACAATCTTCTGGCGGGATAAATCGCCCCGCCACAAGGATTTCCATTTCTATCGGGGCTCAGAGGAAAGATCAGATGTATTTATCAAGATCACTACAGTAATTGCTCTACAAAATAAATCACAAGCCCCACAATTCCGCCCACAACCGTTCCGTTAATCCGTATAAACTGAAGATCCTTCCCTACTTCCAATTCTAATTTATCGGCAATTTCTTTTTTATCCCAACTTTGTACTGAAGTTGCAATCAAATCACCAATGGCTTTTTTATTTCGAAGTAACATACCTAAAGCATCTATCTTTATAAAATCATTAATCTTATTCGTCATCACTTCATCCTTTTGAATACTATCTCCAAAATTCCGAATCATATTAGTGATATTCATTTTAATGGTAGAATCCTCACCTTGTTCTAAATCGCTTAAAACAGCATTTTTTAGCTCCAACCATATCGATCCAATATAATCCTGAACTTCTGGTTTTTGCGTGAATTCAACCACTAGCCTACTAATTTTGTCTTGCATTTCAGGAGAACTTTTCAATTCGGCAACAAAATTCAAAACATAGTCGTTTATCTTTTTCCTGATAGAACTATCGGGTTGTTTAGCCATATCTATAAATTCATAAAGACCATTAAAAACACCATCGGCAATCTTTTTATCAGCAACACCTAGCGTATACCAAGGCGTTGTGTTTTTAACTTTTTCTTTGATTTCGTCTCTATTCGCTTCCAGTTCTGCGGATAAAATGGTCAAAACATTCGTTATCAATTGCGCTTGTTTATCATCCTTAGACAAGGATTCTAAACCTATTGCAACCCACTCGCCAAAATTCATTTGTTGCATCTTACTTTCAAATTGCTCCAAAATAAATTTTTGAACATCAGCATCTTCAATCGTTTTTAAAACACCCGGAATCACATTTTCGACTACTAATGAAGCAATCGTACACGCGTTTTTTTCTTCTTTTAACCAATTTGTCGCTTTGGTAGCAAAATCAAAGGCATCCAACTTTGCTTCTAACTTCTCCTTAATTAAAAATTCATCTGATACAAAAGCCCCTAAATTCTGACCAATCGCGTCTTTATTCGTTGGAATCAAAGCCGTATGCGGAATAGGAATCCCTAATGGATGCTTGAACAATGCTACAACAGCAAACCAGTCGGCAATCCCACCCACCATAGCAGCTTCACTCAATGCTTTTAGCCAACCTATCTCATAATGATGTGCTATAAAAAAACAAAGAACAGCCGCAACTAAAACACTTAGTGCAACCCTCTTCATTTTAACTAAATTATCTTTTTTAGCCTGATTATTCTCCATAATACTATTTACAATCTCTAATAATATACTAATTTAGTCATTTGTTTTCCAGAACAACTAATTGATCGAAATCAAATGCATGATAGACCCAAAAAAATAAAAACCCAAGCTAAACAAAAAATAAATAAAAGTTAAAATTTCATTTATAATAGTATTGCTATTATATTTGCGCAAAATAATATTAACTATGAAGGATTTAATCGCGTCTATAAAAATTCAGGTCAATGAAAAGATCTATGTCAAAGATCCGGAAACATCAAAACTAGGTAAGAAAATCATTCAAGAAAGTATTCTTTTGATTGACGCTATCGGTTTTGATAATTTTACTTTCAAGAAATTAGGAGAAAAAATTGGCTCGAATGAAAGTTCTATTTATCGTTATTTTGAAAACAAACACAAATTACTAGTTTACCTTTCCTCTTGGTACTGGAGTTGGATGGAATACAAATTATTCTTTGCCACAAATAACATCACAGACCCTCTTGAAGCATTAAAAAGAGCCATTACAGTTGTTACTGAAAAAGTAGAAGATGACGAAACCACGGAACATATCAACGAATCGATTTTAAACAAGATCATAATATCTGAATTTACTAAAACCTTACACACTAAAGAAGTTGATGAAGAAAATAAAATAGGTTTCTTTTTAATTTACAAAAGGGTAATCAATAGAATTGTAACTTTAATCAATCAAGTAAATCCCGATTATCCGTATGCAAAAAGTCTTGCTTCAAGCACCATTGAAGGCGCCTTGCATCAACAGTTTTTAAGCGAACACTTAACGACCATTACCAATTGTGATGAAAAAACAAGTCCAGCTAATTTTTATATTCATCTTATTACAACCATTTTAAAAAAATAAACAAACCATGACTCCATTAAAACGCTTTTACAATTTATTAGCCTTGGACAAAAAAGACATTACACAACTGTTTTTTTACGCCATATTTGCCGGATTAATTAGTTTATCATTACCCTTAGGAATTCAAGCTATCATCAATTTCATTCAATCAGGACGTGTTAGTGTCTCCTGGATTGTATTGATATTTCTTGTTGTTATGGGAGTTGCTTTGGTTGGAATTCTATCGTTAATGCAATTGCGTATTACAGAAAACTTGCAACAAAAAATATTTGTACGTTCATCATTTGAATTTGCAGTTCGCTTACCTAAAATAAAATTTGAAGAGCTATACAATACCTATCCACCTGAACTTGCCAATCGTTTTTTTGATACCTTAACCATTCAAAAAGGAACTTCAAAATTACTAATTGACTTTTCGGCAGCCTTATTACAAATTGCTTTTGGTATAATTCTGTTGTCCCTGTATCATCCTTATTTTATCGTATTTGGAATCATGTTAATCATTTTATTGTACTTTATCTTTAAATTATCATATAAATCAGGATTAGAAACCAGCTTGAAAGAATCAAAAAACAAGTATAAAGTAGCTAGATGGTTGCAAGAAATGGCGCGCAATAATTTCAGTTTTAGAAACCAATTGAACTTTGACTACGGACTTCAAAAAAACGATCAATTAGTAAGTGAATATCTTAATTACCGTGAAAAACATTTTAATGTGATCAAAAGACAATTTACGCAGCTGATTGTTTTTAAAGTCATAATTACAGCTAGTTTGCTATCTATAGGTGGTTTTCTAGTGGTTTCGCAACAAATGAATATAGGACAATTTGTCGCTGCCGAAATCATTATTTTATTGGTCATCAACTCTGTCGAAAAGATCATCCTGGGGCTTGAAACTTTTTATGACGTGTTAACTTCTGTTGAAAAAATTGGTCAAGTAGCTGATTTAAGCCTTGAAGAAGAGTTTGAAACTGAAACCACTAATTATTGCTATGCCGATATCACTTTGGAAACTGAAAAGGTAAAATTCAAATTTCCAGATTCTAAAAACGCAATTCTAAACGATATTTCATTAAAAATTGATCAAGGAGAACGCATTGTAATCAATGGAGAAAATGGTTCGGGTAAAACAACCTTAATTCGCATCTTATCGGGCTTAATTAAACCTACAACGGGAAGTTTTTATATCAACGACGATACGTTCAAGAAGATCGATCTGAAACAATACCGCTCCCAAATAGGTAGTATCATCTATGGCGAAACTCCCTTTGAAGGAACAATACATGAAAACATCACCTTTAACGATAGCACTATCAGCCAAGAAGATTTGAAATGGGCCATTGAAGGGGTACAATTAACTTCATACATTAAATCGTTGCCCGAAAGTTTAGAAACTAAAATTTTCCCAGAAGGACGACAGTTAACGTCTTCTAATGCACAAAAAATATTGTTGGCACGATCTATTATCCACAAACCGCGCATTCTATTTTATGAGGATCCTACAGACACTATGGATGAAAAAGTAGCCAATAAAATTATTGACTTCATAACAGCCAAAGAAAACAAATGGACCATTATTGTATCCTCTAAAAATCCATATTGGAAAACAAAATGCAACAGAGAGATTATCATGCAAAATGGACGCATTCTAAACGACACAAAAACACTATAGGTTATGCTAAACATATCTGACAATAACAAAACGAATTCGCCAAGTTTACAAAAATTTGACACCATCAAAAACCTTAACTTGAATTCAAGTGCTAAGGTTATGAATAAAATAATAATGTTCTTTTTCATACTAGGAATCCTAATTTTATTTCTTCCATGGACACAAAACATATCGGGTTCTGGAGCGGTAACTACTTTAAAACCAAATCAACGCCCACAGTCGATACAAAGTGTAATTTCGGGTCGAATAGAAAACTGGTACGTGCAAGAAGGAGATTTCGTAAAAAAAGGAGACACCATCCTTTTCATATCAGAGATTAAAGAGGATTACATGGACCCTAATTTAGTAGCAAATACGAAAAGACAAGTCAACGCTAAAAAACTATCACTCGAATCGTATGGTTCTAAAGTGAAAACAATGACGGGACAAATCCAAAACATTGAAAGCGAGAAAAACCTGAAATTAGAGCAAGCCCAAAACAAAATCAAACAGTCACTACTAAAAATAAAAAGTGACAGCATGGATCTTGTAGCTGTAAAAACACAGTTGAAAATTGCAAATACGCAGTTTGATCGTGCTGTACAATTGAACAAAGAGGGCTTAAAACCATTAACAGATGTAGAGGACAAAAGACTAAAACTACAAGAAGTAGAAGCTAAAATTATTACGCAAGAAAACAAATTCTTGACCAGTAAAAATGAATATATCAATGCCCGAGTAGAGACCAATCGTATTACTGCTGAATACTCTGAGAAAGTATCCAAAGCACAAAGCGATCAATTCACGGCAATGAGTAATCAATTTGATACCGAAGCACAAGTAAATAAATTGGAGAATCAATACGCCAATTACAGCATTCGTAACGGAATGTATTACATCACAGCACCACAAAACGGCTACGTCAATAGAGTTTTACAAGCGGGTATAGGACAAACAGTAAAAGAAGGAACTGCTATTGTGAGCATTATGCCAGCACAGTACGACATTGCTGTTGAAACTTTTGTAGACCCAATTGATTTACCATTAATTAACCGCGGCGAAAAAGTGAGGGTCTGGTTTGATGGATGGCCAACTATCGTTTTCTCAGGATGGCCTGATGTGTCTTATGGAACTTTTGGAGGTAAAATTGTAGCCATAGAAAACTTCATCAGTGATAACGGAAAATACCGTATCCTAATTGCGCCAGACAAAGAGGAAGCTCCTTGGCCTAAAAAAATAAGCATTGGCTCTGGTGCCGAGACTATTGCCTTGCTAGACACCGTGCCTATTTGGTTTGAAGTATGGAGAATTTTAAATGGGTTTCCGCCAAATTATTATAAAACAGACGTAAAACCAGCTAAAGAGAAAAAATAATGAAACACATTCTTATCCTTTTTCTACTCTTAGGATCTCTTGCTTTTGGACAAACTCCAACGGTCAACAGTTCAAAGGAGTTCACTTATAATGAGTTTTTGGGTTATGTCAAGAAGTACCATCCGTTAGTAAAAACAGCCAACTTAGAAATCAATAAAGCACAAGCTAATTTGATGATGGCGCGCGGTGGCTTTGACCCCAAAATTGAAGTCGATTTTAAAGAAAAACAATTCAAAGACAAAGAATATTATTCGATACTAAACAGCAGTTTCAAAATCCCTACATGGTACGGAATCGAAATAAAAGCGGGTTTTGACAACAATGATGGTATTTACTTAAACCCGGAAAACACAGTACCTAATCAAGGATTAACCTCGTTAGGGATTACGGTGCCGCTGGGACAAGGTTTGTTTATCAATCAAAGAATGGCCGATGTACGCAAGGCGAAAATTCAGTTAAAACTGAGCCAAGCCGAAAGAAAACTACAAGCAATTGCCGTTTTGTATGATGCTTCCATCGCCTATTTTAACTGGAAAAAAACCTATAACGAAGTAAAACTGTATGAAACTTACAGCAACAATGCACAAATTCGTTTCAAGGGTATAAAACAATTGATAAAAGCAGGTGATAAACGTGCTATTGACAGTATTGAGTCTGGAATTAGCGTAAAAAACAGGCTGCTGAATCTGGAGGATTCTAAATTAAAATTGAATAAAGCAAAATTAGAATTATCTAACTTTCTTTGGTTAGAAAATTCCATTCCACTGGAATTAGCCGACAGTCTCATTCCTGAAACAGCTGTAGATGCAAGCATTCAAGAAACATTAAAAACAAATGATTTAGTAAATACTGATTTCACGCTAGACAATCACCCGAAAATTAATGCATTACAGAATAAAATCGAAATTTTGACGGTAGAGAAAAAGCTTAAAGCCAATATGTTACTCCCAAAAATTGACGTGGGTTATTCTTATATCGCTGAACCCAGTTATATTGACAATTATCAGTTCGAAAATTACAAAATTGGTTTGAACTTTTATTTCCCTTTGTTTTTACGAAAAGAACGTGGAAGTTTGAAACTAGCACAATACAAAATTCAGGAATCGGAGTTTAGTTTGAATCTAGAACGCGTGCAACTTTCGAATAAAATAAGTGCTCAAAAAACAGAAATTCAGTCTCTGGAGAAACAAAATAAAATTATAAAAACACTGGCCGAAGATTATGCCATCATGTTAAAATCAGAAGAACGGTTGTTTACCTTTGGCGAAAGCTCCCTGTTTTTAATCAACAGTAGAGAGAATAGTTTAATCAGTGCGCAGCTAGCTTCAATAGCTTTAGAAAACAGATATTTTAACTCAAATGCGGAACTTTTTAAAATTATGGCCAATCCTGATTAAATAATTTAAAAATCGTACTTTTGCCAACTGAAAAAAAGAAAATATGATTATAGTTAAATCCCGTGAAGAAATTGAATTAATGCGCGAAAGTGCCTTAATTGTATCGAAAACATTAGGAATGATTGCTTCTGAAATCAAAGAAGGAGTAACTACATTACATTTAGATAAATTAGCCGAAGAATTCATTCGTGATCACGGTGCTGTGCCTAGTTTTCTAGGATTGTATGGTTTTCCAAACTCATTATGTATGAGTCCGAATTCACAAGTTGTACACGGAATCCCAAACAATACACCGCTTCAAAGTGGTGATGTGATCTCGGTAGACTGTGGTGCTTTTAAAAATGGATACCACGGAGATCACGCTTATTCTTTTGAAATAGGAGAAGTTGCACCCGAAACTAAAAAATTATTACAGATTACCAAAGAATCTTTGTACGTAGGAATCCGCGAATTTAAAGCTGGAAACCGCGTAGAAGATGTGGGGAATGCTATCCAAAAATATACAGAAGCACATGGTTATGGCGTGGTTCGCGAATTAGTAGGACACGGTTTAGGGCAAAAAATGCACGAAGATCCTGAAATGCCAAATTACGGAAAACGCGGTCGCGGAAAACTATTTGTTGAAGGAATGGTAGTTGCAATTGAACCGATGATCAATCAAGGGACACGCAACATCAAACAACACAAAGACGGATGGACAATCACTACTGCTGATAATAAACCAAGCGCACACTTTGAACACGATGTGGCCTTAGTTGACGGTAAACCAGAGCTACTTTCTACATTTGCATACGTGTATCAAGCACTCGGAATTGTGAGTAATGAAGAAGATGAGTTCAGAAAAGTGCCTTTGGTATTGTAAGATTTCGCAAAGAGATTTTCTGTTAATTGAAATGTACCAACACGAATTCACACGAATAAGCAGCGGCTAAATAATTTTATAAACTTTACCTATAAATGCAAGAAATTTATCTAAAGGAAGAATCTTATATAATTGTTGGTTTGTGTATGGAAGTACATAAAATTTTAGGCAAAGGTCATAGTGAAAAAGTATATGGAGATGCATTAGAGTACGAATTTCAAAAAAACAAAGTTCCTTACAAGCGTGAATCTAAATACAATATAGTTTACAAAGACATTATATTGCCCAGTTATTACTTTGCAGACTTTGTTGTGTTTGACGAAATCATTGTAGAAATTAAAGCTATTCAAGAGTTAACAAATAGCGAAATAAAACAAACATTAAATTACTTAGCAGCTTCTCAAAACAAACTTGGAATCCTTGTGAATTTTGGAGAAGACATCTTAAAATATAAAAGAATCTTATTGTAAAACAAATATTCGTGAAATTCATTTTACACCAAATTAAGTTCGTGTAAATTCGTGAAATTCGTGTTTAATTCACTTGAAAAAACTTGAAAAAACTATTCAAACTCGTGCTTAATACTATCCCTCGCCCTATTCTTATTCGTTTAAGTTATGTGGCGAGACCTGTTTTGGCTTTTGCCTTAAAGGGAACTACTTTTACAGATCCTATTGACGGGAAAAGTTTTAAAAGCTTCTTGCCCTATGGATACGGGACGCAACGTAATAACGTGCTTTCGCCAAGTACACTTTCGCTAGAGAGACACCGTTTATTGTGGTTGTACCTCAACGAAAAAACTGATTTTTTTACAGCTCCTAAAAAAGTATTGCATTTTGCTCCTGAGCAAGCCTTTTACAAACTGTTTAGAAATCAAAAAAACCTAGATTACACCACAACCGATTTGTTTTCACCTCTTGCTGATGTAAAAGCAGATATTTGCGACTTGCCTTTTGAGGACAATCAGTACGATGTTATTTTGTGCAACCACGTTTTAGAGCACATTCCAGATGATACTAAAGCCATGCAGGAATTGTACCGCGTATTAAAACCAGGCGGAATGGCGATATTACAAATTCCGCAAGATTTGAATCGCGCAATAACTTATGCCGATGACACAATAACGGATCAAAAAAAACGTGCTGAAATATTTGGACAATACGATCATGTACGTATTTATGGTCGTGATTATTTTGATAAATTGAGAAGCATTGGTTTCACAGTTGTCGAAGAAGATTATACCCATAAAATTACTCCCGAATTAGTAGAAAAATACTGTTTAGCAAAAGGGGAAATCATCCCTGTTTGTTTCAAATAAAAGAATATATAAAAATTTAAATTTCACCATTAAGGGATTAAGTTTATTAAGTCAAAAGCTTAGTTTCCTTAATCCCTTACTGTTTAAAATTAGTTACCACTAACATTTTGACGTAGCACCCTTCAAAAACCCATAGCCTTAATTTTGACAACTGTATCCAAATTTCCGTTTTGTTTTGACTTGAGTTGGGATGTAAAAAGCAATTTTTTCACGCCTACCGCTTATGTCGTACCTACGAACCAACCGATAACTTATCTCGATAAAAAAGCCAATCCTGCAGTACTCAAAAGCTTCGGGATTGACGTTATTCATTTAGACAAGTCCATACAAAAAGCGGTGGCTATTTGTGAAAGCCTGCAAGCCGAAGCACTCGCTAAAAAATTCAATTCGGCTAAAGCCAAAAAAAGCTTAGAGGAATTATTCAAAGACCCGAAAGTTGCTATTGGGATTCAGTTGTACCAAAATTTAAAACTTACCGAATTTTTAACGCTGGTTCAAACCCATGATTTTCCTATTTGCTTTTCTTTGGACAAAGACAAAGATTTTAGAAAAAGCAAAATCTCTACCCAAAATCAACCTTTGGAAACTAAAATTCATTTTCTAAAAACTGATGAAAGCATTCAATACCAGTTGCAATTGCAAGAAAACAAAAAACCTTTTGATCTTGCAGAAAGAGCGATAACAATCTTGGTTGATGAACCCGCTTGGTTGATTGTAGACAAAAATTTAGTACAACTAAAAGCAATAGACGCTAAGAAGTTAAAACCGTTTTTAACCAAGAAAACCATAGAAATCCCCTCTCGAATGATGGTTGAATATTTTCAAAAATTCATCAAAGACATTGTTAAAAAAGTAGATGTTACGGCTGATGGTTTTGAAATTATCAAGCGTACTACTATCGTATCTTGCCAACTTGAAGCAGTGCATGATTTTTTTAAAAACAGCTATTACCTTAATTTACGTTTTGATTATAACGGTTATCTTTTTGAGGGTTCGAAAAATAAACTCACCCATTCTGAAATTGATTTAGACGATCCCGAAAACATAAAAGTGATTCAGTACAAGAGAGATCAAGCTGCCGAAATCATCTTTGAACAAAAACTAGTTCACTTGGGTTTTGAAAAAACAGAAAATGGTTTTTTTAGGCTTTCGCCAAAATTAAAAAGTACAGAATTACACGATACCATTCAATGGGTTATTGAACATAAGGATTTATTAGAATTGGAAGGGTTTCATCTGGATCATTTTACTTTAGATGGAAAGAGAATACAAACCACAAAACCTGTAATTGCGTTTTCTAACCAAATACAAAACGACTGGTTTGATATCAAAATCACCGTTAGTTGTGGTGCATTCGAATTTAATTTTATCGAAATTATACCAAATTTAAAACAGCAAAACCAAGTTTATCTATTGCCTGATGGCAGTTGTTTTTTAATTCCAAAAGAATGGATGATGCAATACGCTCCTTTGGCCAAACTAGCCAAAGTACAACAAGAAGTGTTGCAGCTACCTAAAAATAATTACGCCATTCTTCAAGCAATACCTGAACTTCAACTGGATTTAAAACCCGAAACTGCGGTACCGTTTACACTATCCCCTTTGGTAAAAGCCACATTAAGACCTTATCAAACTCAAGGGGTACAATGGCTGCTAGACCATTATCAAAATGGCATGGGCGCTTGCCTAGCCGATGATATGGGTTTAGGAAAAACCATCCAAACACTAACCACCTTAGTGGCAGTACAAGAACAACTCGAGAACCAGCAGCGAGAAGCTGAGCAGTTGGACTTATTTGGGAACACCATTCCACAAGCCAAGGAATATTTAAAAGTTTTAGTGGTTTTGCCTTCTTCATTAGTATTCAACTGGTACAATGAAGCTCGCAAATTCACACCGCATTTACGACGCATTCAATACATTGGCAAGGACCGAAAATTGATTGCCAAAAAACTAATGCGGTACGATTTGGTCTTTACTAGCTACGCTATTGCTACGCGCGATATTGCCATTTTAGAAAAGCATCAATTTCGTTTTTTAATTTTGGACGAAAGTCAATACATCAAAAATAAGAGTTCGAAAATATTCAAGGCTATCAATCAAATTCCGGCGGCAAATAAGATTTCACTAAGTGGCACACCTATCGAAAATTCTCTGGATGATTTATGGTCACAAATGGAATTTATCAATCCTGATATCCTAGGAAGCCATTCGTCCTTTGTCAAAAACTACAAAAATCCAATTGAAAAAAATCAGGATGAAACAGCACTGGCAGAGTTAAAAACATTGATCAGTCCGTTTATTTTAAGACGCACAAAAGAACAAGTACTGGATGATTTACCTGAACTTACGGAGCAAATTTATTATTGCGAGATGGAGAAGGATCAGGAAAAGCTTTACGAAGAAGAAAAGTCTAAAGCGCGCAATTCACTCTTGCGAACAGACGGTGGAAAAGTCGATAAGATTAACATCATTAACAGCTTGATGCGCTTGAGACAATTGAGCAATCACCCTAAAATGATTGACGCGAAGTCGGATATCGATTCGGGTAAATTCAATGCTGTAACTCATTATTTGAGCACTTTGATTCAGTCCAAACAAAAGACAATTGTGTTTAGTTCATTTGTTTCTAATTTGGGTTTTTATAAAGAATGGTGCATTGAAAACAAGATCAAGTTTTGTGAACTCACAGGCGCTACAGATCAAAAAGACCGTGAAATTGCCGTTACTAATTTTCAAGAGCAAGACGAAATTTTACTATTTTTCATTTCGTTGAAAGCAGGTGGTGTAGGATTGAATATCACTAAGGCATCTTATGTATTGTTTTTAGACCCTTGGTGGAACCCTTTTGCTGAAAAGCAAGGAATAGGCCGCGCACACAGAATAGGGCAATTGAATAAAGTTAATGTCATTCGTTTTATATCGAAAAACACTGTAGAAGAAAAAATCATCCGATTGCAAGAAAGCAAAAAACTGTTATCAGATTCCCTTCTAGATGAAAACAGTATTAGTAGTGAGGTAGAAACGCACTTGAACTACCTATTGGAATAAAAAAATGCCCGCTAAAAAATTTAGCGGGCATTTATACTTAAAATTTAAACCTAATTATTTTTGAACTTCAGGCATTAGCATAGCAATCACTTTATCTTTAGTCAGATATTTTTTAGCCACAGCTTGAATGTCTTTGGCAGTAACTTTGTTAATTGCTTCTTCTACTTGAAAAATCTTATCTGGACTTTTTCCGTCAATATACGATTGTGTAAAATTACTCAGCCAGAATTTATTGTCTTTAATATCCTTTTTATAATCTAATAACTCTGCTTCTTTAAATTTAGCTACATCCTTTTCATCAGGACCGTTATCAATTATTTTTTGTAATTCTTTTAATGCTGATGTTGTTAATTTTTCAGCATTTTCAGGACCACAAGGAAAACCTATTCTAAAATTGAAAGAACCATTTGGTACTTTAGTCATGCTACCACGAGCGCTTACTCCGTAAACACCAGCTTCGTTCTCTCTTAGTTCTTCAATTAACTTAATAGTCAAGACTTCGCCCAAGGCTTGCATTGCTAAAGCTTCCTTGTCAGAGTAGGTTGCGTCACCGTAATACATAATGGTAACTGTACTTTTAGGATCAGTTCCTTTATTGATTACTTTTTTCAAATCTCCTTTTAGCATGCGGTACCCTAAATCAGTCACGACATCTTTTTTAGTAGTTGAAGGCAATGATGCAATGTATTTAGTTGCATAATCTTCCATCATTTTATCATCAACATTCCCTACAAAGAAGAATTCAAAGTCACCTGCATTAGCAAAACGCTCTTTGTATTTTTTGTAAGCCAATTGATAATCTGTTTGCGCCCAGGTTTTATCTGTAGGAACGATTCCGTTAAATCTAGGATCTTCTTTCAATAAATAAGCATATAATTCTTGTTGAAAAAAGAACGAAGGTTGTGAAGCCATATTTTTGTAGAAAGCAGATTGTTTTTGCTTAAATCCTTCATAGGCTTCTTGATCTAAGTTCAAATCTGTGAAATACGCATAAGTACTTTGAAATAAATACTCTAAGTCTTTCGGAGTTGCACGTCCTTTTAAACCTTCGGTAATAGAACCAATATAAGGGTTAACTGAAGCGATTTTACCCGACATGAATTTGTTAATATCGTTCAATGACAAACCAGAGAAACCAGCTTCTGCCAATGCTCCGTTAGCAAATTGAGTTTTGATTAATTCCTCATTAGAGTACGTATTTGTACCCCCAAAACTAACTGCATCCATTAAGATTTCGTCATTTTTAAAGTCGGTTTTCTTATATTTTACTTTAGCACCATTAGAAAGAAATAATGTTGTTAAACCTAATTTAGTATCTGTTTCTTTCTTTACAATAGACCCTGGTTTTACTTCATTTCTAAGCAAACTTTTCACCGCTTTAGAATCTTGGTACGGTGTAATCTCGGCTGCATTAAGTTTTAAAGCATCTAGAACTTGTTGCTCTGTTACTTTTACTAATCCTTCTTTTTCTGGACCTGTAATAATCACTACTCTATTATCTTCTTTCACTAGATCCTTCATGTAAGCAGCTACATCAGCAATTGAAATTGAAGGCAAGACTGCTTTAGTAGTAGCAAACTCCCACTCTATTCCTGGCGAAGGTACCTGCTCTAAAAACTGTGATTGGTATTGACTTACAAATCGATCTGAATCCGTTTTATCACGATCATTGTATTGTTTTTCATACTGAGCTAGAATCTCAGACTTTGCTCTGTCTAATTCATCTTGTGTAAATCCGTATTTTTTAGCACGTTCGTTTTCTACAGCCAAAACTTTAAGGGCTGATAATTGCTTGTCTTCTTGAACAACAGCAACTGATTGATAAGCCTCCTTAGTTCTAGCATAAGTTCCACCATGATAAGAGTATCCGTATGTAAATGGTGGAGTAGCTGAGTTTACTAACTCACCTAATCTATTGTTGATCATCGTTGCAAACAAACCTTCGGTTAGATTGTCTTTATAATCACCAATCGTTTTCATTTTTTTTGGTGCACCATAATCCTTGTACATCAATTGAACCATCGTGTATGGCGCTTCTTTATCACTTTCAACAGCTACAAAAGTCTCCTTGTGATTAGGAACGTCGTATATCTTTCTTTCTTTTTCATTCGCTGGGTTTTTATACTTAGAGAAGTGTTCTTTCACTTTTTTCTCCATCGCAGCAACGTCAATATCCCCAACAACAATAACACTAATCAAATCTGGGCGGTACCAATCTTTGTAAAAATTAATAATCTTATCGTACTTGAATTTTTCTAAAATTTCTTTTTCTCCAATAGGCAAACGATCTGCATAATGCGAATTGTGCATCATTTTTGGCAAATAACGCCCTAACATTCTTTTATCTGCACCAAGGCCTAGTCTATATTCCTCTAGAACTACTCCTCTTTCTTTTTCAATCTCTTCTGGAGTCAGATCAGCATTAAAAGCCCAGTCTTCAATAATATTGAATCCGTTTTCTAATTTTTCTGGACTGTCTGAAGGAATTGGAAGGAAATAAACCGTTTCGTCAAAACTAGTATAAGCATTTAAATGTTGACCAAATTTGACCCCGATACTCTGCAAATAATCTACTAATTTATTCTTCGGAAAACGTTTTGTACCATTAAAATTCATGTGCTCCATAAAGTGAGCCAGTCCTCTTTGATCATCATTTTCAAGAATAGATCCCGCATTAACTACTAATCGTAAATCAACTTTATTTTCGGGTTTGGCATTTTTCTTGATGTAGTAAGTTAAGCCATTCGACAACACACCTGTTTTAACAGTTGGATCCGAAGGAATATTTTTTGAAAGATCGATATCTTGCGCAAAAATTGCAGAAGAACACAATAGCAGTCCGAGGGTTACTCTAGAAAATTGTTTCATAAATGTTTGTTTAATTTCAATAAAGGTATTGATAAAAAATCGAAAATCAGAATTTTGATAAGAATATTTTAACACATTTCCTACATTCTACTGCTATTCCACCGAATAAAATTCTACAAAACACCAATTATAAATTAGTATATTTAGCGTTTTTTAAACCCGTTGTTTCCATGAAAAAAATAAGTACATTACTCCTGTTTTTAACCATTCAATCTTTGTTCGCTCAAGTGGAAACCGAAGTCGCGCCTTCCTTTAACATTAAAACAATTACTTTTATACAAAACAATCAAAACACAGTACCCATTTTTCAATTAGGAACTGGTTTTCAATTGCAGTTTGACGATTTATACGGCAATGAAGCCGATTACTACTATGAAATTATCCATTGTGATTACAACTGGAAACCATCCGAAATACCAAAAAATGATTACCTACAAGGATTTGACAACCAACGAATTCAAGAATACACCAATTCCTTAAACACCTTACAACTTTATTCCCATTATAAGCTTTCGATTCCCAATCAATTCACTCAGCAATTGCGAATAAGCGGAAACTATATGTTAAAAATTTTAAACGAAAATAAAGAAGTAGTTTTTTCTCGAAAGTTCATTTTATACGAAGAATCAGCTAGCGTGCCAATGCAAGTTAAACGAGCACGTACAGTAAACAACTTAGAGTACAAACACAATATCGAGTTTAGCATCACCTCAAGCACGATCAATTTTCAAAACCCGATTAAAAATATAAAAATTGCATTGTTTCAAAACGACAAGATCAATGAAGCCATCAAAAATATTGTACCGCAATACACCATTGGCAACGATTTAATCTATAAATACGATGCCGAAACACAGTTTTGGGCTGGAAATGAATTTTTGTATTTCGAAAATAAAGAAATAAAAGTTCCAGCAAACTTCATCTCAAAAGTAGATGCGAGCAGCGCTGTTTACGGCGCCTATTTATACACTCATAATGCCCGAAGAAACTTTCCTTACACGAATACGCAAGACATAAACGGTCGCTTTCTAGTCAATAATATCAATGCTACGGCCAGCGAAATTGAAGCCGATTATGCTTGGGTTTATTTTAGCCTTTCGGCACCTACATTTAGATTAGAAAAAGACATCTACATTAATGGTATGTTTAATAACTACATCCTATCTCCCGAATACAAAATGGATTACGATCCAAAGAAAGGTATTTACGAAAAAGCCCTTTTGATCAAACAAGGATTCACTAATTATCAATATGTCATCGCTGATGCAAAAGGTAAGATCGATAATGAAAATGCTATCGACGGAAACTTTTATCAAACCGAAAACAACTACACCATTCTTGTCTATTACAAAGCAAATACAGATCGATATGATAAAGTGATTGGCAAAGGAACGACTAGCTCCACCAATATCATCAATTAACAAAACATTACAAATAAAAGCATAATATCATGTTATTTTTTTTTGTAATTTTGTTCGTATTACACACCTATTTACAACTATACAAATGGTTTCTCAAATAACAAGAGGTATAAAAATATCGGTTTTAACTAGTTTTGAAGGTACTTATTTCAAAAACTATAAGATCCATTTTGCCTTTAGTTACGAGATTACAATTGAGAACCACAGTAAAGATTCTGTTCAATTAACCTCACGTCATTGGGAGATATTCGACTCTTTAAACGACGATGAAATAGTGGACGGTGAAGGAGTGATAGGCAAAAAACCCGTATTAAAACCAGGAGAACAACATACCTACAGTTCAGGCTGTCTTTTAGCTTCGCCTTACGGAGCGATGAAGGGTTATTTTAATATGATCAATTTTACTACTACTAAAACTTTCAAGGTTTTTGTACCTACTTTTAGGCTAAGCGCCCCTTTTGCATTGAATTAACGTTTCCTTATTTAGTGTTTTTCTGCTCTTGCGCTCTTAAAACATAAGAGCATCGCTAAATCTATATCTTGAATTAGATTTAAGCTATCCGAAATAGAATAGTCACACTGTCTTTTAGAATCTCACCAGCCATCATTTTACCGCATACAATTGAATTTTTTTACTTCCAGACCTGTCATGCTATATTATTTCATTAAAAAGTAGCTTCACAGTCCCTAAAACTCAATTACACAACCAAAAAATTACATCAAAAAACTATATTTTTTTTTCTTTAATTCACGTGAATTTATTAAATATAACACATAAATAAACTTTTTTTTGGTTAATTTGACTTGTTTTAGCGTTAAAAAAAACAATTATCAAAATAACCTTTGTACTTTTACCGCAAACTATAATAGCAGTTTACTTATTACATATTTATCAAAAAAAACTATGGTAAAGCATTTAATTCGATTGTTTGACAAGCACGTTTTATTTTGGGAAAACCCAAAAATGATAAAAACCATAAGCTCTTTTTTAGTTGTGGTTTTTATTACATGTGGAATTTGTAGCTTTTTAGTAACTCAAAATTTAATTTCTTTAGGCCATTTTAATACTTTGTTTAAGCATCGCTTCTTTGCTATCGAAATCGTGTTTACCATTCTTTTAATTTTCGAATTATTGAGCTTGATTTTTGTTTTACCAAAATCTGTTACACGCTCTTTAGGCAAACAATTTGAGTTGTTATCAATGATTTTCTTACGAGATGCCTTTAAAGAATTTAGCCACTTAGACGATTTTATTCTATGGGAGGATTCCAGTAAGTCAATTATAAATATCCTGGTCTATTCTTTTGGGGCACTTACCATTTTTACAATCATGGGATTCACCCGAAAATTAAATCGGGAAATACAATTACCAGAAACCTATGTCAACCAATATCAGTTTGTTCGTATTAAAAAACTACTAGCCCTATTCTTACTATTAGCCTTTTTCGTTATAGGACTTACTGATTTTTTTGCTTTAGTACAAACAGGTGTTTTTTTACATTCATTCGAAACATTTTATACGGCGCTAATATTTACTGACATTGTCATCGTACTTGTCTCGTTACGATTCACCACAAACTATTATAGGGTATTTAGATACTCCGCATTTGTATTGGCTACCATTTTGATTCGAATATCACTAAAACTAGAACCTTGCTACAATGTTATACTAGGAATTATAACTACCATTTTTGTATTCACTTTAGCAAAAGTCTACCATTATTTCCAAAAATGGCTCACACATAGAGAACTAACAACCTAATAAAAACCAAACCAAAAACTATGAAAACCAATAAACTAACCACTCTCTTACTAATTACATGTGCTATGATGCAGTCCCAAAACAAAGAATTAAAATCTACAACTTTAAATCAATCTACAACTAGCATCCTTATGGTGCGTCCTGCAAATTTTAGTGTAAACATTCAAACATCAGAAACGAACTATTTTCAAAAAGAACTCAAAGACCTAAATCCCGAGCAAATAAAAAGCAAGGCGTTAAAGGAGTTTGATGATATGGCCGCAACCTTAAAGTCCAAAGGAGTTGATGTTAATGTGATAAACGACACCCAACAACCCGTTAAACCAGATGCTGTATTCCCTAATAACTGGGTAAGCTTTCATCCGGACGGAAAAGTTATTTTGTACCCAATGTTAACGCCAAATCGATTAGCCG
Organism: Flavobacterium muglaense; assembly: GCF_014305155.1. GTDB lineage: Bacteria > Bacteroidota > Bacteroidia > Flavobacteriales > Flavobacteriaceae > Flavobacterium > Flavobacterium muglaense. The sequence continues at coordinate 28,850 of NZ_JACRUK010000038.1, forward strand.
AAATCAGAACTGATGTTATTGATTCACTAAAAACCAAGTTCGAAATCTCAGAAACTATTGATTTTTCGAAGGAACATTATAATAAAAAATACTTGGAAGGAACAGGAAGTATCATATTCGACCATGTGAACAAAGTGGCATATGCTTGTTTATCTCCTAGAACCGACAAAGATTTATTTGTAAAAGTTAGTAATTACTTAGGCTACAAACCTGTTTATTTTCACTCATTCGATCAAGACAACAAAGCAATTTACCACACTAATGTTATGATGTGCATAGGATCTCAATTTGCGGTTGTATGTTTAAGCAGCATAACAGATACAAATGAGAAACAACAATTAGTGAACTCCCTTACTCAATCAGGACATCAGATTGTAGATATCACATTTGAGCAACTAAACCATTTTGCTGGAAATATGCTAGAACTAAAAACTAAAGATCATAAAACAATCGTGGCTATGTCTCAAAGTGCCTATAATAGTTTAAATCCAAACCAAAAAAAGAATCTAGAACAATACAGTGAACTTGTTCCACTATCTATCAACACCATTGAAACAATTGGCGGAGGAAGTGTGCGATGTATGATTGCCGAAGTATATTCACAGCCCAAAAAACCAACAAATTAAACATCATTTCTATGCTTTAATTCTCCGCAACAGCAGAGCGGAGAAATGGAGCATTTAACACCAATAGTTACGCAAAATTCAAATAAACCTTTGTACTTTTGTGTCACAATAAATTTTTCGGCATCTTTTTGCTTAAATTTTATCCAATTTCGAATGTCTAATCTTATCTGTATTAAAACAGATTAAAAAATTAAAATATCATGCTAAAAGGATTTTTTCACGTACCAAAAGCGGTAAATGAACCAGTAAAAGGGTACGCACCAAATTCACCTGAAAAAGCAGCCGTACAAGCAGCTTATACCAAAATGTGGAATTCTAAAATTGACGTGCCGTTATACATCGGAAGCGAAGAAATTAGAACTGGAAACACAAAAAATATGTCGGCTCCTCACGACCACAAACATATTGTAGGAACCTACCACCTTGCGGAGAAATCACATGTGGAGCAAGCGATTGCAAATGCATTAGAATCTAGAACTGCATGGGCAAACATGGCTTGGGAGCAACGCGCAGCTATCTTCTTGAAAGCAGCTGAATTGATCGCAGGACCATACAGAGCGAGAATTAACGCTGCAACAATGATTGCACAATCAAAAAATATTCACCAAGCAGAAATTGATGCTTCATGTGAGTTAATTGACTTTTTACGTTTTAACGTAGAGTTCATGACTCAAATTTATGCAGATCAACCTTCTTCTTCATCTGATATGTGGAACCGTTTAGAATATAGACCTCTTGAAGGATTTGTATACGCGATAACTCCATTTAACTTTACAGCAATTGCTGCCAATCTTCCAGCGAGTGCTGCAATGATGGGTAACGTTGTTTTATGGAAACCAAGTGATAGCCAAGTATTCTCGGCACAAATCATTATCGAAGTATTCAAAGAAGCAGGTGTTCCTGATGGAGTTATCAACGTCGTTTTTGGAGATGCTTTAATGGTAACTGATACCGTTCTTGCTAGTCGTGATTTTGCCGGTATCCACTTTACAGGATCAACTCACGTATTCAAAGATATTTGGGCAAAAATAGGAACTAACATTCATCACTATAAAACGTATCCAAGAATTGTAGGAGAAACGGGTGGTAAAGATTTTATCATTGCACATTCAAGCGCCAACCCAAAACAAGTTTCTACTGGAATTGTACGTGGTGCTTTTGAATTTCAAGGTCAAAAATGTTCAGCAGCTTCTAGAGCTTATGTTCCACAAAGTTTATGGCCAGCAATTAAAGAACAAATTATCACGGATGTAAAATCAATGAAAATGGGTTCTCCAGAAGATTTTAGTAATTTCATTACTGCAGTTATCCACGAAGGTTCATTTGACAAACTAGCGAGTTTTATTGACCAAGCTAAAAAAGATGCTGATGCTGAAATCATTGTTGGTGGAAACTACGACAAATCAGTTGGGTACTTCATTGAACCAACGGTAATCGTTACTACTAACCCTCATTACTCTACAATGGAGACTGAGTTATTCGGACCTGTAATGACAATCTACGTATACGAAGATGCAAAATGGGAAGAAACATTAGAATTAGTAGATTCTACATCTGAATATGCATTAACAGGAGCTGTTTTCAGTCAAGATCGTTACGCTATTGAAGTAGCTACAGTAAAATTACAAAACGCTGCTGGTAACTTCTATATCAATGACAAACCAACAGGTGCTGTTGTAGGACAACAACCTTTTGGTGGTGCTAGAGCCTCAGGAACAAATGACAAAGCAGGTTCTCCATTGAACTTATTGCGTTGGGCTTCTCCTAGAACTATCAAAGAAACTTTTGTTACTCCAGTGGATTACAGATACCCATTTTTAGGAGAATAAATCCCCCTAACCCCCGAAGGGGGAACTACAAATAAAAAACCCACAAAATTCAAATTAATTTGAGATTTTGTGGGTTTTTAGAATTTTAGACCAAATGGCATCGCCAAGCTATCTTAGTTCCTCAGTCATTATGAAATTGCTTCCTTCCTCGCAATGACCTTAAACGACAAACTTTAACGGTACATGCACTACCTTCTTAGTCTCGAAGAATTCATCTTCAAAAAAGTCGGCTAAATTATATTCTGTAGCCTTTGGGAAGTCTTTTAGTTCCTCGGTTAAATCACCTCCTTTAAGGTAGAGAATTCCGTTTTGCAAAGCGTGCTTGTTCTGTTTTTTAATCTTGCTTTTAATCCAAGAAACAAAATCGGGCATATTGGTCACGGCACGACTTACAATAAAGTCAAAATCTCCTTTTACATTCTCAGCTCGCAATTGTTCTGCTTTTACATTCTTTAATTCTAAACCATCGACAACACCTTGAACCACTTTTATTTTCTTGGCGATTACATCAATCAAATAAAAACGCGTTTCAGGAAAAAGGATTGCTAAGGGAATTCCCGGAAACCCGCCACCTGTACCTACATCTAGCACATAAGTCCCTGGTTCAAAACGCATCACCTTTGCTATCCCTAATGAATGTAAAATATGCTTTGTATATAAAGCGTCTATATCTTTTCTTGAAATAACATTTATTTTTTCGTTCCAATCGTGGTATAAAAAATCCAATTTTGCGAATTGCTCCTTTTGAAGATCGGTTAAATTGGGAAAATACTTAATAATCTCGTCCATCGTTCTGTTTTTTTAACAAAAGTACTATTTTTAAGTCTGAAATATTTAACTCAATTTTGCATAGTTGAAAATTTTAATAATTATCTTTGGGACTTATTACATTTACTATATGATTAATACCGCACCTACATTTGCAAAGCAAGATAAACTGAAGTTTTTCAGAACGCTTAACTCACGGGTAAACAATTACTTCAAAGAAAACAACATACAAAAAACCGGAAATTGGAAATTGTATTTGAAAACGATTATACTGATCACTGTTTTTCTTGCACCTTACTTTGTGATTCTTACACTTGATATGCCTTTCTGGGCACATTTACTATTGACCATCGTGATGGGAATAGGGATGGCTGGGGTAGGTATGAACGTGATGCATGATGGAAATCATGGCTCGTATTCTAATAAAAGTTGGGTTAATAAATTCATGGGAGGAACCATTTATGTTCTTGCAGGAAATGTATACAACTGGCAAGTACAGCATAATGTATTACACCATACGTATACGAATATTCCTGGACATGATGAAGATCTAGACGCAGGACGAATTATCCGTTTTACAAAAAGTGCCAAATGGCATAGTTTTCACCGTTTTCAACAATATTATTCGGTTTTCTTATACGGACTTTTAACTTTTAACTGGGCCATTACAACCGATTTCAAACAAATGAAAAGCTACCTGAGAAGAAAACTATCTTACGGAGAAGCTAAGAGCCCAAAAATTCTTTGGACCACTTTAATCATTACAAAATTAATTTACGTTTCGATCTGGATCGTATTGCCTATCGTGATTGGAATTACTTGGTGGAAAGTTTTAATTGGCTTTTTTATCATGCATTATACTGCAGGATTGATTTTAAGTGTTGTTTTCCAACTGGCACATGTTGTTGAAGAAACAACAAATCCATCACCAAATGAATTAGGCGAAATGGACAACACTTGGGCTATTCACCAATTGTTTACCACTACTAATTTTGCTCCCAGAAATGCTATTGTAAACTGGTACACTGGAGGATTAAACCACCAAATTGAGCACCACATATTCCCAAACATTAGTCACATTCATTATGGTAAAATTGCGCAAATTGTAAAAGAAACAGCATTAGAATGTAACTTGCCTTATTACGAATACAAGACAATGCGTGCTGCGGTTATTGCACACTTTAAACATTTGAAAGATTTAGGTATGAAACCCGAAATGATATAAAATACGTTGATAGCTACCAACGTCAAAAATAAAACTAAAAACTAATAATTAACCTCCCTATTTAAAAAACAGGGAATTCAACACTATTTTAATGAACCCACTTTCAGACAGAATTAACAATCTAGCGACTTCACAAACATTAGCAATGGCTGCTTTAGCTAGAGAATTAAAAGCACAAGGAAAAGACATCATCAGTTTAAGTTTAGGAGAACCTGACTTCAATACACCTGACTTCATTAAAGAAGCAGCAAAACAAGCAATTGACGATAATTACAGTACCTATTCTCCAGTAGAAGGATACGGTGACTTGAAAGAAGCAATTTGCCGTAAATTTAAAAGAGACAACAACCTAGACTACAAACCATCTCAAATTGTAGTTTCAACAGGAGCAAAACAATCATTATACAATATTGCTCAAGTAATGCTAAACGATGGTGACGAGGTTATTTTACCTGCACCTTACTGGGTTTCGTATTTTGAAATCGTGAAATTATCTGGAGGTGTTCCTGTAGAAGTGCCTACTTCTATCGATACTGATTTTAAAATCACACCAGCTCAACTAGAAGCAGCAATCACACCAAAAACAAAAATGATGTGGTTCTCTACTCCTTGTAATCCATCAGGATCTGTTTACAACCGTGAGGAATTAACAGCTCTTGCTGCAGTATTAGCAAAACACCCAAACATCTATGTTGTTGCTGACGAAATCTATGAGCACATCAATTTCTCTGGGACTTTTTGTAGCATTGGATCTATCCCAGGAATGCTAGAAAAAACAATAACAGTAAACGGAGTTGCCAAAGCTTTTGCTATGACAGGATACCGTATTGGTTACATAGGAGCACCTGAATTTATTGCTAAAGCATGTACAAAAATTCAAGGTCAAGTAACTTCTGGAGCTAATTCTATCGCACAACGCGCTACAATTACTGCTGTAGACGCTGATCCATCTGTATTGAAACACATGGTTGATGCCTTCCATTCTCGTAGAGATTTAGTAGTTGGTTTATTAAAAGAAATTCCAGGAGTAAAAATCAACGTTCCAGAAGGAGCATTTTACGTATTCCCTGACGTTTCTTCATTCTTCGGAAAAACATTAAAAGGAACCGAAATCAAAAATGCAATGGATTTATCGATGTACCTTTTGGCCGAAGCTAATGTAGCAACAGTTACAGGTGACGCTTTTGGAAACCCAGACTGTATCCGTTTCTCATACGCAACTAGCGACGAGATCTTAAAAGAAGCTTTAAAAAGAATCAAAGCTGCTTTGGCACTATAATTAAAAACTGCAAAGTCTCTAAACCGACTTTTATACATACTAATACCTCAGGAATTTTTCTTGAGGTATTTTTTTTTTGGGCGTGCCCCGCCCAAAAAAAAGCGGGGCGGGCTATGCGTTACAATCTTTTTTTCATTCCACTATCGCTCCATGATAAAAAAGGATTTTCACTACTATCCCTCACGCGAAATAGTACGCAACTATACGGTTTTATTGTAAACTAGTAGGGGCAAAACCATGTTGTTTTCTTGCAAGAACTCCCTGCTCCTCTATGCTCAGTCTAAAAAGCAGAATCGGCTACCAGCCGCCACCGCCACCGCCACCACCACCGCCGCCGGAACTTCCACCACCTGAACTACCACTACTCCAGCTACCACTGCTTCCGCTACTACTAGAACTACTAGAGCCACTAGAACTACGTGGTGGCGTAGGATCTACTCTAGATGCGCTTACTGATTTTCCAAAACTAGAAACAAAACCACTAGATGTAATATAAAAACCTTCATTGCCTGAATACCACGCAGGGTCATATTTAGCTAACTCAAGTACGTTTTCAAATTGTTTGCCCCAAGCCACATCTACATCTAGTGCAATAGCGTAAGGTAATAACTCTTCAAATAATTCTGGAGTTTGCTCTGGTGGGTTAAGCATATTTATACGGTCTTTTTCAGCAGTTTCTAAATAGAGTTTAAATCCTCCTATCCTCTCCATTGCTTCTATACCTATTTGTGTATGTTTTTCAATATTATAAACATAAACAATATAAGCCAATATAAGAATAACCTGAACCCCTAACTGCATCCAAGTAACCATAAACAAAGAGACAATATAAATAAATACAGTAGGTATTACCCAGAAAAAGCACAATAAACCTCTAAGAATCATTAAACCTATATGTTCAATTTTATTTCTAATCCACAATGTAACCCCTACTGATCCAACAATCGCTATCATTAAAAATGCATAGTTAGCATAGCCTTTTGTTTTACTCAATAATAAAAAAATCAAACCTACATTTACAAGCAATAAAAAACCCACAATTTTTTTTCGAGTGGTACTTACATGATACGTGTCAATTTTAATTTGTTTGGTAACCCTATTTTGCCATGCATTATAAGCTTTTTCGAATATTTTATACGAAGTCATACTTACTAAAATTCGTACTCGATTAGCAAGAGGTTTAAAAAAAGCTTCCTCCTCATCACTTAAATTACTAGGCGTTTTTTTTAAAACCTCAATCTCATATATTTTACTGTTTGTAAAAACACCTTCATCAATAGTTTCATTAATTTTTATCGCTCCTTTGACAGCTGTATTTATGACTGATGCCATATACACTTCGTCATTAAACCCATTATTATAAACGTAGCCCACAATAGCTGGCGACCAGTCAAAAGGCGGCCTAAACTCTGGAATAATAGCATTCGAGCGGTTGCGTTTTTTTACAAACCTTTGATAATAACAAAAAAACAAAGCTGCGATTCCAAATAATACAGACCATAACATCTCTTTTATTTGTTTATAAAATGAAGCCGATTTTTCAAGTGTACTAGGAGGCAAAACTAACCCTTTATCAAAAGAAGCTGCAACAGTCAGCCCTTCATAAGGGCGCAAACCGTCAATAGAAAAACTAGCCACCGTTTTATTATTAATTAAAAGATTGTTAGCATTTGAACCTTTAGCACCTTCTGCACCACTGTAACTATACAAACTTTTAAATTCGGCATTTTCTGTAGGTAAATAAATCTCACAAGTAGCATGATCAATCGAAAACTCCCAGTCGTTTCCTGTCACGTTCCAGTATAATTCATCATAACCCTCAAAGTACCCTATTTGATAGGGCATACTGTAGGTGATTTGATACGTATAAGTACCTGCGTCTAGCTCCCTATCTTTACTACCTATATAAATTTTATAAAAATCATCTTCCTCTTTTGTGAAATAAGGCTCTTCTATGCCGTCCTTTTTAATGGAACTAATCTCATATCCTAAATCAACATCATTACCATCTTTATCTTTTCTGTTTAATGGCAACACCCTTAGTAATCCGTGTTTGAATTGATTTCCTTCTGCTTTAATTTGAATGTTTTCGGTAACCTGAATAATTCCAGAATGTTGGATTTGAATTTTTGTATCAAAATGAATGATCCTTTCTTGCGCATTCCCATAAAAAAAGAACAACAAACTTATAAAAACGACTATTTTTTTTACTTGCACTACTCTCATAATTAAAACTGAACTTTAGGCGTTTCCCTTTGTGAAGCATCTGCTAATACTAAAAATTCTTTTTTAGCAAAACCAAAAGCATTTGCAATTAATACCCCTGGAAAACTTTGCACCGCAATATTATAATCTCTTACCGTACCGTTATAATATCTTTTAGAGCGCTCAATATCGGTCTCTAAACTTAATAAATCTGTTTGTAAACTCTGAAAGTTGGTATTGGCTTTTAAATCAGGATAATTTTCTGCCAAGGCAAAAATCTTAGTTACTGCCTGAGTTAAGTTGGCGTCCAATTGCATTTTCTGATCTCCATTCCCTGAGGCAATAGCTTGATTTCGTAAAGCCACAATTTCAGTCAAAGTTTCCTTTTCGTGTGTCGCATATCCTTTGATTGTTTCAATTAAATTCGGAATCAAATCAAACCGTTTTTTCAATATCACATCAATCCCACTCAACGCCTCCTCAACCATATTCCTTTTGGATACAAAACCATTATAGAGCATAATTAAAAACCCAACAACTACAATAAGTAGCAACAAAATAGCAATAAGTAAAATCATCTTTAAAATTTAAAAAATTCATATTTTTATAAAACCCCCACTCAATAAACCATTGAGCATGGCAATCTGCAGCTATAAAACGCCTTAGCATCTAAAACGCTTTTCGAAAATACACATTTTAGCGCTATCTATAAAACTTTACTTTCAAAAAACTAAAAAAAACATTCCCTTGGGCGTGACCCTAAAAAAAGGGTCGGGATATACAGAGGGCACTGAAAAACTACGCATATTTTGATTAACGTCGTTTTCTAGAGATTAAAAAAGCGCTTATAATAGGATTT
>NZ_JACRUK010000039.1 GCF_014305155.1 Flavobacterium muglaense
CAAAAGTAGTGAGTCTTTACCGTTAAACAATACTCAACACACCCTTTTTATTGGATTTATTTGCACTTTGTTTTTAAAACGCTCTAAATGTAGAACTTGAAGATGCGACTGGTTTCTCGTTTTTTATAATTATAAGAATAATCTGTTGTTTATTATTGTTCCTCTAGGGTTCACAGTGGTTTTTTTAAAACATATAAGTTTCACTTTTACCATTGTTCATACTCGTCTTAACTTAGAATTACTGGTTTTTGAAGCGTATAAGACATAGAAGTTCACATAAGCTGAAATGAATTACCCTTTCCTCAGATCTCTCCTGAGCAAAGATAGCCTTTGCAGATTTTTACCATGACTTACTATTGCGAAACACTATGTGTTTTTAAAACACATAAGCCACATAAGCTTATATGTTTCAAAATACTTAGGACTATACAAACGAAATCTAAAGATTATAAAACAAGATTACAATACTCCTACCTAAACCATCTTACATCCTAGACAATCACTCCTTATATATAGGAGTAAAAAACGAACTATGAAACCGGAATGCAATCGAGAGCAGTTTGCCCTAGCCCTGATAGCAGTGGAAATCCTACCGAGCCTTTTTGGCGAGGTAGATTGTAGCAAATAGCAGGAAATAGCTCCTGAAAACCATCAATAGCATTATATTGATAAAGTATGGACGGCACAAAACAACTCTTTTTTATATTATACCTATATTATATGGAACAAACCTTATATATATATTGTATGTATTTTTGTAATGGTTTATATTTGCAATCTTAAATTAACAAACAATGATTAAGATTACTTTGCCCGATGGGTCAGTTAGAGAGTATGCGCCAGACGTAACTCCGATGGATGTTGCTAAAAGTATTAGCGAAGGATTTGCTAGAAATGTAATTTCGGCTTCTTTTAATGGTACCACGATTGAAACATCAACTCCTTTGACGACCGATGGTAGTCTTGTTTTATATACTTGGAACGACGAGGGTGGAAAAAAAGCTTTTTGGCACTCGACTTCACACGTGATGGCACAAGTTCTTGAGGAAATGTATCCTGGTATCAAGTTAACCCTTGGACCTGCAATTGCTAATGGATTTTATTATGACGTAGATTTTGAAGAGCATAAAATCACTGAAGCTGACTTCAAGAAAATTGAAGACCGCGTTCTTGAAATTTCGAGAGGGAAACATGAATTTAAACTACGTCCGGTAACCAAGGCTGAAGCTTTAGACATTTACAAGGACAACGTTTATAAAACAGAGATGATTACTAATCTTGAAGACGGAACAATTACGTTTTGCGATCACGATACATTTACTGATTTATGTCGCGGTGGTCATATTCCGAATACCGGAATTATCAAAGCCATGAAAGTAATGAGTGTTGCCGGTGCTTACTGGAGAGGAGACGAAAAAAACAAGCAATTGACACGTGTTTACGGAACATCATTCCCGAAACAGAAAGACTTAACTGAATATTTACTTTTGCTTGAAGAGGCAAAACGTAGAGACCACAGAAAATTAGGTAAGGAATTAGAGTTGTTTGCTTTTTCTCAAAAAGTAGGCCAAGGTTTACCATTATGGCTGCCTAAAGGAGCTGCATTGAGAGAACGTTTAGAGCAATTCTTGAAAAAAGCACAAAAGAAAGCCGGTTACGAGCAAGTGGTTACACCACATATTGGTCAGAAAGAGTTATATGTTACTTCTGGACATTATGCTAAGTATGGTGCTGATAGTTTTCAACCGATAAGCACACCTCATGAAGGCGAAGAGTTTTTATTGAAACCAATGAACTGCCCTCACCACTGTGAGATCTACAACGTGAGACCTTGGTCATACAAAGATTTACCAAAGCGTTATGCTGAATTTGGTACTGTTTACCGCTACGAACAAAGTGGAGAATTACACGGTTTGACTCGTGTGCGCGGGTTTACTCAAGATGACGCACACATTTTTTGTACACCAGAACAACTGGATGAAGAATTCAAGAAAGTAATTGACTTGGTACTTTATGTGTTTGGTTCATTAGGATTTGAAAACTTTACTGCTCAAATTTCGTTAAGGGACAAAGAAAATAGAGAAAAATATATAGGAACAGACGAAAACTGGGAGAAAGCAGAAAATGCAATTATCAACGCTGCGGCTGATAAAGGCTTAAACACTGTAATTGAATATGGTGAAGCCGCTTTCTACGGACCTAAATTGGATTTCATGGTAAAAGATGCCTTAGGAAGACAATGGCAACTAGGAACAATTCAGGTGGATTATAACCTACCAGAGCGTTTTGATTTGACTTACAAAGGATCTGATAACGAATTGCATAGACCGGTAATGATTCACAGAGCCCCATTTGGCTCTATGGAGCGTTTTATTGCCATTTTGCTAGAACATACAGCAGGAAATTTCCCACTATGGTTAATGCCTGAACAGGCTATTATCTTGTCTTTGAGTGAGAAATATGAAATATATGCCAAAAAAGTTTTAGATTTGCTAGAAAATCACGAAATTCGCGCCCTCATAGACAACCGAAGCGAGACGATTGGGAAGAAAATTAGAGATGCAGAAATGCAGAAGATCCCATTCATGTTGATTGTAGGTGAAGAAGAAGAGAAAAACGGAACAATTTCTATCCGTCGTCATGGACAGGAAGGAAAAGGAAATATTACCATTACAATAGAAGAATTTGCTGCTATTGTAGATGAGGAGATTAAAAAAACATTAAAAGTATTTACAGTTTAACTTAAATTATAAAGTCATAGCAATAAGAAGCAACAGAGGTTACCAACCTCGCGTAGAAAAAAAGGATGCCCACAGAATCAACAACAACATTCGTGGTATACAAGAAGTACGTCTTGTAGGTGAAAACATTGAGCCTGGAGTTTTTAAACTCTCAGAAGCTTTGCGTTTAGCGGATCAATTTGAACTAGATTTAGTTGAAATTTCACCAAATGCTGAGCCGCCAGTATGTAAGATTATGGATTACAAGAAATTTGTTTACGAGCAAAAGAAACGTGATAAAATCTTGAAAGCAAAATCGACACAGGTAACTGTGAAGGAAATTCGTTTTGGTCCTCAAACAGATGAGCACGATTATGAGTTTAAGAGAAAGAATGCAGAGAAATTCTTGAAAGAAGGTGCTAAGCTAAAAGCTTTTGTATTCTTTAAAGGCCGTTCTATTATCTATAAAGATCAAGGTCAAATCTTATTATTAAGATTAGCTACGGATCTAGAAGAGTATGGTAAAGTAGAAGCTATGCCAGTTCTTGAAGGAAAGAGAATGATCATGTTCATTGCTCCTAAGAAAAAGAAATAAGCTTTTGGCTGTTAGCCTTTAGCTAAAAGCTATTTGCCAAAAGCTCATAGCAAAAAAATAAGTAAGTAAGAATAAATTAAAACACTAGGAAAAAATGCCTAAAATGAAAACCAAATCTAGCGCCAAGAAACGTTTTAAAGTTACTGGTTCTGGAAAGATTAAAAGAAAGCATGCTTTTAAAAGTCACATCTTGACTAAAAAATCTAAAAAACGTAAATTAGCTTTGACACACTCAGCGTTAGTTCACAAAACAGATATGAAAAGCATCAAACAACAATTAAGAATCATCTAAATTAGTAATCAGTCGTCAGTATTTAGTAGGCAGTTAGTACTGAACACTAAAACCTGAAAACTGAACACTTTTTTAAATTCTTTAGGTTAAAACAATTTAAAAATAACCTTGGAGTATGGCCATTAAGTGCTTTTGATTCAATTCAAGCCGCCTGCTACAAAAACACATAAAAATTATGCCAAGATCGGTAAATTCAGTTGCTAAAAGAGCAAGAAGAAAAAAAATAATGAAGCAAGCCAAAGGTTTCTTTGGTAGACGTAAAAACGTTTGGACAGTTGCTAAGAATGCGGTAGAGAAAGCAATGTGCTACGCTTACCGTGACAGAAAAGTGAATAAAAGAAATTTCCGTGCTTTATGGATTCAACGTATCAACGCTGGAGCTAGATTGGAAGGAATGTCTTATTCTCAATTCATGGGTAAAGTGAAAAAGAACAATATCGAATTGAACCGTAAAGTTCTTGCAGATTTGGCTATGAACCACCCTGTAGCTTTCAAAGCAATACTTAATAAAGTAAAATAAACGTTTTATCAACTCGATTTATATTACTTACTTACAAAAAAAAACCCAATCGAAAGATTGGGTTTTTTTATTAATGACTTGTCCGCAACAATAAAGTTAATAATGAATTATTTCGTCATATTGTAATCATCATACAACCATTTTATTTCCGGATGTTTTACGACAAAGCTGGCTAATAACTTTTGATTCTCATTCTTTAGAAATTCATATGTTTTAGGACAATCGTACTTCATATTAAATATCTTAATTTTGCTTTGACTATTTGGAACAACAGTGCTCTCTATGATGTTTTCTGCCAATTGCCTTTTAACTGAATCCTCAGAGAATATTTTTTTTCTACCATACTTATCAATTATTCTAAGTAATTTATCTTGTATGTCTTTAGGCAATTGTACAATAGCGTCGTTGTTTATACAAAAACTAAACATTGCATTAGGTTCGTTCCAGTTACTTGCGTCGTAAAATCTAAATCCTTTAAGATTCATGCCTAGCTTTAAATCTTCTTCAGGATTCTCCCACTCTACAACATCAAAATTTATATGATCTATCATGCTTTGGAACTGATAACGCAGCATAGGCTTTAATTTTGCTCCAATCGATGGTTGTCCTAAAAGATAACCTGCAAAATTTGCGAAACGAATGGTTTTACCTCTAAAAAAATCAGGGTCTACCGGTAGTTCTTTATACCACCCTCCATATTGAACTCCAGAATGCCCGCCTTCAAAAGTTAGAATTCCATCTTTAATAAATAAAAATTTCAAAGCTTTTTTGACTGTAGGTTTTGCAAGCCATGCAGTCATTTGCTCATAGTTCTTACCGAAAGGAATGGCAGAAAACATAACTTCAGCAGGATATTTTCTGAAATTGATTGCTGGCCCAGAATGGATTATTTCTATAGAGCCGTCCTTTAAGGCATCAAAGACTTCTTCTTTACTTTGATTATGACCATTTGAAGTAGGCAATTGATAGTCAGGTAAAATTCGGATAATCAATTTACCTTTCGTTTCTTCTTTTACTTCATTTACAAACTCTTCCAAAAACACATTTTGAGTATAGGAGTCCGAGTTCCATGCGGTTGACATATTCCATATTACGGGTTTATTGGACTCATTATATAAAAACCAGCCGTACCAAAAAGAAACAAAAACAATGCTAATTGCAAAAAAAGACGCCAAAAAAACAAATCTCTTTTTCCAAACCCTTTTTTCAGTATTTTGTTTATGCTCTACTTTATCAAATTGCTGCGTATGAAATCCATTCTCTTTTAAAAACCCCTCACGGTCATACTTGTTATCAGTTATATAACGATAACAGGTATCTATAAAATCCCTATTATGACCTTCGTCGTGCAATAATTTATGCAACAAACCAGGAGAGTGACGTTGTTCAATTGCTCCTATATTTAGTTTTTCGGTAATATCTTTATTCAATGACTCATATGAAGATTTATCTCCAGGACTATCTACTTTAGATCCATATACTTTTATGATAGATTCTCTTAAAAACAATAATTCCTCTTCTTTAATCGGTATTATTTTTTTTTCAAATGATTTTTTTTCGGCCATTTTTTTATTTTAAACCTATAAAAGGACTAGTTGTATTGCCAAAAATACAATTAAAATTATAAAAAAAGAGTGCAAGGATAATTAAAAAATTAAAACAGTTAAAACAAAAAAGAATCGAAAAAAATATTAACAACTCAAAATCAATGGTTTAAAAAAAAACGTTTTTTAATAAAAAACATTTTTTTGCGAAAAATACTAAAATTTACCATTTTTTTTATACATCTAATAAAATAAACAAACAATAATTACATTTGGAATCAACAATTATGAAAACCACAATTAACCAACAACCATTATCCTTATGAAAAAAATCGAAAATTCTAAAAAGATTTGCCTGATAGCCTGCTTGGGTTTATCATTAATTACTTCCGGCGGTATGTCTGCCGCTACTACAGTAAATGATAAAAAGCCACTTGAATTGTATAAAGCTTTTGAAGTAATTAAAGGAACCATAAAAGACGCTAGCGGACAACCTATTATGGGAGCTAATGTTGCTATTAAAAATGGTAAATCTGCTGTAAATACCGATACAGACGGTAATTTCACTATAAGCGCTAACATCGGACAAACATTAGTTATTACTTACATAGGGTTCAAATCACAAGAAGTGATTGTTAAATCCACAACAATAACTATAATATTAGAAGAAGACACTAATTCTCTTGACGAAGTTATCGTAGGAACTCGTTTTTCGAAACCAAGAACAGACACTGAAAGACCTGTACCAGTTGATATTATAAGTGTGAAGGAACTACAGTCTACTGGCCAAGCCGATTTAGGTCAATCCATAACCTTTAGTGCTCCTTCCTTTAATGCGGTAAAATTTGGTATTAATGATTCTGCTCCCTTTGTAGATCCAGCCACACTAAGAGGTTTAGGTCCAGATCAAGTATTAGTATTAGTAAATAACAAAAGACGTCATAAAGTATCTTTCTTATCCATTAATGATGGGGTTGGTAAAGGTCAAGCAGGAACAGATGTAAATGCAATACCTGCACTATCATTAAAAAGAGTAGAAGTTTTAAGAGATGGCGCAGCTGCACAATATGGTTCTGATGCCATTGCTGGGGTAATTAACATGGAATTAAATGATAGTGATCATGGGGGTACCGTAACTGTTTATACAGGAATGGGACTAACAAAACCAAATTTAGATGTAACAGGAAAAATTGCTCCTAAAACAACTACAGACGGACTTACCTATAACGTTTCTGCTAATGCAGGTTTCAAAATAGCAGAAAAAGGATTTGTAAACACTACTTTATCGTATGCACATACGGATGGATATGACCGTTCAGGAACTTACTATTCTGCCTCAAGTGGATTTTATGTAAAAGATCCTGTTCAAGATGCAGCACTAGTAAAAGCAAACAATATAGACTTAGATAGAGCAGTTCTTGGAGCACCCAAAAACACTTCTTATGGGATTTTCGTGAATTCAGGTATGGCAATTAGCGAAAAATTTAAAGCTTACATATTTGGTGGATATACTACAAAACATGTAGTTACAGGAGTTTTCACAAGAGCACCTTCAAACAAGAAACGTTCTGTGTTGGCAATTTTCCCTAATGGATACAATCCCGTTGCGCCAGCAGATTTACAAGACTACAACATTACAGGAGGAGTAAAAGGAACTATAGGAAAAGACTGGAATAGTGATTTTAGTATTTCACAAGGAGGAAATAGAGTTGACTGGTATGCAGAAAACACTGTAAATCCAAGTATGGGAGCAGCTTCACCTACTGAATTTAAAGTAGGAGTTACTCGCATTGGGCAAACTTTATTAAATGCTGATATTTCCAAATCATTTTATAAAGATTCTTACCCGAACTTAAGTTTTGCAGCGGGAACAGAATTGAGAACAGAAGTTTTTGAGCAAATTGCAGGAGATCCAGCTTCTTATGAAGTAGGACCCGATTACCAAACTAAAGATGTTGGTTCAAGTGGACGTGAAGGTTTTAGCGCTGCTACAGCTGGTAAATGGAATAGAACAAACGTAGGTGTGTATACTGAACTAGAAAGTGATCTTACAAAAGCAATCTTAGTAGGTGCAGCAATTAGAGGCGAAAACTATAGTGATTTTGGATCTGATTTTACTTATAAAGTAAATTCAAGAATAAAACTAGCTGAACCTGTATCTATTAGAGGTTCATTTAGTAGAGGTTTTAGAGCTCCGTCGATTACGCAAGCGCATTATAGTAATTACGTTAACATTTCATTTGACAATGCGGGAAATTCTATCATAAACCCTATTATTCCTGTTGACTCCTTTTTAGCAACTAAATTAGGTATTAATGGTTTAGACAAAGAAACGTCTTATGATATTTCTTATGGTGTTACCTCTAAAATTGGAAAAAACTTCACATTAACTGCTGATGTATATACAATCGACGTAGATAACCGAATTTTACTTTCAGGAGGAATTGACGTATCAGGAATACCTGAATTTAAAGCAGCAGGATTTCCTAACACTGCCAACGTATTTGTGAACGCAATTGATACTAGAACTAAAGGAATTGAAATTGTAGCTGGTTATAAAGGAAACATCAACATTAATAATAAAGTTACTGTAAATGTAGCATACTCAAATAACGATACTTCAATACGTGAAAAAAGAAAAACGTCTACGGGAATAGAAGTAGTTGATGATGTTGCTGCTTTATATATAACAGATGGACAACCAAAAAGTAAATTAATTAGTTCTTTCAATTATACATATAAAGATTTTGGATTCATGTTTAGAGCTTCAACATTTGGAAAAGTTTCTGATCCATTAGCCACTTTAGCTGTTGTACCGACAGATCCTAACGCGATCCAATACCAAGTTTTTTCGTCTAAAACACTATTAGATATTTCAATTACTGCAAAAGTGTTAAAAAACTTATCGCTTACTGCAGGAGTTAATAATTTGACTGACAGATATCCTGATTTATTGGAAAAACCACAAACAACAAATGAAGTTGTATACTCAAGAAGAACTAACCAGTTTGGAACGCAAGGTAGATTTATGAATTTATCTGTAAACTATACTTTTTAATTGAAATAGCGGGGTGTAAAAACCCCGCATTTCTTCTTTGACTTCGTTATTAAATTAAAAGCTTTAACTGTAATACAACATTATATGAATGCAATTCTAAATAAGATATACGATGTTATAATAATTGGTAGCGGAAACGCTGCTCTTTGTGCTGGGATTTCTGCTTTGGAAACTAACCAGAATGTGTTGATCATTGAAAAAGCAGATGAAAAAGAATGGGGCGGAAATAGTAGATACACCGCTGGAGCTATGCGATTTGCTTATGATTCGAATGAGGATCTGATGAATTTATTAAAAAACCCAACGGAAGAACGAATTGCAAACACGGATTTTGGAAGTTATACCAAAGAAAAATTCAAAGCTGACCTTCTACACTTTAACGAAGGCGAACCCTTGGCCGAATTACAAGAGTTTCTTGTCGAGAATAGTCTAGATACAATTCAATGGCTAGCAAGTCATAATATTAAATTTGATCCAATTTATTCCAGACAAAGTTTCATAAAAGACGGAAAATATATTTTTTGGGGAGGATTAACTTTAGAAGCTGAAGGTGAAGGAGACGGATTAGTTAGTGATGAACGCAAAGAGTTTCTATCATTAGGCGGGGCGTTAATTTACAATTGCGAAGCATTAGAGATAATCCAGACAAACAATCAAATTTCTGGTATAAAATGTTTATTAGATGGAAATGAAACAGTCCTAAATTGTAAAACTGTAGTTCTTGGTTGTGGCGGTTTTGAATCTAATAAAGAACTTCGTGAAAAATACTTGGGTCCAGATTGGGGAAAAGCCAAAGTTAGAGGGACTCGCCATAATATGGGTAAAGGAATAGAAATGGCTCAAAAACTTGGAGCCGTTTTAAGTGGAAATTTTTCAGGTTGCCATGCTGTACCAATGGACCGATTTATGCCTGATTATGGAAATCTCAACTTACCACATATTGAACGTAAGCACTATAGAAAAATCAGCTACCTATTTGGAATAATGCTCAATCAAGAAGGCAACCGTTTTGTTGATGAAGGACTTGATTTTAGAAACTACACTTATGCTCAATTTGGCAAAGCGGTTTTGGAACAGCCCAACTCTATTGCTTGGCAATTTTTCGATAAGAAAAATTTTGATATACTCTACAGTGAATACAAAACTAACGATGCCTCTTTTTATGAAGCAGATACAATTGAAGCTTTATTAGAACAAATTGAAGATATTGATCAACAATCAGCATTGAAAACTATCAAATCCTATAATGCTTCTGTAGATAAAAGTACTGCTTTTGACCCTACTATTAAAGACGGGAAATCAACAAAGGGATTGGTATTAAATAAAACAAATTGGGCAACTACAATTGACCAAGCTCCTTTTAGGGCGTATCCCGTTACTGCCGGAATCACCTTTACATATGGCGGTTTAAAAGTCAATAAAAAAGCGGAAGTCATCGACACAAATGGGAATGTTATTCCTGGGCTATATGCCTGTGGCGAAATGGTAGGAGGATTATTCTTTTATGGTTATCCTGGAGGTTCAGGACTTACATCAGGTTCACTTTTTGGTAGATATGCTGGGAAAAGTGCAGCTAAATTTTGTACAACATTATAATACAATAAAAATGACAAAATCAACATCAGAAGCTTTTATTAAAGTCAACCAATCCTACACCGTTTTATGTGTATTGGTACTTTATTTATTTTCAGCTGTAAGCTGTCAATCGACACATCCTATTGTTCAAGAAAAAGATTCAAACTCAATAGCCGCTACTTATATGAGAGGAGGCACATCAAAAGGCCCTTTTTTTGACATGAGAGATTTACCGCAGGATATAAAACAAAGAGATAAAATTATCTTGACAGTTATGGGTTCTCCAGATCCAAAACAAATCGACGGTTTGGGTGCTGTAGAAACGGTAACCAGTAAAGTGGTAATGGCCGAACCTTCAAAAAGAAAAGGAATCGATGTAGATTATTTATTTGCTCAGGTAGATATAACTAGTCCTACAGTAGACACCTCTCCCCCATGTGGAAATATGATGGCAGGTGTTGGCCCTTTTGCAATTGAAAAAGGATGGGTAAAAGCAACAACTCCTACCACCACTGTAATGGTATATAACATCAATACCAACTCTGTAATTGAAGAAATTGTACAAACCCCAAACGGAAAAGTAGTGTATGATGGAACTATGAAAATAGATGGAGTTCCTGGAACTGCAGCAGCAGTTGTAATGAATTTATTTGATCAAGTAGGTGGGAAAACAGGAAAATTATTCCCCACTGGCAATAAAAAAGAGATTATTAATGGTATAAACTGCTCAATACTAGATGCTGGATCAGTTATGATGCTTGTTAATGCTAAAGATTTAGGAATTGAAGGAGATGAGAAAGACGACTTTTTTGCAAACCATCCTGAATTAATGGAGAGACTTGAAAAAATGAGATTAGAAGCCGGTTTAAGAGCTGGTATGGGTGATGTTTCAAATAGTGTACTTCCCAAAATAGGAATACTATCAAAACCTAGAACAGAAGGTAACAACATTACTTCACGTTATCTTACACCTAAAACCTTACACCAATCACATGCTGTTACTGGAGCGATTTGTATTGCGACAGCCTTAAAAATAAAAGGAACTATTGCATCTGAAATAGGGATAACAAACAACCAACCAACCGAAATGATTATTATCGAACATCCGTCAGGTGTAATTGAAGTAAATATTGAATTGGAGACTGTAAATGGTGAAATCAATGTTAAAAAAGCGGGAATGATCAGAACAGTGAGAAAAATAATGGAGGGACGCGTATTTTATTAGCCGTTCAAAATAAGCTTACTCAATTAAGAGTACACACAATTATTAACTTTTCACAAAGAAAATACTACTTCTGAATTTCAATACGCAGTCGGTCTTTAAGATTTATGTCACTATTTATTGAGGTTCCCTAGACATTTAAAAAATATTAAAATTATAAAAACATATCATGAAAAAAAGATTTCAGCTAGTACTGCTATTATTTGTCTTCGCAGTAATTACCTATTTAGATAGAAACTCTATCTCTTCTTTAGAAAAATATATCATTGGTGACTTAGGATTAACCGATATCCAATGGGGATATATTTTGAGTGCATTTTCACTTGCCTATGGCCTATTTGAAATTCCAACAGGTATTTTAGTAGATAAATTTGGGCCAAGAGTTACTTTATTCCGAATAATATTACTGTGGTCTCTATTCACTATACTTACAGGATGGGCAACTGGGTTCTACTTTTTAATAATTGTACGCTTTTTATTTGGCGCTGGAGAAGCTGGAGCTTTCCCTACGGCATCAGTCGTAATTGCAAGATGGTTTCCTGCTATAGAAAGAGGAAGAGTACAATCTGTAATGTGGATGGGAAGTCGTTTTGGAGGAGCATTGGCACCAATCATCTCACTTTGGTTAGCTAATTTATTTGGCTGGAGAAGTGTATTTTATATCTTTGGTACACTAGGAATTATTTGGGCTACAGTTTGGTTCTTTTGGTTCAGAGACGAACCTAGTGAAATTAAAAATATAAGTGATGAAGAAGTTACTTTAATAAATGCTGGAAGAAACTTAAAAAAATCAAAACACACCTTATTACCTTTACGTGTCATTGTAAAAAACGGTAATTTATGGGCACTAATGGGAATGTACCACTGTTTATTATATGGAGCGTATTTTTATATGTCATGGATGCCTAAATATTTAAGAAATGGCCGTGGTATTCCTGATGAGGATTTAGGATGGATGACTTCATTACCTTTTGTGTTTGGAATGGCTGGTTGTTTGGCTGGTGGTTTTGCTTCTGATTATTTTGTAAAAAGAAAAGGATTAACCTTTGGTAGAAGATATGTCGGAATGTTTGGGTTAGTAATGGCTGGAATCTGCATGTTACTTGGAACTTATGCCGAAGACAATACAGTGTCCATAATTTTACTTGGTTTAGGTCTAGCATTTAAAGATTTCACTTTGCCAGTTGCTTGGGCTGTAGCCACAGAAATTGGAGGTAAAAATGCAGGAGCTGTTTCTGGAACAATGGGAATGGCCGGACAATTAGGCTCAGTTGTAATGGCGATTGCATTCGGGTACATTCTTACAGCTACAGATAGTTATGAAATTCCTGTTAGATTAATTGGTTGTATCGTTATACTTGGTGGATTTTTATGGTTACGAATTGATGCTAACAAACCAATATTAGATAATGAAGAATTAGAGATCGTATCAGAATAAAAAACTAAGCAACTGATTTAAATAATGTTATTAAAATACAAAAACAGTATTTAAGGAATTAAAATGTACCTTTTTATTTAAACCCTAATCGCAAGATTAGGGTTTTTTTGTGTTTAAAAATAACTCTCTTAAATACAAAAAAATGATGGTTTGGTTATTTTCAGAATTCAAAATAAATCAGTAAATTCGCATAATGCCACGTACTCAAAAACCATTATTACTACCAACCACACTACTATTACTCCTTTTTACAGTAGCCATATCCTGTAAAAAGGAAACCAAACCTACTACCATAAAAAAGGACTTAACTGCCATCAATAAGCTACTAGAAAAAGGACATGAGTTGTTCACTAAGCAAGAGTTTGATAGTTCCTATTACTATTACAACAAAGCAAGGAATGAAGCAGAGCTAGTTCAAGATACATCACGAATCATACATGCATTAGCCTGGATGTCTGAACTACAAACCAATAAAGGGGATTACACAGGTAGTGAAAACACAAGTGTTGAAGCCCTACCCTACCTAGGTAACAAGCACAAATTTTTATTTGGAGAAACAAACATCTATATTGGCCTAGGCAATAATTATCTTTTAACATTGGACAATGACAAAGCCATCTACTACTTCAAAAAGGCCATAAATTCTAAAACAGACGAGACTACAAAAGCAGCAATGTTTAGCAACATTAGCATTGCCTGTAATGAAAAGAAAGAATTTAACAAGGCCATAGAAACGCTAATCCCGTTATTAAAAATAAAAGAAACTGATATAACTACACAAGCCTACACCAACATCTTATCTAATTTAGGTCATGCCTATGACAAAACAAATAATCCACAAGCATTATACTATTTAAACAAAGCGTATCAGATCAGAAAAAAAACAAAAGACAATTGGGGTATAATTGGGAGTTGTGATCATTTAGCCACCTATTTCCAATTTAAAAACAAACCCCTATCAAAGGAATATGCTTTAGAGGGTTATCAAATATCAAATGAAATTAAACATATTGACCCAAATACAAAGTTAGAATTTTTAAAACATCTAATACATGCAAGTACTGGAATACAAACCAAAAAATACTCAACATTATATATTACACTCAACGACAGTATAACCAAGGCACGCTTACATGCCAAAAATAGCTTTGCAAAAATAAAATACGATTCCAAGAAGGAAAAGGAGGAAAACATTAGACTTAAAGAACAAAAGGCTGCAAACCTTTTACAATTAGAAATTCAAAAAACAAAAACTGAAGGCTTGTATTTACTAATTTTAGTTCTTTTAATAGCAACCGCATTTATTTATTACTATCTAAGAGTAAAAAACAGACGAGAAAAAATCAAAGCTTCATACATTACGGAGATTCAAATAGCAAAAAAATTACACGATGAGCTCGCAAATGATGTCTATCAAATGATGAAATTTGCCGAAACTCAAGATTTATCAACTGCTGATAATAAAGCACTACTACTTCAAAACATAGATACTATATATGCGCGCACCCGTAACATATCAAAAGAAAACGGCAATATAGAAACTGGAACACATTTTAAACAACAACTAAAAGATATGATGGCTGACTTTAACACCTCCAGCACATCTATACTAAGTTCTGGTATCGAAAACATTGAGTGGTATACTATAGAAGACACCAAAAAAATCACATTGTATCGCGTGATACAAGAACTACTAGTTAATATGAAAAAGCATAGTAAATCGACTGTTGCAGTTGTTTCATTACAAATGGAAAAAGACAACCTATTACTCCACTACAGTGACAATGGTATAGGAATTAAAACCAAACCCGTCTTTAAAAAAAATGGTCTCCAAAATATAGAAAATCGTATTGAACAAGTAAAAGGAACAATAGTGTACGATCTAACATCCCAAAAAGGAATAAAAATTAGAATTCAATTCCCTGTTTAAAATTCGTGTTTAAAAAAAAGATAAGCAAAACAGACTATCAGCTCAATATTTATAGGATCGTATAGCAACCAAAATAAGCACGCCTATCGATACCGTTATTTTTAAAATTAAAGATAAATCAGTAAATTCGCATAATGCCACGTACTCAAAGACCTATACTCCAACAAATTTTACTCGTATTATTTACACTTACAGTACTAATATCCTGTGATAATAAAGTCCAAACTATCACTAAAAAGATAGACTTAACTCCAATCAATAAACTCCTCGAAAAAGGGCAAGACCTATATCAAAAGCAAGAATTTGATAGTTCCTATTACTATTACAACAAAGCGAGAAATGCCGCTGAACAAGTTCAAGATACATCAAGAATCATACATGCATTAGCTATGATATCATTCATACAAACCAATAGAGGGGATTACACAGGTAGTGAAAATACAAGTGTTGAAGCCCTACCCTACCTAGGCAACAAGCACAAATTTTTATATGGTGAGGCAAACATCTATCATACCCTTGCTAAAAATTATTTATGTACTTACGAGTACAAAAATGCGATCTATTATTTTAAAAAAACAATTAATACTAAAACCGATTTACTAGACAAAGCAAACATGGAAAACAATGTTGCATTTGTTTTGACTCAGATAGGGAAAACCGACGAAGCCTTATCTATGTACAAGGTATTATTAACTCAGAAAGAAGTTTACAATGAGCCCGAAACTTACTCAAGAATACTAACAAATACTGGTTATTGCTATATGTTAAAAAAAAGTAATAAAGCCCTTCCATACTTAGAGAAAGCCTTAAGAATAAAATTATCAATAAAAGATGACTGGGGTATCATTAGTACTTACAGCGCCTTATCTGATTACTATAAAGAAATAAATACAAAAAAGGCCAAAAAATATGCTTTAATATATTATCAGCGGGCTACTAAAGTAAACTCTGTTGATTTTCGTCTAGAATCATTAAAGCAATTAATCAACATCACTGATGGCTCTCAACTTAAAAAATACTCAACATTATATATTACACTCAACGACAGTTTGACAAAGGCACGCTTACATGCCAAAAATAGCTTTGCAAAAATAAAATACGATTCCAAGAAGGAAAAGGAGGAGAACATTAGACTTAAAGAACAAAAGGCTGCAAACCTTTTACAATTAGAAATTCAAAAAACAAAAACTGAAGGCTTGTATTTACTAATTTTAGTTCTTTTAATAGCAACCGCATTTATTTATTACTATCTAAGAGTAAAAAACAGACGAGAGAAAATACAAGCTTCTTATATTACGGAGATTCAAATAGCAAAAAAATTACACGATGAGCTCGCAAATGATGTCTATCAAATGATGAAGTTTACCGAAACACAAGATTTATCTGCTCCCGATAACAAAGAACTACTACTTCAAAACATGGATGCTATTTATGCGCGTACCCGCAACATATCAAAAGAAAATGGCAATATAGAAACTGGAATACATTTCACAGAACAGTTAAAAGAAATGATGTCTGGATTTACTACCGCTTCCACTAATGTAATAGTCAATAATAGTAATCAAATCGAATGGCACTCAGTAACAGCAGAGAAAAAAATCACCTTATATAGAATCATCCAAGAACTGCTTGTCAATATGAAAAAGCACAGTCAGTGCAGTCTGGCCATAATTACATTCGAACCAAACCATAAAACAATCACTATTAAATATACTGACAACGGACTTGGGGTCAACCTTCAAAACATAAAAACGAAAAATGGTCTTCAAAATGTGGAAAACCGTATTGAAGCTATCAACGGAACCATTACTTTTGACTCATCACTTAACAAAGGATTCCATGTCAATATTAGCATTCCATCCTAATCCATGCCATAATGTTCAAAAAAGTTCTAATAGCCGAAGACCTAGACAGCATCAGTATTACCGTTATACAGGCGCTGCAAGAATTAGCAATCACTGAAATTCATCACTCAAAATATTGTGACGATGCCTTACTAAAAATCAAAAAAGGGTTATTAGAAAACAGCCCTTACGACCTTATCATTAGTGATTTATCATTTAAAATTGACCATCGTGAAAACGTCATAAATTCTGGCGAAGTATTAATCGAGGCTATCAAGAAAATTCAACCTAGTATTAAATCCATCATATTTTCAATTGAAGATAAGACGTATCGAATAAAGTCATTATTTAATGACTTGGGAATAAACGCATACGTTTGTAAAGGACGCAATAGCATACCACAACTTCAAAAAGCGGTTCGTAGTATTTACGACAGTAACACTAAAGTTGTTTCAGCCGAGCTAGAACATATCCTAAACGATAGATCATTGATCGAAATCGAATCCTATGATATTGCATTACTACAGTTTTTATCGAAAGGATTGACACATGACGAAATTTCGATTCAGTTCAAAATTGCTAAATTTTCACCTAACGGAACAAGTAGTATTGAGAAGCGCATTAACAAGTTAAGAAACTATTTCAAAGCCAGCAACAACGTACATTTAATCGCTATTGCTAAAGATTTGGGTTTAGTTTAAAGTTATCCTTTGTATTTTTTTTGTACTTTTTTTTTGGCATTTTACGGGAACCCGTAAAATACCTTTTTATTTTTGATTTACATTTGGAAAAAATTCACAAAGGCAATGAAACGATACCCTGTTAAGTCATGCAATATCAAATCCGTTGGTTACGATGAAATCAAGAAAACTCTTGAAATAGAATTTAAACTTCTAGCCATTCATCATTACTTTGATGTCACTATTGACGAATTTGTTCTATTAATGAAAGCACCAAATATTGAATCGCATTATTTAGATTACGTATACAGCAAATACTACTTTGACGTATCATAAATACTTGGCTGTACAACTGCAGTCACCCCTTTCAAAATTCATACCTATACGCCATTTGTTAAATAAACTAACGAATGAGGTTTTCCGTAAGGAATTGTATAGCTGAAAAATTAAATTTGTCAAAAAAAGCTACATGCACCCCAAAATACCTCACAAAGCAGTATTAACTTTAGTATTCCTTTTTTTATTTTCTAATTGTACTTACCGGACTAGCTTACCTAGTAAAAAAGCCGTTACAACACTCAAAACAAACGCAGAGCCTACAAAAACTTCCAGCAAATATTATGCAGATACGATACATTATAAACATCATGTCTTTGGCACAGATACTGAAGGACATACTGTAAAAGGCTCAATAGCATTAGAAGGAAATGACGGTATAGGTTTACTAATAGACCACAAAGGAACTAAAATTGAAGTAGTATTAGACAAAGACAATAATAACAAGTTAACAGCTACTGATGTACAAGGTTATGAATATGAATTAACCATCGAATAAGACTTCTTTATTGGTACCATCATCAAAATTATTCAAGATAAGCACAGTTAGAACTCTGTTTTTTACAAAAAATAGATTAAGTTGCGGTATCTATAAATTGCATTCATGTATCATAAAATAAAAAATATCATTCTGATATTATTTTTAATATTTAGTTCCACCATATATCCACAAACTAAATTACTCTCCTGGAATATTGAAAACTTAGGTAAATCTAAGTCGGCGGCGGCAATCACTTTTATGGCACAAACCATGAAAAATTATGACATCATAGCTATACAGGAAGTTGTTGCGGGATACGGTGGCTCGCCAGCTGTTGCTACATTAGCATCCGAGCTTAATACAACTGGGGAAAAATGGGATTATACCATAAGTAATCCCACCTCTAGCAGTGCTTACAAAACCGAACGTTATGCTTATATCTGGAAAACAAAAAGCGTTACAAAAATTGGACGTGCGTGGCTCGAGAAAAAATACAATCTACAAATAGATCGTGAACCTTATTATTGCACATTTGAATATAAAAGCAAACAATTTACTGTGGTTAATTTTCATGCCATCACTAAAAGCAAACAACCCGAAACCGAAATAAAATATTTTAAATTTCTCCCAGCGCAATATCCTACTTTGAATTTACTTTTTGCAGGAGACTTTAATTGTCCACAATCCCACACTGTTTTTAATCCTTTGAAAAAAATGGGCTACCAAAGCATTTTAGTAAATCAAAAAACATCTTTGAAAAAAAAGTGCAGCATAAACGAATGCTTAGCATCTGAATTTGACAATGTATTTTATGATCCTAGAAAAGTAAACAACTTACAATCTGGAGTCATCCCTTTTTATAAAAAATTCAACACAATGCAAGAAGCTCGAAAAATATCAGATCATTTGCCTATTTGGTTTGAGTTTTCGCTTAATTAATTTACTAAAAAACTGACATTCCAGTTTTAGTAGTCAATGCTTCCAAGGCGTGCATCCCTAATTCTGAATTGCCTTTTTTATTCAATTTTGGTGACCAAGTAGCCACCACGAAAACATTTGGATACAAAGCGACAATTCCACCACCAATTCCGCTTTTACCAGGAAGCCCTACTTTATAGGTAAACTCCCCAGATTCATCATAAAAACCACAAGTTTGCATTAATGCGTTTAATCTTTTTACTTGACTTCTTGTTAAAATTTGCTTTCCATCTTTGGTTTTTCCTTCATTTGCAAAAAAGAAAAAAGAATGAGCCAATTCCTGGCAAGTCATTTCAATTGAGCATTGATGAAAATAAAAATCAAGTACTTCGTCGACATCGTTTTCTATATTACCAAACGACTTTAAAAAATTAGCCAAAGCAGCATTTCTAAAACGTGTATCTTTCTCTGACTGAGCTACAGCATAATTATAATCAATTGATGCGCTACCCGAAATCATTCTAATAAAGGTTAAAAAATCTTCTTTCGGATTTTTTAAACAAGAAACTAACATATCTGCAATTACAATTGCTCCCGAATTTATAAATGGGTTTCTAGGAATTCCTTTTTCATATTCTAATTGAATCAAAGAATTGAAAGCCGTTCCTGAAGGTTCTACTCCTACTCTTTTCCAAATATTTTCATCCAAAAACGAAAATGCTAAAGCAACAGTCAAAGCCTTCGATATACTTTGAATCGAAAATTTCTCTTCGCTATCTCCTATTCCGTAGTCAATGCTGTTGATTGTAGTAAGATGAATCCCGAATTTGTCTGGATTAATTGTAGCCAACTCTGGAATGGTCGTAGTTACCTTACCAATTGCTGGGAAATCCAATAAGTCTTGTTGAATCTCTTCTAGTATTTTTGCGTATTCCATTAAAATAAATGATTGATGATAATGCTTTAGGAATAAAATATTATGTTTTTTGTTTCTTCTTTTTAGCGGCAGGAAATAAAACATTGTTCAAAATTAAGCGGTAGCCTGGCGAGTTCATGTGCAAATCGAGCACCGTTGGTTCATCACCTACTCTATGCTGAAAATCTTCGGGATCATGACCGCCATAAAAGGTAAACATTCCTTTTCCTTTTTGGCCATGAATGTACCTCGCTTCTCCATTAAATTCACAAACTCCCATTTTTAAAACATTAGATTTGATCAAATCAGCATCATAAGCCGTGGTTTGTCCCATAAAACCTTTTACTAATTGCGTATGATTTTGACACAACATACTCGGAATTGGATCCCACTTAGCCGAATATTCCATCAAGGTAAAATAATCTTTATCCATAGGAACTCTTCTTTTCTCTGTCATATCAATATCAGAAAACTCATATTTATCTGATTTTCTTTCTAAGATAAAATTCTTAAAAGCAAAAGAATTGTCGTAGTCCATTTTAGCCTGATAATTAGGTTCACTATCGTCACCGTCAAACATTGCCTCACAAATATCAACACCATCAGCCGCCAAAGCAATATCAAAACTATCAGTTGCAGAGCACATGGCAAACATAAATCCACCACCAATAACAAAATCTCTTATTTTTTTGGCAACAGCCCCTTTTTCTTCGGATACTTTTGCGTATCCTAACTTAGTTGCCAGAGCTTCTGCCTCTCTTTTTTGTTCAATATACCAGGGTGCATTTTTATAAGCTCCAAAAAATTTACCATATTGTCCCGTAAAATCTTCATGGTGCAAGTGCAACCAATCGTATAAAAGCAGCTGATCACCTAAAACCTCTTCGTCATAAATGGGAGTAAAAGGAATTTCGGCATACGTAAGTACCAGTGTAACAGCATCGTCCCAAGGTTTTTTTCCTTTGGGTGTATATACTGCAATTCTAGGTACTTTTTCAAGGATAACTGTTTCCATATTTTGAGAAGGGCTCGCTATTTCGTCAAGAATTTTAGCCGTTTCAGAATCTGATAACACTTCAAAACTCACGCCTCTAATTTGGCATTCTTTACGAATTTCCATAGCATCCGGCAATAAAAACGAGCCACCTCTATAATTCAAGAGCCAACTTGCTTTGTAACTTTTTTCTAAAGACCAAAAAGTAACACCATATGCTTTGAGATGATTTTGTTGTGTGGTTTCATCCATTGGCAACAAAATAAATGATGCTTTGGCAGCAAATGAAAGTAGTACGAATAGAATAAGTAAAGGCCTCTTTGCACTCATTTAATTTTTTTTATCAAATATATAGATACTATTTCTAGAATATTCCATTTTCGATTAAACTTTTACTATTCCTTCGAGAAAAAGAGCCTAAAAAAAAGCCTGAAAATTAGGCTTCTTCATTGTATTAAAACGGCATATCATCGTCGTCGTCGTCTTCGTTTAAATTACTTCCAAACGCTTCATGTGCCGATGGAAGATTTTTAGTAATAAATGGATTATCATCTTGATTCATCGAAGAAGGTAAATCATCATAACTACCACTATGATCTTCCAGATTATCAAACTTACCTAGGTGTCCTATAAATTTTAAACGAACGTTTTCAATACTACCGTTACGGTGTTTTGCAATCATAATTTCGGCTTGCCCTGCAGTAGGCGAGGCTTCGTCATCATCCCATTCGTCAATTTTATAATACTCTGGACGGTATAAGAAAGATACGATATCGGCATCTTGCTCAATCGCACCAGATTCACGAAGGTCAGAAAGCAAAGGTCTTTTACTCGATCCACGCGTCTCTACCGCACGCGATAATTGCGAAAGGGCGATAACCGGTACATTTAACTCTTTGGCCAGCGCTTTTAAGTTTCGGGAAATAGTAGAGATCTCTTGTTCACGATTTCCTCCACCTTTTGAATTTCCACCTGCAGTCATTAACTGCAAATAATCAACAATTATAATTCGGATTCCGTGTTGTGAAACCAAACGTCTTGCTTTTGCTCTTAAGTCAAAAATAGAAAGTGACGGTGTATCATCAATAAACAAAGGTGCTTTTTCTAAGTTCTTTACTTTAGTACTTAGTTGTTCCCATTCGTGTTTTTCTAGTTTACCGGTACGTAATTTTTCAGATGACAGTCCTGTTTCAGACGAAATCAAACGCGTAATTAACTGCACAGATGCCATCTCCAGCGAGAACAGCGCCACAGGCATACCAAAGTCAATTGCCATATTACGAGCCATTGATAATACGAATGCCGTTTTTCCCATCGCTGGTCTAGCCGCGATAATAATTAAATCACTTGGTTGCCATCCTGAGGTAATTTTATCCAGTTTTTCAAAACCAGTTGCTACTCCACTCAATCCTTCTTGACCAGCGATTTCTTCAATTCGTTTCTTTGCTTGCAGTACTAAACTTTGCGCAGTCTCTGAGCTTCGCTTGATATTTCCTTGCGTAACCTCGTATAACTTCGATTCCGCTTTGTCTAATAAATCAAATACATCAGCCGAGTCATCATAAGAATCTTCAATGATTTCCGATGAGATACGTATTAAACTCCTTTGGATAAACTTTTGAAGAATGATACGGGAGTGAAATTCAATGTGTGCCGATGAAGATATCTTTTGTGTGAGCTGAATCAAATAAAAATCACCTCCAGCCAAATCTAGCTTCGCGTTTTTCTTTAATTGTGCCGATACCGTTAACAAGTCAATAGGCTGTGTCTCTGTAAAAAGCTGAACGATGGCTTCAAAAATATGTTTGTGCGCTTCTTTGTAAAAAGCGTCGGGTTGCAAAATATCGATCACATCATCGACCCCTTTTTTATCAATCATCATTGCTCCAAGTACAGCCTCTTCTAGTTCTAAAACTTGTGGGGGCAATTTCCCTTTTTCCAGGCTTATAATTGTTGTTTTATCTACCTTTATTGGGTTTATGTTTTTGAAGTTTTCCATGTAGCGAAAGTAACGTAATTTTAAAAAATATACTAACTGACTTATTACAAAATAATGTTTACAATTAAGTATTTTTTGTTTATAACCAAAAAAAAATCCGAAACGGCAAGGCTTCGGATTAAATTATAATTTGTAAGATCTTACTCTTTATATTCACCCATTTTACTGTATTTGTCCATTCTTTGAGCGATTAACTTCTCTGTTGATAAGTCTTTCAATTCTTTGTATCCTTTCATGATATACTCTTCCATTGTCTTGAATGTAGTTTCTCTATCATAGTGAGCACCACCTAATGGTTCTGGGATAATATCATCAATTAACTTTTGTTTTTTCATATCAGCTGAAGTCAATTTCAAAGCTTCGGCAGCTTGTTCTTTGTACTCCCAACTTTTCCATAATATAGAAGAGCATGACTCTGGTGAAATAACCGAATACCAAGTATTTTCTAACATGTAAACACGATCTCCAACCCCTATTCCTAATGCTCCACCCGAAGCACCTTCACCTACTATAATTGTAATGATAGGCACTTTTAACAATACCATTTCAAAAATATTTCTAGCAATTGCTTCTCCTTGCCCACGTTCTTCAGCTTCTAATCCTGGATATGCACCCGGAGTATCAATAAGCGTTAAAACAGGAATACCAAATTTCTCTGCCATTTTCATCAATCGCAAAGCTTTACGATATCCTTCAGGATTTGCCATCCCAAAGTTTCTATATTGACGTGTTTTAGTATTAAATCCTTTTTGTTGTCCAATAATCATAAAAGACTGTCCTCCAATCTTACCAAGACCACCAATCATGGCTTTATCATCGGCAAAACCTCTATCTCCGTGTAGTTCTAAAAAACTATCCCCGCATAAAGCCCTAACATGATCTAAAGTATAAGGCCTACTTGGGTGTCGTGATAATTGTACACGCTGCCAAGCAGTTAAATTTTTATAGATATCCTTTTTGGTTTCTATTAATTTCTTGTTGATCTGCTTACAAGTAGTTGAAACATCAACATCTGATTCTAGACCAATAACTTGACACTTTTCTAACTGTTCTTCTAGTTCTTTTATAGGAAGCTCAAAATCTAAATATTCCATAGGATTCGTGCGTTTTTGATTTTTATTCGAACTGCAAATATAAAATATTAAATCGTTTGCACCCTTTAATTTTTGAATTAAGTCCTAAAAACTCTTCATTCGTCATTCAAAAAAAAGGATTTTCGGATGAAAACCGAGG
Source organism: Flavobacterium muglaense (assembly GCF_014305155.1). Taxonomy (GTDB): domain Bacteria; phylum Bacteroidota; class Bacteroidia; order Flavobacteriales; family Flavobacteriaceae; genus Flavobacterium; species Flavobacterium muglaense. The sequence goes on from NZ_JACRUK010000039.1 coordinate 24,296, forward strand.
TTACATTATTAATTTATTGAAAATTTTAAACAGCTTACACCTTGATAATCAGCGTCATTTTAATTCTACAGTAACCCGAGCATTACTGAGAAGTCAACTTTTTATCAATCACACGTTGCATATAATCTTGGATAAATGCCTTGCAATTTAACTCAATGTCGTTCATTTCGGCATTTCTATTCTTTATCAGATTATTTTTCAGTGCTTTATCCTTTTTAGCATAAAACCCTAATACATTTTTACCATCAAAAGTACAAATGTAATTCCCTCTTGAAAACTGGTAAATAGTACCGGTTGAATTCATTACAAACGGAGCACTAGACTGCTTATCTACTAAACTACGTCCCCAACTTCTGAAAGGTTTATCATAACCGATCATATCTAGAATGGTAGGATAAATATCAATTTGTTGTGCTAAATCCTTATCAACACCAATGTATTTACTGTTGGGTTGGTAAATTAAAATAGGAACTGCATATCGATTGATAGGCTTGTGAAACTCATCATAAAAAATTTGATTGCAATGATCAGCCACCAAAACAAATATGGTATTATCAAACCAAGGTTCTTTTTTGGCTTCGGTAAAAAAGCGCTTTAGAGCATAGTCTGTATACTCCGCACATTTATGCATGGGCACACCACCTTCGTGAAAACGGTTTTTGTATTTATCTGGTATAATATAAGGCTCATGTGAACTTACGGTAAAAACCGAAGCAAAAAACGGGCTTTTCTTCTTGTCTAGTGTTTTCTTCATATACTGCAAGAAAGGCTCATCCCAGATCCCCCAAAAACCATCAAATTGTGAATCGTCATTAAATTCTGTTCTACCATAATAATGATCAATCCCAAGAATATTACTAAAACCTAAGAATCCCATCGATCCATTGGCTGCACCATGAAAAAAAGAAGTATCGTAGCCTTCTCCTTTTAATACAGATACAATAGATTCAATCTTTTGTTTAGGATAGGGAGACGAAGTAAATGCGTCTTTGAACGAAGGAATTCCCGCAAGAACAGATGACATCCCGTGAATCGACTGTCTTCCATTTGCGTAAGCATTTGTAAAAATCAAACTATGTTGCGCCAGCGAGTCCAGAAAAGGAGCATGACTTTTATAATTGGGGATTTTAGCCTCTTTATTAAAGGCTCCTATGTATTCTCGTCCGTAACTCTCTACAATAAAAACCACAACATTGGGTTTTGTTTTGGGATTATTATGATATTCTTTAATCGGTTTTACTTCGTCAAGAATTACTTTTTGAGTTACCCCTTCATAATTAGTTTTGGCAAAACCATTGCTAAATAAGGTACGAATAATGGCAAAAGGAGAGTTTAATACAATATCCGAATGCACGATATTAGTCACATGACGGCTTGCGTCCAAAAGGTTAATTGGTCGTGTTGATTTTTTAAAATCACCGCCACGAATACCACCAATGACCAACAAAATCGTTACTAAAAAACCGATAATTGAGAAACTAAAATACGGAATATACCGCGTAGGTTTAAAATCCTGAACCGATACTTTTTTATACAAAAACACCCAAAGTGCCGCACATAAAAGAAACAATACCCACACATGCCAATATTCGACTAAAAAATTAGAAAACAAAGTTGCTTTGTTCGTCTCGTGCTCTAACACGCTCATGACCGCACTGGTGGTTCTCGCAAACGTAAATTTGTAGTATATAAAATCGACGAAATTAGTAGCATAAGCCAATAAATTAGTCCCGAAATAAAGGTAGAACAAAAACTTTTGATAGCCTTTATTGGTGTTTTTTAAAATAGGGAAAATGGAGAAAACGATAAAAAGCAAATTCACATATAGAATTGCTGTAGTATCAAATGATAGCCCGTAGTAACATAAAGAAATAAAGTCACTTACTGATTCTACTCGCAGCAAATTAGCATTGTAAAAGTAAAATAAAACGCGTGCGACAAAGTAAAAAATATAAGCCAGTAAAAGTCTAAATAATAAGACTTTGTATTCGTTTAGTCTCAGGTGTTTTTGCATGCTGTGTTTATTAATTAGTAAAACCTTGCAAAGGTATTATATTTAAATGGGTTGCTTCTGTTAAAAAAAACTCAAATTATACTGGCGTGAAAACCACTACAACCACTTATGTGATCGCAATAGTTATTTTTTTTTAAACGACTTCTTTTTTACGATGTTTAAGGATACCGTTAAGAATAACAGTCAATACAATTATCATTGCACCAACGTAAAAGGATGGTGTCATTTTTTCTTTTCCTCCAATAATAAAATAGGCCAAAACGATTCCGTAAACAGGCTCCAAATTTGTGGTTAACATGACGGTGTACGGACTCAATTTTTCCATTACCTTAACTGATGCCGTAAACGCATAGGCGGTACAAATGGAAGATAAAATCAACAGTAATATCCAGTTGCGCGAACTAAGATAAAAAAAGTCGGCTGAAAATTTATTTTGGTACAAGAAGTAAATCGAGATAAAAAACACACCCGATAAAAATTCATAAAAAGTTATTACGGCCGAATCGTGACTAGCAATTAACTTACCATTCATCAATGTAAATAACACTCCTAAGATAATAGACACTAAGGCATACAACATGCCGCTTAGGTAATTCACTTCGACTTGCATGATCAGCCCTAATCCTACTATGATAATAAGACCAAAGAAAACTTCGTACCACAACACCTTTCGACCATAAAAAATGGGCTCTAATATGGAGGCAAAAAAAGCACCTAAGGAGAAAACTGACAATGTAATAGAGACATTCGAAACGTGAATTGCATGGAAAAAAGTCACCCAATGCATCGCAATCAGCAAGCCTACAAAAACTAACTTGAGAAAAGACTTAAAGGGAATTCTAAAAGATTTCTTTTTGACTACTATAAAAACAGTCAAAAACCCGGCAGCTAGCAGCATTCTATACCAAACTATCGCATCGGCAGCAATGGTGAGCAACGCGCCTAATACAGCTGTAAAACCCCAAATAAAAACAATTAAATGCAGGTTTAAATAACTTTTAAATTTATCGTTTTGCATTGCGAAGTAAAAATATACCTAGAATTCCAAATACAATATTAGGAAACCAAACGGCTAAAAAAGGTGAAAAAGTAGACTTCTCTGCCAGTACCCCAAATACTTTGTCAAAAAACACAAAGGCAAAGGCAATCGAAATCCCAATAGTTAAGTTCATTCCCATACCACCACGGCGCTTCATAGAAGACACAGAAACGGCAATAATGGTCAAAATAAATGCCGAAATAGGTACGCTGAATTTTTTATAAAAAACCACCATATACACATTGATATTTGAAGAACCTCTTTTCTTTTCTTTATCAATAAAGGAATATAACTTGTCTAAACGCAAGGTTTCGGCAATATAAACCACCGGAGTTAAATCCTCTAGTTCAAAGCTAAACTTCGCTTTCTTTTCAGGGCTTTTTTCTATTTTATCCCCTAGTGGTCCCACTGTTCTTTTCGTATAATCATACATTGTATAATCACGTTCTTTTGGGTTCCACTTGATACGGCTTGCCGTAATTTTAGAAACTAACTTATCTTTTTCAAATCGCTCTAAAGCAAAGTTAAAAGCAACTTGCGACTCGGTATTAAAACTATTTACATACAAGAATTCATTATCATTTACTTGTCTGTACACATCCGTATTATCACCGCGCATAATCTCTTTACCACCCGTCCTTAAATAGGTATATCGAAAATTATTAAAACCCTCATTGGCCGCAGGCACAATAGAAAAACCTAAAAACAGCACAAATAAAGACACAATTGTTGCCCCTATAATAAAGGGCCTTAAAAATCGAGTAAACGAAATACCAGAACTTAAGATTGCAATAATCTCCGTATTATTAGCCAGCTTTGAGGTGAACCAGATAATCGATAAGAACAAGAAAATAGGAAAAAGATTATTGGCAAAATAAATAGTAAAATTGTAATAATAAACGGCAATATCAAGAAAAGGAACTTTGTTCTCAATCATGAAATTGATTTTTTCCGAAACATCAATAATGATCCCGATAGGAACAAACATTAATAACATAGCCGAAAAAGTGGCTAAGTATCGCTTCAAGATGTATTTGTCTATTATTGTTAACATTTAAAAAGTTTAAGGTTTAAAGCGTAAAAGTTCCCCGTTTAAAAGTACACACAAATCAAACGAGATTTGCACTCTTTAAACAAACTTTAAACATTTTTTTTTATAATCGTTGGTTCATATTTCTCACCATCATCTCTTTCCAAGTTACAAAATCACCAGCAATGATGCGTTTTCTCGCCTCACGTACCAACCACATGTAAAAACCTAGATTATGAATCGTAGCAATTTGCTTCCCTAAATACTCATTTGCAGCAAATAAATGACGCAAGTAAGCCTTGGTATATTCCGTATCTACAAAAGTGTGCCCCATTTCATCAATAGGCGAAAAATCAGCTTCCCACTTTTTATTTTTTATATTAATCGTACCATTAGCTGTAAACAACATTCCGTTTCTAGCATTACGTGTAGGCATCACACAGTCAAACATGTCTACTCCTAGCGCAATATTTTCTAGAATATTAATAGGCGTTCCTACTCCCATTAAGTAACGTGGTTTGTCCTCAGGCAAGATTTCGCAAACTACTTCCGTCATGGCATACATTTCCTCTGCAGGTTCCCCTACTGACAAGCCACCAATAGCATTTCCTACTTGGTTTGAATTGGCAATATATTCAGCAGATTGTCTACGCAAGTCCTTATAACAACTCCCTTGAACAATAGGGAAAAAAGCTTGGTCGTAACCATATTTCACAGGTACCTTCTCTAAATGTTTTACACAACGGTCTAACCATCGGTGCGTCATTTTCATAGAACGTTTTGCGTAATTGTAATCACAAGGATAAGGCGTGCATTCATCAAAGGCCATGATAATATCAGCCCCAATGGTACGCTGAATCTCCATTACATTTTCTGGCGTAAACACATGGTACGAACCGTCAATATGTGACTTAAATTTAACTCCCTCTTCCTTGATCTTACGATTAGAAGACAGAGAATATACTTGGTACCCACCAGAATCTGTCAAAATATTGCGATCCCAGTTCATAAATTTATGCAATCCACCAGCTTTTTCAAGAATTTCCGTCTTAGGACGTAAATACAAATGGTAAGTGTTCCCCAAAATAATATCAGGGTTTATATCTTGTTTAAGCTCACGTTGGTGCACCCCTTTTACCGAGGCTACAGTCCCAACAGGCATAAAAATAGGCGTTTCAATAACACCGTGATCTGTCGTAATACTTCCCGCTCTAGCTTTAGATTGCGGGTCTTTTTTTAATAAATCAAACTTCATAATACCATTTTTCTACCGATTGTTCGGCGGGCAAAGATAGGTTAATTTGAAACCCGCATCAAAAAAAAGTTTTTATTCTACCTAAATTTAAAACTGACTATCATCCATCTAGTACGCAACCAAACTTTGACAATAAATGTACCGAAATATCTTTTTTTTTACAACATTCCATAAATCCAATACATTTATAAGACGCATCCTTCCAAAAATCCTACGCTTTAGCATCTTTATTTGGGCATGCCCTCCGGTCAGACTATCCGCTGTATTCCCGCTAATAAAAACTACGGCCAAAAAAAAGGCCTTGTTTTTCTAAAGCGGGAGATGCCGCTCCTATCCTTCATGCACACACAACAACAATTCATTCTTACAATAACCTGCAAGATCGCTACCATCTAAAAAAATGACTTATTAGAAAAACCTAATCTATTTGACATGAACTAAAATCAAGGACATACATAGTTGGTCCACTTTAGCTTTATGAGTCTAATAAAACCTACACTTTACAACTGCAAAGCACCAAAGCTTAAACCGGGGCCAACTGTAACTTTTAATGGACTTCAAGATCACTTTGATAAACAAAAACATTTCTATTGTAAGCTAAATCATCTATATTTACATTTAATTTAGCCCTAAACAACCACTATAATTTTTCATTTAAACCTGCTTTAAAATAACAAACAACCCATTAACACAAGCTTTTTACCTATGAATTGTACTAAATGCAATACCGAATTGACTCAAAATTACTGTCCAAACTGTGGACAAGCAGCCATTCTTAAAAGGATCGATAGTCATTATATCATTCACGAAATCGAACATGTTTTACATTTTGAACGAGGCATTTTATATACCATCAAAGAACTTTGCATCCATCCGGGAAAAACCACTCGCAATTATATTAAGGAGGATAGAAACCGATTAGTAAAACCTGTCATCTTCATTATAGTAACATCACTAATCTATACCTTAATAGCTCACTATTTCCATATTAAAGAACACGTCAAAATGGAAGGACTTGAAAACTCTTCTGTAGCCACTTTTATGCATTGGTCACAAGCAAACTATGGTTACTCAAACATCCTTTTAGGCGGCTTTATTGCTATTTGGTTGCAATTGTTTTTTAAAAAATACGGTTACAACTTTTATGAAGTCCTTATAATGATGTGTTTTATCCTTGGAATCTCTATGCTAATTTTTGCCGTTTTCGCACTCCTAGCTGGTATTTTCCACTTCCAATCATTAATTGCAGCAGGAGTGACAGGCTTTATATACTTAACTTGGGCAAGTGCGAATTTCTTTGAAAAAAATAAAATAGGCAATTATTTCAAAGCTTTTTCAGCCTACCTATTAGGAACAATAACATTATATATTGTAGTATTTGCAGTTGGACTTACAATCGATTATATTAGTAAACCATAAAGCATTGCATTAAAAAAACAACTACGGCCTAACTTTAACCATAACAAATGAAACTTATTATTTTCGGATGTTTGCTACTTTTAATAGTTTCCTTCTTTTTCACTAGCTGCCAACCTAAGTATGAAGAAAAAGACGGAAAGATCTATTATAAATGGTACCATGGCGGTACTATGCAAAAGGTAAGTGACCTACTTCCAGAAGCTGATGCCGCTACATTTGAAACTATTAAAAAAAGCACACTTTTTAGTCTGGGAAAAGATAAAAACCATGTTTTTAAAGATGCAAAGATTTTACTTTATGCCGATCCAAAAACATTTGAATGCATCAAAGAACCCTATTGGAAAGATAAAACCCAACTGTTTATATTAAGCTACAGCACTGCTGATTGCAGACTTTTAAATGCTGACCCTACTACTTTTAAAGTATTACAAAAACCTTGGTCAAAGGATAAAAACCAAGTGTTCTACAGTAGTTATCCTGTGAAAGACGCTCTGGCTGCATCATTTGTTCCCCTCACTGAAAATTATGGAAAAGACGCCGTGCATTACTTTTACAATCAAACAATTATTGATGGACTTGATTATAAGTCGGCTGTCGTTTTGAGTAATGAGTACATTAAAGACAATCAACATGTTTATTATACCGATACGGAAATAATAGGCGCAAATCCCAAAACATTTAAAGCAGGCCAATACGCAACAGGATACGACGATAAATACAGTTACAATTTTGACAAAAACTCAGGACCTATTACCGAAGAATTTATAAAAATGCATGCCAACAACGAATAGATACAATTATGCAACGCATCTTCCTCCTTATATTATTGTTCTTTTTAAACGCAGGTTCCTTTTACGGTCAAACCAAATCAGACAGTTGTAATTGCCCTAGCAGCAAGTATGCAGGTACGAAAGCAGATACTGTTTTTCATTTATCAACTCACAAATCCATCGCTTTATGTGGCTATAAAAACCCGGATAGTAAACCGACAACCTATTCTGAGTTTGTACTTGCCGTATGTGGTAAATCTGAAATTATAGGTTTTTGGGATGCGCTTGTCAATTGTCAATTGACCGTTAATCAAAACCATTTAGTCATCGAACAAGTCGAAAGCTTACCTACGGGATCAAAATTCCAATTCCAAGACGTGATCTGGACAATTGAAAAACTCTCTTTTGACAAAGATGTCCTTATTCGCACTAAGGAAGTGAATCGGACCATAAAAAAATACAACTCTACCCAAATACAAACAGTCCTTGCCGCATTCGAAAAAACAAAACCTGGCATTACAGATGTAAAAATGAAAATTGTTTATCAATTATTTATGGCTACTATATCCGGTAACAAAAAAGCAAGAACCTATTTTAATACATTCGAAAATAAAGTCGGAACCCTTAGCGGCGCTAATGCTGAAGCCTATACGGATTTGAAAAAAAAGCTAGCAGCTTGGGATCAACCACTTCCAATATCTATATAAAAAACAATTAAATTACAAGAACATGGGACTAGACATGCGACCAATGGGGAAACCTAAGAAAGGATTTGAAAACAGATACCGCGAAATTTTCGAGATGGTAAATTCAAACAACATTCCTGAATTAAGTTTTTTTGATAAAATGTTGGGCAAAAAACAGCTTACGAAAGACGAACTAATTCAAGAATGGTTTCAAAATCAAACCCCAACATACGAAACTATCAAAGCGCCTATGGTAGGTAGAGATGCCGCCGCGGACCAATGGATAAAAGAACGATACGAAGAACTAGAAGACAAACCGCCTTTGACTGATTTCTTGCAAGAACATCAAGGTTTTTATGTAATTGCATTGGCCAAAGAAAAAGATGGAGTTCCCTGCTACATCTCCTTAGGACAAGACGAAAATGTTTTTAGAGGTCAATTTCTAGTCGATTGTATCGATCTTATAGGCGAAGAACTTGTAAATGAAGCTTGGGGAACAAAACTAGCCGATGAAACACTCGATTATGGCCATCGATTAATGGCTGCTGCCAATGCAATCGCTCAAGAACATCAACTTGACTATTTAAGAGAACAGGAAAGTCCGCCTGAAACAGAGCCCGATCAAATAGAATCAAAATTACATATTGTATTTTCATTGGCCCGATGGCTCATCTTTTACGGCAAAAATGGACACGGATACGAAGCCGACTTTTAAAACCAACTACTATGACTGCAAATCATAGTAACAGACTAGTATAAAAAACTGTATTTTTATTAAAATATAATGTAGTACACAACAACATGAGCGATTTACAAGCCTCTTATCAAAAAGCCATTCGCTTTGCAGCAGAAAAGCATGCGATCCAAAACCAATTAATTACAGGCAGCAACATCCCTTATGTGGTACACCTCAGTAATGTGGCCATGGAAATCTTGATGGCAGCTCAGGCTACTGAAAATTTTGATGTTACAATAGCCGTGCAAATTGCATTATTACACGATGTGCTTGAAGACACAGCAACTACATTTGAAGAAATTGAAGTAACGTTTGGAAATCAAATCGCTCAAGCAGTTCAAGCCTTATCCAAAAACGATGCTACTCCCGCAGTCGATAAAATGGCTGATAGTTTAAGACGCATCAAAGCGTTACCCAAAGAAGTATGGGCGGTAAAAATGGCGGACCGAATTACCAATTTGCAACCTCCACCTCAACATTGGACAATCGAAAAAATAAAAACCTATAAAGAACAAGCTCTTTTGATTGCAACCGAATTAAAAGATGGCAATGCCTATTTAGCAAACCGACTAGCCGAACAAATTGTAACGTATTCCAAATACAGCCAAGCTGACATTCAGCCATAACTTAACGTAAATTATTATGAAAAATATATTTTACATACTGCTGTTTTTGAGCGTTTTATTTACCGCTTGTCATAACGATCAAACCGCCAAAAAAGAAATCGAAAATACCGTAATGCACTTGTATGCCAAGCCCGAAGACTTGTATAACAAAGCGGTAGACACTACTTTATTTTCAAAGGATATTATTGCGCTTTTGCAAAATGCACAAAAAATAAAAAAAGCAGATGAAGAACGCATTAAAAAAAGTGACTCTCCTACCGATAAACCCAACCTAATTGAAGGAAGTGTTTTCAATAGCTTGTACGAAGGATTTACCAATTACACTATCAAAAATATTGCAATCAAAGGTCAAACGGCAAGCGTAGCTATTGATTTTGAAAATAATACTACAACCCAAGAGAAATGGACAGACACAATAGTTCTAGTACACACTAATAACTGGAAAATTAACAACATTGTATTTTCCAAAAAGCATTCTCAAACCATTGATTTAAAAGAAAAACTAAAAAGCATTAATCAATAATAAAACACCATAAAAAAATAAACATGGCTACAAAAACACATCTTGGAAGACGGATTTTAGCAGGACTAATTGATTATTCCATAATACTTACTTTTTTCTGTGTTTTTATCTTCTCTTTTGGAACGCAAAATTCCCAGGGCGAATATACTGTCACTGGAATACTTGCATTAGTCCCCTTCTTTTTTTGGTTTGGTTTTATCGTTTTAATAGAAGTGTTTTTAGGAGCTACTGTCGGCAATTCAATTGTTGGGTTACAACCTAAATCCCTGACTAGAAACAACGGTCAATTAACCTTTAGTCAAGTATTAAAAAGGCATTTAATGGACCCATTTGATTTGTTTCCTTTTGGACTTATTGGAATCATAACAATCAAAAACACCGAAAAGCACCAACGATTAGGAGATATTTGGGCAAAAACTATCGTTACACCTTTAACAGAAAACTAAAATCAACACCTTAGAACCATATAATACAACACTTTAAAATGCTGTTTAACAACTAAAAACAAACACCAACCTGCCCCACCGACCTACAAAAGTAGTTTGTCAAAAACTAAAGCGTATCACTTTATTCTTTTTTACATTTAAATAGGTATCTTGAACACACAATTGAAACAGTTATGAAATACACACTAGCATTTGATGTTTACGGGACATTAATCAATACATCGGGAGTTTTTAACACCTTAGAAAAAATGATTGGCAACAAAGCCAAACCATTCATGGATACGTGGCGAAACAAACAACTAGAATATTCTTTCAGACGCGGACTAATGAATCAGTTTTCTGATTTTTCGATTTGCACTCAAAACGCGTTAGACTACAGTTGTCACGCTTTTGGCACTGATTTAAGTTCGACTCAAAAAAAAATACTGTTACACGAATATACTATCCTTCCCTCTTTTGATGACGTAACAGTAGCACTACAAGCACTAAAGGATGCTGGACACCACCTTTATGCCTTTTCAAACGGAAGCAAAACCGCCATTAATGCACTTTTAAATCATGCTAATATCACCGGATTATTTGACGGAATTATTAGTGTCGAAGATGTGGGTACTTTTAAACCGAGTCCGCTGGTATATGCTCATTTCAATAAAGAAACCCAATCTACTCCTGCTAATTCTTGGTTGGTATCAAGCAATCCTTTTGATGTGATTGGAGCAACTGCGTACGGCATGCGATCGGCTTGGGTACAGCGTACTCCTGACGCTGTATTTGATCCTTGGGGAATTGAACCTACGATCACCATCCAGCAATTAACAGACTTAGCAGCACAATTGGAACAAACAGCATCCAAAATGTAGAACAACCTTAGCCTTTTTATTATATTTGAAGTATCAAAAATAAATACAACTATTTTTGGAACTAATAAAAAAAGCATGAACTATACCTTATTAATACTTCCCGGTTTAGGAAATTCTGGAGTAGAACATTGGCAAACGTATTGGCTAGCACAATTTGATGATGCAATAAAACTAAATCAAAAGGATTGGAATACGCCTCAATTAGTCGATTGGTTAGAAAACCTATCAGAAGCTGTTGACAAAATAGAAGGGCCAGTGGTACTTGTTGCGCATAGTCTTGCATGTTCACTAGTGGCACATTGGACAAAAAACAACCACTCAAATAAAATTCTAGCTGCATTGCTTGTAGCACCAGCCGATGTAGACTCGGCGGCACATACTCCTGAAGAAACTAGGAATTTCTCTCCTATTCCGCTCGATATACTACCCTTTCCATCCGCAGTTGTAACCAGCTCAAACGACCCTTATATAACTGTAGAAAGGGCTGCTTTTCTAGCAAAAAAATGGGGCAGTGGTTTTAGCAACGTAGGAATAAAAGGCCACCTCAACTCCGACTCTCAATTGAAAAACTGGGATGAAGGACAAGCAATACTACAAGATTTACTGCTCAACATTCGAATCAAATAAATTATAAAACAAAAACAGTCTTTACTACGAGAGTAAAGACTGTTTATTTTAAAGACTAAATTGGGGATTTTAACCTTTGTTTTTTTCGATTAACATCTTAGATTTAAAAATGAAACATAATGCCAGCCCTATATATTTTTCAAAGTGTGACTAAGATTTATCCTTATCTCAAGCTATTGTCGCTATAGGAACACTTATTTTACTGACTTATTTTTCAATTAACATAATAACCAATTATAATAAAAACTATTTCAAACCAATTGTTGTTAACTATACAGCAAATATACAGTGCTTTACGAGCTAACAAAGGAGGTTTTAGACGAGTTTCTTTTTAATATAGGTGAATGACGTTAAACGTAAGACGAACGTTATTTGTACTTTATAAACAAAACGGTAGTAGTCGATTAATAGGCTTCCTTTGAGTTGAATAGTAATTTCCATTACTACTAATTATGAGCTTATGTAACAAATGTTACTGTAGGCCTTTTTAAAATGAATTACTTTTGTACTTCAATAGCAAGGATCATTGCTTCGATAATAAAAAATAAAACTTAAAAAAATACAAAATGGATATAGAACAAATAATCAAAGAAAACCAAGGAACAATTGTAGATGTACGTTCGTACGGTGAATTCATGGGCGGAAATGTAGCTGGCTCAGTCAACATTGCATTGAATGAAATCCCAGAACGAATAGAGGAATTAAAAAACCTACAAGCCCCATTAATCCTTTGTTGCGCATCAGGAAATCGAAGCGGACAAGCACAACACTTCCTTTCACAACACGGAATTGAATGCTACAATGGCGGCTCTTGGCTAGACGTAAACTATTATAAATCAAAATAAAACACTATTAAATGATCAATATCTTAAAAAAAATATTCGGACTTGGACCTGCAGTAAACTACTCCGAATTACTAAAACAAGGCGCTATCATCATTGATGTTCGCAATCCTGGCGAGTTCAAACAAGGACACATCAAAGGAGCAATTAACGCTCCGTTGAATGAATTAACAAAACACATTTCGAAAATAAAAAAAGATACCACTGTCATTACCTGTTGCGTATCTGGCATACGAAGCGCCTCGGCAAAAAGCGTTTTAAAATCTAATGGTTTTACAAATGTTTATAACGGCGGTGGCTGGAGCAGTTTAAAAAACAAAATCCAGTAAGTACTACCCATACAAAAAGCCCCAACACAGGTTGGGGCACTGAAATACTACGCATATTTTGATTAACGTCGTTTTCTAGAGATTAAAAAAGCGCTTATAATAGGATTTCAAACATCCATTATA
>NZ_JACRUK010000004.1 GCF_014305155.1 Flavobacterium muglaense
AGAAAGGTATTTAGACGAATATAGTTATAGATTAAATAGGTCAATATACAAGGAAACTATTTTTGACAACCTAATTATTAAGATGATGAAGCATAAACACATTGGATTACAAATAATTAAAATAAGTACATAACTTTACACCTCTAATTATTTATTCATGATTCTTTGTTTTATTTTTTTTAGATCTTCAATTGGACTCACAACCCTTGCAATTGTTACAAACCACTACTACTAATTAGATTAGACCGTAAAAAAGACAAATAGTTTAATGCAAATCATTCGATTTCCACAAAAAGTATAAAAGCCTTACTTTACTGTTTTATTTAAAAAGCAATTCCTAACAATTGTTGCTGTTTTTTAAATGAAATATAAATGTACTGCATAGTATCTAAACCGCTAAATAAAATAGATTAGCACCTACTAACCATATACAAATGCGATCAATTACATGACGAAAGTCCAACAATTGTGTAATTTTATACAGACTGCATAAATAATCCCATTTTTTTGTATTTTAGCCTAGTCATGAAAAAAACAATCCTCCTCTTTTTTATTGTCCATTTGTATCATTTTACAGCGCAAGGGCAACTAATAAAAGCACTTCCGGTTTCCTCTCAAAAAACAGATGCCGATGTTTTCATTGGATTGGACAGTATGGATCACAGTTACTACATCAAAGACAATGTGTTTTATAAAAAAAATCAAACAGCCATCTGGCAATACAAAAATGTTTCTTGGGGCCAGATCACAAAAGTCGACCTACAAAACCCATTAAAGCTTGTCCTGTTTTACGAAAACTTTAATGCAGTGGTTATCCTAGATAATCAACTGAATGAAATTCAAAAAATAAACTTATCGAACAATCAAGACCCTATTATTGCTAATGCTATCGGACTGGCAACTCAAAACCAACTTTGGGTGTACAATAGTTTCAACCAGCAAATAGGCCTATACAATTACTTAAAAAACGAATACAAGTCCATCTCGACTTCCTTTCCAGAGAGCATTCTTTATTACCAATCGACCCTTACTACATTTTACTGGATCGATAAAAAAAACCAATGGTATTCGTGTGATCGTTTTGGAAAAATAACAGCAATAGCAACAACTACGGCATTTGATCAAATAGAAATTATCAGTGACAATCAATACCTCTATTCGAAGAACTCAATCATTAGTATTGAAGATATTGCGAAAAAAGAAAAATATGAAATTGAAATTTTAGAAAAAAGCTTTAAATATTTCACTTACAAAGACCAAATTTTATCTATTTTTACATCAGAAGGAATTACAAATTATAAAATCATAATACCGTAATGCACATAGCAGTAGCAGGAAACATTGGATCAGGAAAAACAACATTAACACGTTTACTAGCCAAACACTTCAAATGGGAGCCCCATTTTGAAGACGTTGTTGACAATCCATATTTGGATGATTTTTATCATCAAATGGAACGTTGGTCGTTTAATTTACAAATATATTTCTTGAATAGTCGTTTTCGTCAAGTGATGCAAATTCGCGAAAGCGGAAAAAAAATCATTCAAGATCGAACGATTTATGAAGATGCACACATCTTTGCTCCCAATCTATACGCTATGGGATTAATGACTAATCGTGATTTCCAGAATTACAGTTCCCTTTTTGAACTGATGGAATCAACCGTTAAGGCACCTGATTTACTTATTTATTTAAGGAGTTCCATTCCTAATCTAGTAGGACAAATTCACAAACGTGGACGCGAGTACGAATCTACAATTTCAATTGACTACCTGAGTCGATTGAATGAACGTTACGAAGCTTGGATTCACACCTACGATCGCGGAAAGCTACTTATTATTGATGTAGACAACATTAATTTTGTTGACAATCAAGAAGATCTTGGTAGTATTATACATCGTATCGATACCGAAATCAACGGACTTTTCTAAAGTTCAAACTATACCATAAAAAATGCCTCGCAACTTAATAATTGCGAGGCATTTCTATTTGAAATAGAATGAGCATTTAACAACAAACTTGAAACTATTAAAATTCAATATCATCGCTTACATTACCACCTTGCTCACTTGCGAATTGGCTAGAATACTCTTTTATTTTTTCTTGCTGGTAATTTGAAAAATGCAACACATTCTCAAAATCATCACCATCTACCTCACTTTTTTGAATAGCAGCCCATTGCATTGCCACTATTTGAAAATCCCCAAGATTTATTCCAAAGTTATCTTGTGTCCACTGTGCACCATCTAAACCATAATTGTATGCTGCTATTCTAGCACCACATAATTCTTCGTAAAAATAGCGATCCGTTTTAAGTTTTTCCATATTTTCTAAACCATCTTCAGTGACCGCTGCATTGAGGTCTTTTAACTTTGGATGATTCTCTACTTCTGCAAAACACTTCCCAAATTCAGTAGTAACTTCCCAAGTGCTATCTTCTTGCATTCTAGCTACCCATAATGCCGATGCTTCTTCATAAACAGCAGATTCAATTCCTAAAGCGCTTAGAACATCATTCTCTGCAACTCCCGCGCCTAACTTTGCACAAACCGCGGCGTAATCAAACAACGATACACCGTGAATGGGCTCTAATAATGGATTACTCATATCTTTAATTTTATATATAATAATTTTCTTTTAATAATCTAGTGTAAAATTTTTCGTGTTCGTTTTTCATGGTAGGATTAATTGCATTCCAATGATCAAACAAAGTGCGCAAATACCTTTCATATAAAATGGGTAACTCCTTTTCGACAGCTTCATTTTGTGCTGTCAGTTCTTGGATAATTTTAGTTTTTTGGACTATTACATCTTTAAGATTTTCACCTGCTAAACTCATCTCTAATTCATGCTTTTTACTAAAAATAACCGACGCTAATTTTGATTGCTCTTTATACTCTTGCAATAAATGAGCGGTTCTTTGCTCAGCAAGACTCCTTCCCACATGTTCTAATTGTTTAGTTTGAGAGCTGGGTTCAAAAGTATTTTGAGTAAAACAAGCTGCACAACTGAGATAGGTGGTAGTAAAATAAATTTTATCAATTAGTATTGGACTACTACACTGCACACAATTAAAATTATTTTTAATACTATCGTATTCTTCAAGAATAGCTTGGTAGACCATTTCGTAATCCTGAGAATCTGTCCCTTCAATTTGATTTTTGTAATAATTTCGAGTAATTTCAAGCTTTTGCAATCCATCCAAACATTGATTCCTAAAATCATAATAAAGAGAGCGATGCTCATGCTCTATTTTACCTTCAAAATAATTCTTTTTTTCCTCAAAGACGTCTCTTGCTTTTTGTACAATACTATCAAGCTGTCCTTCCACCGAGGACTTCATTCGATAAAAACCCAACTTATTACCATCAGGATCATTTTTATTGAGATCAGTCAACTCAGGCAATGCTTCTTCGGCAAATTCCTTTAATCTTATCTCTAATTTTTGTAAAAAAACAAAAAATCGATCCTTAGTTGTATGGACTTCATCAATCACTTTTTCTATTTCTACATTTTTAGACAAATTAAACATACAACTGTCAGTTAGAGTTATTTTCTTTTTTTATAGTAATACCATCGGTAAGCCGAACCGATAGGAATTCAAAATCACAGTACGCACAAATGGTCAAACCTTCATCCTTAGCTCTACCGGCCCCGCAATTTGGACAATTACGAACAGTTAGCTTAGCTTCCTGCTCCACTAAAGCTCCTCCATAGGATTTTTGGGTTACTGCTTTAAGCTTCAATCTATCAATTAAGCTTAACGGTGTTTTATCAGCCTCTTCCATACCTTATAATTGAGCAATCAAATCAGCTTTCTTTGCTTTGTATTCGGCTTCGTCAATCAATTCATTTTCAAAAAGTATTTTAAGTTTTTGAAGTTTAGCAGTAACATCATCATTAGCATGAGACTGCTGATGCGATTGTTGCTGTACTTGATTCATCAACATTCCCATAGCCACAGCATTTTGAGCCGCATCATTTAAAGCAGTTCCTTTTTCTCCAATGGCAGATGCCGTATTGAATTTGGTAAACTTATCCATGTCTGCCACCATATTCATATTGGTTATTTTATCATAATGTACTAATACGGAGTCCGGTAAAGTGACACTAGTAATTGTAAAACTGATCAATTCTATTCCAAACTGATCAAAATAAGGTTTGAGAAAAGGCTCTATTTTTTTCCCTAACTCACTAGCATTACCTGCAACATCAATAACAGCCCAATTTTGTTGTGCTAGCACTTCCCCAAACTTAGGCGCAATAAAATCTCTTAATTCATGCTGTAGTTCAAAAATCGTAAAAGTGTTATAGGAGGCTGCATATTGTGTGAAAAAACGAGCAAAATCATTTATTTGAATGTCAAACGTTCCAAAAGCCCGCACTCTCACTTGACCTAACTCTGGATCCCTCATTAATATGGGAGATGGCGTCCCCCATTTATTGTTAACAAATTGGCGTGTATTCACAAAGTAAACATCCGCTTTATACGGACTATTAAAACCGTACTTCCAACCTCTTAAACTACTTAAAATAGGAATATTCTCTGTAGACAACGCATGCAAACCTGGTTTAAACACATCAGCAAGCTGTCCATCGTTCAAAAAAATAGCAACTTGAGATTCCCTTACAATCAGCTTAGCCCCATTTTTTATTTCCTTATCCTCATCTTCATACTTCCACATCAGTAAATTTGGATCAGGAGTAGTGGCCTCGATAATTTCTATAAATGGTAATTTCATATTTCTACAAGATTTTTTCGTCATTACAAGCTATTCTGTAACACTAAATAAAAATGTTACCTATAGCTATTTAGTAGCGTTTTGAAAAATCAATATATAATGCTGCTCAACTACAACTGAAATTGCCCTTAAAGCTGCACGTCAAAACGGCACATATATCTCTCTACTCAAAAAAAACTACTTAATAAAACCAAACTTATTTTCGAATATTGCTCCAATAACCGGAACAGGCTTTTCAACTTCATTCATTGCATTTATAATTCCGAAGATCCATAAAACCAAAACCAATAAACTAATCAATGAAAGTACACTGGCAAGTGCTGGAACAATCAAAGCAATGACATTAATTGCTACACCAACAATCAACCCTACGCAGGCCACACCTAAAGATTGCTTTAAGTGATAGTTTACCAATGCGCTCTTTGGTGTTCTGTCTTTATAAGAGAAATAAGAAATTAACCATCCGATAATGGTGATGTAAGAAACGATAGCAACTGTTTTGTTGTTCATGGTTGATTGTGTTAAATCAATACAAACCAAATGTACATGTATACCTACTAATCTTGTTAAAAACAGTGTCTACAAAGTGTCTACAACACACATCCACAAAGCAACAAATCATATACGCAAAAACACAAGCTGCTAGTAAACAGATAATTATAACCAGTGAGATGAAAAAAAAGAGGATCGAATAAAAAAAGAAAGCGATTATTTTTTTAGCTATTTTTAGCAAATGAAAAAAAGTATAAAAACAGTTTACATTCTAGTAAGTATTCTGATCTGGCAATTGGGCTTTAGTCAGCAAACCCTTATTACTGAACTACAAACTAAAGTTACCAATTCAAGCAAAAATACCCAAGTCCATTACCTACATAAAGCACAACTTGCTGAAGCTATCAAATTCAAGGAGCATTCAAGAAGCCTTGCGTTAGTGAACGAAGCCTTACACCAACAAAATGTTAGCTTAAAAGATAGCGTCAAAATCCAAATACTCAAAATTGCTGTAGACATCTACAGGATTAATAACCAGTACACTGATATGAACAATGCGATAGAAAACCTACTAACTATTGCCTTGAAGACAAAAAAACCAGAAGATCTAGCTAATGCTTATTACTTCAAAGCCAAAGGACTAGACGTTTTAAACAATCCAAATATTCTACCGTACTACTTCAAGTCATTACAATATGCCGAAAAAACCAACAACAATCTTTTACTGAGCAACATTTATTATAAAATCTACGGTTATTATGCCTCAAAACATGATTTATTATTAGAAAATAAATACGCAAATCACTGCTTGAGTGCTGCTATTAAATCAAATGATCCGCAACAAATCACCTTAGCTTGGCAAGCTAAAGGAACTTCATTTTATGATCTCAATAAAAACAAAAATCCAAAAATTGACTCCACCCTAATTGCGTTTCGGAAAGGAATTAGTGTATTCAAACAAAATAAAAACAAGATCATTCTTCAAAGTCAGCTTGCCATACTACAACTCAACACTGCGGTACATTTGTACCAATTGTACATGCCTGCCGCTAAGGATTCGGTAGACCTGTACGCAACACTTGCTTTAAAAAACGGATTAGCAACAAAACACGAAGGAATCATTATAAACTGCCTTGGCTTGCTTTCACAGCTAGCCGATATGGATAATAACAACTCAAAAATTGAAGCTCTATTATTGCAATCGAAAGCCAAAATCGAAAGCTACTCCGTAAAACAACCCGATTTACAATCTAAAATCTATTATGCTTTATCACAATTTTACAAAAAGAAAAATGACCAAGCACAAGCACTTACTTACTACGAGTTATATGTAGAAAGCTACACCTTATCTAGCGAAGAAAATCTCCAAAGAAGCAACCAACTTCTTGATGCCAAATATGAGCTAACCAAAAAACAAGATCAGATCAAATTATTAGACGATAAAAACAAAGCCATAACCTACCAAAAGTACATATACGTAGGTATTGCGATCTCACTATTTATAGCGCTTATACTTTTATTTGTTTCTTATAATTACAAACTAAAGTATTCTATCCAACAACAAAAAGTACTAGAAATAAAAACCGAAGAAACCAATCTAAAAGCAGCACTATTAGAAACAGAGCAAAGATTGATCTTGGCAGAAAAAAAGCAATTACAAAAAGAATTATTAGCTGAATCTGTGCAAGTAGAGCGAAAAAAAGAACTACTGCACAACATGAAAGCGGAATTTGGTACCGACAAATTGGACCAAAAAACAATCCAAAATCTAACCCGAATAATAAACGAAGAAATCAGACTTGACAAAGATTTCGCTACCTTAAAAACAGATATTAAAGAAATTGATCCCGAATTTATATCGCGATTACAGCAACAAAGCGATAATAAACTAACACAATTAGATCTCAAATACTGTTCCTATTTAAAACTAAACCTGACAACCAAACAAATGTCAAAACTACTTCATGTAGAACCCTCTAGCATACGGATGAACAAATACCGCTTGAAGCAAAAACTACAACTAAGCAAAGACCAAGACTTAAACAACTATCTTGACCAATTATAAAGTGCCAATGTGATCTATTTCTTGGCTGAATAAAAAAATGCCTCGCAATACTAGATTGCGAGGCATTTCTACTGATGTCTTAAATGAATTATTTTTCGGCATCAAGTTTAGCCTGAACTTCACTTTCGGATCCTTCAAAAACTTTGGTGGTTACTTTACCATTCACGTTTTTGGTTATTTTACCAACCGTTTTTCCATTACTTGTAGAAACACTTACATCAACACTGTTTTTACTGTATTTAGAAGTATCAAAACAATCTGTTCTTTGGTTTAAAAACTGACCATCTTTATCATAATGAGCTAGACATTTCTCTTTTTGTTCAGGTGAGCAACCTACCTCATCACACATTTTGACACATTCTTCCTTAGTCATTGTAGCACATTTACTCATATCGCAGCCAGTTGCCTCCATTGATGCACCAGCCATTTTTACTTTTGAGCAACATGCACCATCTGTAATCGTTGCGCTGCCATTTCCTAAAATAGGGGCCATCACTAATCCAATCAAACAAGTTAACTTGATCAATATATTCATTGATGGACCAGAAGTATCTTTAAACGGATCTCCAACTGTATCTCCAGTCACAGCAGCTTTATGTGCCTCAGACCCTTTATAGGTCATTTCGCCATTGATCATAACACCAGCTTCGAATGATTTCTTAGCATTATCCCAAGCACCACCAGCATTGTTTTGAAAAACAGCCCACAATACCCCCGAAACCGTTACTCCCGCCATATAACCCCCAAGCATCTCGGCTATTAATTGGTTGTTATCTGCGTAGACTAATTTACCTAGCAATACAATCGCTATCGGGAAACCAATAGTCAAAATACCCGGTAACATCATTTCGCGTAAAGCGGCCTTAGTCGAAATATCTACACATTTTGCATACTCAGGCTTACCCGTTCCTTCCATAATTCCTGGGATTTCTTTGAACTGACGACGCACTTCATACACCATATCCATCGCTGCTTTCCCTACGGAATTCATAGCCAAAGCCGAGAAAACTACAGGAATCATTCCACCTACAAACAACATAGCCAAAACGGGCGCTTTAAAAATATTTATTCCATCGATACCTGTAAAGGTTACATAAGCCGCAAACAAAGCCAAAGAAGTCAATGCTGCAGATGCGATTGCAAATCCCTTACCTGTTGCCGCAGTAGTATTCCCAACAGAATCTAAGATATCAGTACGTGTGCGCACTTCTTTAGGCAATTCACTCATTTCGGCAATTCCACCTGCATTATCAGATATAGGACCAAACGCATCAATTGCAAGTTGCATTGCAGTAGTAGCCATCATAGCCGAAGCCGCCAATGCCACCCCGTAAAATCCTGCAAAAGCATACGAAGACCAGATCGCTGCTGCAAACAAAATAACGGTAGGAAAAGTAGAAATCATTCCCGTTGCTAAACCTGCAATCACATTAGTTCCAGCACCAGTGCTTGATTTTTGAACAATGGCCATTACTGGTTTTGTACCTAATCCGGTGTAATATTCTGTAACTGATGAGATGCTTGCACCTACCACTAAACCTACAATGGTTGCATAGAATACTCTCATGGAAGAAATGTCTTGAATTCCTTCACCAAAAAACTCCATCTTCATAGTGGTAGGCAACATATATTGAACTAAAAAATAACAAGCAATCGTGGTCAAACCTATGGAAACCCAATTCCCTATATTCAACGCTTTTTGCACCTGTGCTTCCTTAGCATTATCATCCGTAATTTTAACTAACATGGTTCCAATTATCGAAAACAATATTCCGAATCCGGCAATTGCCATGGGTAGCAATATTGGACCGATTCCGCCAAAAGCATCTTCAATTTTCCCGCCCATGTCTTTAATCACATAATTCCCTAGAACCATAGCTGCCAAAACAGTCGCAACATAAGAACCAAATAAATCCGCTCCCATTCCCGCTACATCCCCTACATTATCCCCTACATTATCTGCAATAGTGGCTGGGTTACGAGGATCATCTTCCGGAATTCCTGCTTCGACTTTCCCAACTAAATCAGCACCTACATCGGCAGCTTTAGTGTAAATACCTCCACCTACACGGGCAAAAAGAGCAATAGATTCGGCTCCCAATGAAAAACCGGCAAGCGTTTCAAGAACAATGGTCATGTCTTCAGTAGAAGTCCAAGTACCATTCATAAAATAATGAAAAAAGATTATAAAAAAAGAAGTCAATCCCAGCACAGCCAAACCGGCTACACCCAGACCCATTACCGTTCCACCACCAAAAGAGACTTTTAAAGCCTGTGGCAAACTTGTACGTGCCGCTTGGGTTGTTCTAACATTGGTTTTGGTTGCGATTTTCATACCCATATTTCCAGCAAGAGCCGAGAAAAAAGCACCAAAAACAAAAGCAACCACTATCAAAATATTAGTGGTGGGCACAAAATAAGAAACCCCAGCTAGTGCAATACTAGCTCCTATTACAAAAAAAGTCAATAACCTATACTCCGCTTTAAGAAATGCTAATGCACCTTCGTAGATGTAATCTGAAATCTCTTTCATTTTCCCATCACCAGGATCTTGTTTTAGCACCCAAGCTCTTTTAAAAAACATAAACAGAAGTCCGACGAATGCCATGACTATTGGCAAATAAATCATAATTGTATTCATAAATTCGTTTTGGTTTTGGTTAATAATCAATACTATACCAACGAATTTAAATAAAAAAAGCAATACTCTTGGTAGAATATTGCTTTTTTTATAAAATATAAAGGTTGAAATTATTTAATTCCAAATAATCCTTCTGGTTTGTTTGGAATTGCATTAAAACGCTCTGTACATTTCTTGATAATGTCATAGGCTTCATTAACATCTCCCCATCCACCTACATCAACAGTTTTGTTTTCAAGATCTTTGTACACTTGAAAGAAGTGTTCAATTTCTTTTACTAAGTGTGGATTCATGTCAGACAAGTCATTCAATGAATTCCAAATTGGATCAGAAACTGGTACACAGATTACTTTTTCATCTGGTCCTTTATCATCTGCCATATGGAAAACTCCAATTGGCTTTACTTCCATCACACATCCAGGAAAAGTTGGTTCATTTACTAAAACCAAAACATCAAGTGGATCTCCGTCTAAAGCTAAAGTTTCTGGAATGAAACCATAATCCGCTGGATACATCATCGAAGAGAACAACATTCTATCGAAACGCATTCTTTTTATTTCGAAATCGTACTCATATTTATTTCTACTTCCTCTTGGAATTTCGATTAAAACATCGAAAGTTGTTATTTTATCTGCAGTCATATTATTATATTGTCTTAAATTCAATTTATGCGTGAGCAAAAGTAAGATAAAAACCCATTTATCACAAGAAATATCACCCTTAAAACACAAGAAAACAAAAGCATTGCATTTTGTGCAACAAACACCTGTTTTTCATCATAGTAAACTATCTCACAACAAGATAAAGCAGCTGCTACCCACTTAAAACAGTAAGGCTTTCGCCAAAATTACTTTGGTTTTCTAAATCCATTTCGAATAAAAAACCGCAACAAATCCTGTTTTTTATATATTTCCGTATACCAAAAAGAGAATAGAAGAACCAAATTCGATTAAAAATAAAACCCAAATGATCCTTTTACAGAAAAACGCTGTGTGTCTGGCGTATTCAAATAATTCCCTCTCCAAGCTAAATCAATGCGAAATACTTTAAAAATATTCCCAATTCCGGCGCTATACTCCCAGTACATTTTCTCTGGAGCCATATAGGTTAAGCCTGATGCATTGATGGCTCTATTAGCATCTGATATGGTGCCATAAACACTCCTTGCTCCTACAATCTCTCTCCAATTCAGTTTTCGCATAAACGGTATTCTTGAAAAAAGTCGCCCACCAAAGTTATGTTCCCATTGCAAAGTAGCATACTGATCAGTTACAAACTCATAGAAATTAAGGTTACTAAAAGTGTTTTCTATTGTAAAATAGGTTTGATTCCCTGGAATAACACTCATCAAACCAAGCGGTATTGTACCAAAGGTTTTTCCAAGCTCCACAATAACATTCGACTTCCCTAAAGGCCCAATAATAATAGGTTGCTTGTAGTACAGCTGAATCTTATCGTATTTAAAATCACTATTCAACAATCCTTTAAAACCATGACTGTAATTCACATAAAAACGGCTAAAAGGACTATCCACATTAGAACGTTCAACACCGTAGCCAATTGTTTTTCTATTAGGCGTATACTCTACTTGAAAATTAACTTCAGATTGTTTCACATCACTCTTTATAGTTGTAAAACTAGGATCTGTATAATAATCCAAACTAAATAACGAAGAAGCCGACTCTAATGTACGGTATGAAAAGCCCGCTTGAAACGTCAAATTTTTAACTGGTTCCATCTCGATCCCTACATTGGTCAAGTTGATATTAGTCAACTTCCCATTACTTCCTGTTGAAAACACCGATGATGACGCAAAACTACGTCCAAGAACATCATTAGTACTAGTTAAACTAGCCCCAATTTGTTCGATATCGCGTCTATTTCCTCCCGATAGGATGATTCTTCTTTTCTTATCGACCATCCATTTTCCAGACAATCCGTATTTAAACTTATCATCTCCAAAACCATAAGCTGTATATCCTTGCAAACGCCAAGTATCGTTTGGCCCAAAATACGTTCGACCACCTACACGCAAGCGTACACCCTCGACTACATTATAACCAAAAGTTGAAAAAATAGGCCCATAATCAAAATGCCCTTTTTGTATGTAACCGCTTCCAAGAATAGAAACCAAGTTGTACAAATTTTGAAACTTCTTAACGGTTTGTAAGGTATCTAACATTTTATAAACCCCTTTTTCGTCCTTATTCAGGTTCTCAAATCTATTTTCGTCCCAATACTCTTCGGATTTATTATAGACGTCATTATCAATATAATTAACCTCTTCCCTATAAAATGCAGTAGGTTTTTCTATATTAAATTTATGATTTTGATACAAAGTAGTTCGTTTACCATACACCCCTTTTGACTCGTCTTTTTTATTCAAAGCAAAATCAGACATCATATAATCTCTAGTCAATAGAAACACCGAATCGTTTTGCACTTCAAATTCTTGTTCGATATAAATATCTTTCACCCAGTTAATATTAGCGCTTTTTGTAACTGCCATATTAATTTTCTTGATGGCAAAAGTGCTGTCATTCACCCAAAAATCACCTTTAAAGGTTAGTTCATTTTTACGTCTAGGATAAAATATAATATTGTAGCACCATTTCTTATCAATATAAGCACTGTCTCTTAAAATATAGTTATACGTGTCAATCCCGGTTTTAGACAAAGGACTTGTAAAGCTTTTATCAAAAAAAGTAAGGTGATTGTTGTAAATATCATAGTCTGAATACAAATCTTTTACAAAGGATAAAATTTGTTGATTATCACTAAAACCGGAGTTCTTATTGGCTTTAATTTTTTCTTTTACCTTATTGATTTTGTTATTTCCATACACATCGTACAAAGACTCGTTTATAAAAATAGGTAAATAGGTTTTTCCAGTAACATTGGAAGTATCGACATGATTAAAAATGAACTCCATGCCTTTGAAAATTTTATTTTTCATGAAGGCACTATCAATAGTATTCATATCAAACTCAACCTTCTCGTACTTTTCCATTTGATATTGTTCAAATTTCGAAAGACCGTTTTTACGTTTTCTTTCCCAAATTTTCCTCAAAATATCAAGTGCCGGATTGTCTTTTTTAGAGGTTTTTCCGGTAAAAATCACCACCTCTTTCAAACTTTCGGCTTCACTTATTTGCACTTTAAAATCGTAGTTCACCAATTTAGGCAAACTGATTTCCTTGTCCGAATAGCCTACAGACGTGATAATTAATGTTGTATAATTTTGTGCTGCTTCAATATAAAAGCGACCGTCTTCATTTGACAATACACCAATATTAGAATCCTTAAAAAGGACATTTGCAAATGGCACAGGTTGATTGCTTTTATCAACAATGATTCCGCTCACTTTAGTTTGAGCATTCAAAACAGTTGTAAACAACAATAAAAACAAGAGTATCTTCTTCATAATTTAACTTTAAAAAAAAACTTCATCACACTAACGCATGATGAAGCCTTTATAGTATAATTTAGAAATGTATTATTTTTTATACATTACTTTTTTAACCGCTTTGATAACATCATCAGCATTTGGCAACCATTCTTTCAGTAAAACTGGAGAATAAGGAGCTGGAGTATCAGCAGTTGTAATTCTTTGGATAGGCGCATCAAGAAAGTCAAAAGCACGTTCTTGCACCACATAAGTAATCTCTGAAGCAACACTTGCAAAAGGCCAAGCCTCTTCAAGAACTACTAATCTATTTGTTTTTCTAACCGAAGCTAAAACAGTATCATAATCTAATGGACGAACCGTTCTTAAATCTACAATCTCACAAGAGATTCCTTCTTTAGCCAATTCTTCAGCAGCGATATGAGCTTCTTTGATGATTTTACCAAAAGAAACAATTGTTACATCAGTACCTTCACGTTTAATATCAGCAACTCCTAGAGGAATAGTGTATTCTCCTTCAGGAACTTCTCCTTTGTCACCATACATTTGCTCTGATTCCATGAAAATAACTGGGTCATTATCACGAATAGCTGCTTTCAATAAACCTTTGGCATCATAAACAGTAGATGGAACTACCACTTTAAGGCCAGGCGTATTAGCAAACCAGTTTTCTAAAGCTTGAGAGTGTGTTGCCCCCAATTGTCCTGCCGAAGCAGTTGGTCCACGAAAAACGATAGGTACATTAAATTGTCCTCCCGTCATTTGACGCATTTTGGCAGCATTATTTATAATTTGATCAATACCTACTAAACAGAAATTGAAAGTCATGTATTCCACAATTGGTCTACAACCATTCATTGCTGATCCTACAGCAATACCTGTAAAACCAAGTTCTGCAATTGGAGTATCAATAACTCTTTTTTCTCCAAACTCAGCTAACATACCTTTAGATGCTTTGTATGCACCATTGTATTCAGCAACTTCTTCACCCATTAAATAAATAGACTCATCATGACGCATTTCCTCGCTCATTGCTTCGCAAATGGCCTCTCTAAATTGTATCGTTCTCATATTTGATATTGTATCAGTGTATTTTTCGAAAAGCAAAAATAAATATTTAAAATCATTAAAAGCAAAATTACAACAAAATAATGCTATGTTATTTTAAGTAATTTGTTATATCTTTTCACAGTTTAACTAATTTCAAACACTAATGCTTTACTAATCCGAACACGAAAACGTAATAGTTTAACAAAAAATATTATGCACGCATAGTATATTATTCAAATTATTATTTTAAATTTGTAAAAGAAATTAAGAAATAAAAACATACAACCATGAAAATATTAGTTTGCATCAGCCACGTTCCTGATACTACTTCGAAAATTAATTTCGTCAATGGCGACTCAGAATTCGATACCAACGGCGTTCAATACGTAATTAATCCAAATGATGAATTCGGGTTAACACGTGCAATTTGGTTCCAAGAAAAACAAGGAGCAACAGTTACTGTTATCAATGTTGGTGGTCCAGAAACCGAACCTACTTTGAGAAAAGCACTTGCTATAGGTGCTAATGAAGCGATTCGTATCAACGCTAATCCAACTGACGGATTTTTTGTTGCCAAGCAATTAGCCGAAGTAATTAAAACAGGAGGTTATGACTTAATCATTGCTGGTAAAGAATCATTAGACTATAACGGTGGAATGGTTCCTGGTATGATTGCAGGAATCCTAGGATACAACTTCCTTAATTCTTGTACTGATATTACAGTTGATGGTACAAATGTAACTGCTGTACGTGAAATTGACGGTGGAAAAGAAACCGTTACTACTACTTTACCATTAATCATTGGTGGTCAAAAAGGACTAGTTGAAGAAAAAGATTTACGTATTCCTAATATGAGAGGAATCATGACAGCAAGAACAAAAGCGCTTGCAGTTGTAGAGCCTACAGATGTTGCTGCGACAACTAAAGCAGTGAAGTTTGAAAAACCAGCAGCTAAGTCGGCAGTAAAATTAGTTTCTGCAGATAATTTAGATGAGTTAATCAACTTATTACACAACGAAGCCAAAGTAATCTAGAAATCAGTGTACAGTATTCAGTGTACAGTGACAAACTTTACACCTGGAACTTTAAACTTTAAACAAATAAATCATGTCAATATTAATATATGCAGAATCAGCAGAAGGAAAATTCAAAAAAGTAGCTTTTGAATTGGCTTCATATGCAAAAAAAGTAGCTGAAACATTAGGAACAACAGTAACAGCCCTTACAATTAATGCCGGAGACGTATCCGAACTTGCTAAATACGGAGTAGACAAAGTATTAAAAGTAAGCAATGACAAATTAAACGGTTTTACAGCTAAGGCTTATGCCGATGCTATTAAACAAGCTGCACAAAAAGAAGCTTCAAAGGTAATTTTACTTTCGTCAACGACAGATAGTATTTACTTATCATCACTTGTTGCAGTTGGACTAGACGCTGGTTACGCTTCAAATGTTGTTGGACTTCCTGTAAGCACAGCGCCTTTTCAAGTAAAAAGAAATGCTTTTTCAAACAAAGCTTTTAACATTACTGAAATAACTACAGATGTAAAAGTATTAGGACTTGCTAAAAACTCGTACGGTATTTTTGAAACACCATCTACACTAACCGAAGAAGACTTTGCGCCATCTATAAGTGATGCCGATTTTGGAGTAAAAGTAGCATCAGTAGAAAAAGTATCTGGAAAAGTATCTATTGCAGACGCAGACATTGTAGTATCTGCAGGACGTGGATTAAAAGGACCAGAAAACTGGGGAATGGTAGAAGAACTAGCAACAGTTCTTGGAGCTGCAACCGCTTGTTCAAAACCAGTATCCGATTTAGGATGGAGACCTCATAGCGAACACGTAGGACAAACAGGAAAACCTGTTGCTACTAACTTGTATATCGCAATAGGAATTTCTGGAGCAATCCAGCACATTGCAGGAATTAGCTCTTCTAAGGTTAAAGTTGTGATCAACAGCGACCCTGAAGCACCTTTCTTTAAAGTAGCTGATTACGGAATAGTAGGAGATGCGTTTGAAATCGTACCTCAATTAATAGAAAAACTAAAAGCATTCAAAGCGCACCAATCATAATAGCACTTTAATCTTTAATAAATAAGCTGCCTGACACAAGATAATTGTATCTTTGTAATCAGGCAGTTTTTTTGTGTCCTATTTTTTTAGTAAAATTGCACTGTAATTAAAATCAATTCCCAATCACTAAATAAGTACGAAGTACTAATCATTTCAGCAATTATGAGCTTAGTAAAATTATCCATTAAAGGAATTTCATACAGCCAAACACAAAATGGAGCTTACGCTTTAATTTTGAACGAAGTTGACGGCGAAAGAAAACTACCCATTGTAATAGGGGCTTTCGAAGCGCAATCAATAGCAATTGCACTAGAAAAAGAAATAAAACCACCCCGTCCTTTAACACACGATCTATTTAAAAACTTTGCAGAACGATTTGATATTGTTGTAAAACAAGTCATCATTCATAAGCTAGTAGATGGTGTTTTTTATTCAAGTATTATCTGCGAAAGAGATAAAATTGAAGAGATTATTGACGCTAGAACATCCGATGCAATTGCATTGGCGCTTCGTTTTAATGCACCAATATTTACCTATAAAAACATTCTTGACAAAGCCGGAATTCATTTAAAAACCAATCAGCAAGATACTGATCAAGACTCTCAAGATATTGACGACATACTTTCTAATCCAGAAACTTTTGGCAACGAAGATGACAATCAACAATCTAGTAGAACCTATATCAAACATAGCTTACAAGAATTAACCGAATTACTAGAGCAAGCGGTAGAACAAGAAGACTATGAGAAAGCTGCAAATATAAGAGACGAAATTTCGAAAAGAGAATCGTAACATTCATTGCAATCAATTATCTAGAAATAGCACCGATTAACCCTTATTTAAAATGAAACAGTATTTAGACTTAGTGCAACATGTAATGGAAAATGGTTGCCAAAAAGGAGACCGAACTGGAACAGGAACAAAAAGTGTTTTTGGACACCAAATGCGTTTTGATCTAAGCGAAGGATTCCCAATGGTTACTACCAAAAAGCTACACTTAAAGTCGATCATTTATGAACTATTATGGTTCCTAAAAGGAGACACTAACATTAAATACTTACAAGATAACGGCGTAAAAATTTGGGATGCGTGGGCAGATGACAACGGCGACTTGGGTCCGGTCTATGGTCACCAATGGCGCAACTGGAATAGTGAAGAGATTGACCAAATTAAAGATCTAATCACGGAGCTAAAAACCAATCCTAACAGCAGAAGAATGATTGTTTCGGCCTGGAACCCTTCTGTATTGCCTGATACCACAAAATCATTTGAAGAAAACGTAGCCAACAATAAAGCTGCACTACCTCCTTGTCATGCCTTCTTTCAATTTTATGTATCGAATGGTAAACTTTCGTGCCAATTGTACCAACGTAGCGCCGATATTTTTCTAGGAGTTCCATTTAACATAGCGTCCTACGCATTACTAACAATGATGATTGCACAAGTATGCGATCTTGAAGCAGGAGAATTCATCCACACTTTTGGTGACGCGCACATTTACAACAACCACTTTGAACAATTAGAATTACAACTGTCACGTGAACCAAAACCACTACCAAAAATGATCTTAAATCCAGCGATTAAAGACCTATTTGAATTTGATTTTAACGATTTCACACTGGAAGGTTACGATCCTCATCCATTGATCAAAGGAAGTGTTGCTGTATAAAAAAAATGTTTCAGAAGCCTAAACCTCTAAAACACTATTTTCTGCTCCTGCAAATTCATTCCATTTGAAAGAATCCGCTTCGGGCTCATTTACAAACGCACCGTCAATTACATATTTAAACTCATAAGCTGCGTCTTTATCCACACTAAAAACACCCTTAAAAGTCCCGTTTTTTAATTTACTTAAAGCACCTTCCTCTGGATTCCAATTATTAAAATCACCAACAACAGCTGCTTGACTAGCATCCTTGGCCGCTACAGAAAAAGTAACTTTACACACTGGTTTTGATTTTACAAATTGCTTCTTGATAGACATAACTATTTCATTTTTAATATTATGTAACAAAGTAAACAAATTCAAATGAACTTATAACCATTCAAATCAAGTTTTAAGACTATACCTTAAACTATGTTAAATTATAAATGAATTATCATTTTTTCAAACTTTAATTTTTATATAAAAAACAGAAAACGTTTTCTTAATAAATATTATCAAAGCGGAATAGTGTCTTTAGATTTTAAATTTTATCTTTAACAACTAAATTTAAACTTATGGAAAGAGAACAACACGAACTATATGAATATGCCCGTAGAAGATTAAAACAAAAAAAGAGGCTGTATTTTCATTTTGTTGTTTTATTCTTGGCAAGTTTATTTCTGTTTATAGCCACCAAAATATTCGAATTAGGCATTAGTACCACTTGGTATATATGGATTATCACCATTTGGTTTTTCCTATTTCTATTGCACTTTATAAAAGTATTTATCACAGATCGTTTTATGAACAAAAACTGGGAACGAGATCAAATAAACAGATTAGTTACTTTACAGCAAAAGAAAATTGAAGAGCTAACCGCCCAAATAAAAGAAGACAAACCCTAAATAGCACTATAAAATGATCACAATGATTGCGGCAGCTGCAGAAAACAATGCCTTAGGAAAAGACAATGAACTCGTGTGGCACTTGCCAAATGATTTTAAAAGATTTAAAGCACTCACATCTGGACACTATATTATTATGGGTCGAAAAACATTTGAAAGCTTCCCTAAACCTTTACCAAATAGAACGCACGTAGTTATAAGTAGACAAAAAGATTATGCTCCAGAAGGTTGCATTGTAGTAAGTAGTATGGAAAAAGCAATTGCTATTTGCCCCAAGGACCAGACGACTTTTATTATTGGTGGTGGTCAAATATATGAACTAGGATTGGCATATGCAGACACTATAGAACTCACTCTCGTTCATCACAGCTTTGAAGCCGATGCTTTTTTTCCGGAAATAGATCGCAACAACTGGGAATTAACAACTAGTGAATTTCACAACAAAGACGAAAAACACCAATACGATTACACCTATCAAACTTTTACTAAAAAATAAAAACACCCCAATTGGGGTGTTTCCTTTTTAATCAATGATTGGGATAAACGATTCACTCTTGAAACAATATCTGATAAGATAATAAAAAAATTACAAAAGTTAATAATACCCCCGAAACGAGGATAATAACATTTGATGTTTTTTGAGAGTACATCTCAAAAAAGCCCTTAATACCAAATACCACGAAGGTACTAAAGACAAAGAAAATTAAAATTTCCAAAAACAAATTTAATCCTAAGAACGTATTTTGCGCTGTAAACATATCGCTATTCCTAAGAACGGCACCATCAAAAAAGCTAACAAGAACAAGTGAAATGACCAACGCAAAAAGCAACCACTTGATTTGAATCATAAATCCCATTTTAATCATTGATAAAATCTATATTTTAATTCTTGGTAAAATTCGACATTAAAAACGGCGCACACAATACCCACTTTTAGTGATATTTCAATTATTTTTTACTGCAAAGCAAAGAGACCTATTAGACAATCGTTAAATCTTTGCCTTAATACATATTTATTCTTACTATTTAAGAAACTAGATTCCAGTTCAATTTAGATTGTATTATATTTGTCAAAAATTAAAAATGTCAAAAAACATAACTCCATATAAAGATTCCGATTTAGGCAAAAAAGAACAAGTAGCTCAAATGTTTGATACTATCTCAGGAAATTACGACAACTTAAATCGCGTGATTTCTTTTGGAATAGATGTCAAATGGCGTAAAAAAGTACTTGCAATCGTCAACCAATCTCAGCCCGAAGTTATTCTAGATATCGCAACTGGAACCGGTGACCTGGCTATTTTAATGGCACAAACAAAAGCTAATAAAATTATTGGTTTAGACATTTCGGCTGGAATGCTTGAAGTAGGAGTTAAAAAAATAGCCGACAAAAAACTTTCAAATAGAATCGAAATGGTTTTGGGAGATTCAGAAAACATGCCTTTTGACGATAATTATTTTGATGCAATAACCGTAGCATTTGGGGTAAGAAATTTTGAAACACTTGAAAAAGGACTATCCGAGATATTACGTGTATTAAAACCTAACGGCGTATTTGTCATCTTAGAAACTTCGGTTCCAGACAAGACTCCCTACAAACAAGGATATAATTTTTACAGTAAAAACATACTACCATTAATAGGAAAACTATTTTCAAAGGATGATGTTGCTTATGGATATTTATCAGAATCTGCTGCTTCTTTCCCATATGGAGAAGCTTTAAACAATATTTTAAGAAAAACTGGGTTTATAGATGTGAAGGCCATGCCGCAAACATTTGGAGTAGCTACAATTTACTCTGCATCTAAAAAATAATACGTTAGTTATTCGAATACTATGAAAAAAGTTGTCCTCATTATATTTCTTGCTTTATCCTTTCAGGGCAATTCGCAGTTTAGAAAAAGTATGTTTAGCAAAGATCCCATAATCAATCTAGAAAATTTTCAAAAATCTAGAGTGTATTACGGTTTTTACTTGGGTTTAAATAATTTTGATTTTAAGATAGACTACAAGACGGATACTCCAGATATATTAGTGAAACGAGCTACCGGTTTCAACGTAGGAATCGTAGCCGATCTAAAACTACAAGAATACATAAGCTTGCGATTTGAGCCTGGTTTATATGTTTCAAAAAGAGAAATGTATTTCCCTGGTTTCAGCACAGATCTAGATCGAAAACGAGAGATAGCAAGTACTTACATCCATTTTCCGTTCTTAGTAAAATTCTCGTCATTGCGTACAGGAAACATCCGTCCTTACCTAGTAGGTGGTCTTGCAACAACCTTAAACCTATCTAGTAATGCAAAATTAAAAGACGATAACGCCGAGCAAAAATTTAGAGTAAAAGCCTGGAACGCAAGCTATGAAGTAGGTTTTGGTGTCGATATATTTTCGGAATATTTCATCTTCTCTCCTTCGGTGCGCGGCTCTTTTGGAATTAATGACGAGTTGATCCGAGACAAAGACCCTAATAGCCCATGGACCAGTAATATTGAATCATTAAAAAGTAGAGCTATTTTAATTAATTTTACTTTTCATTAAAAAAAATCACGCTATCTTTTCACTACAAAGACCTTCGGAATTCACTAAGAATGACACCAGTTGCTGTAGCCACATTTAAACTCTCCGTTTCTTTAAGTGCTCCAAAACGAGGAATTGCCAATCTGTTTTTAACCTGTTTTTCTAGTACCTCAGAAATACCATTAGCCTCATTACCCATTATAATAATTCCTTCTTGGGGCAAACTAGTTTTGTACACATTTGCGCCATCCATAAAAGTTCCATAAATAGGCAAAGTTGCCTCTTTTATATAGACATTCAAATCCAAATAACTCACATTAACTCTTGTAATAGAACCCATCGTTGCCTGGACCACTTTAGGATTATAAATATCAACAGTTTCCTTCGAACAAACAATTTGATTCACCCCAAACCAATCGCACAAACGCATAATAGTCCCCATATTTCCAGGGTCACGAATACTGTCTAGCGCTATGATCAAACCTGTATTTTCAACCTTTCTTTCGGCTGGGATTTTAAAAACTCCTAAACAAGTATTAGGTGTAGCCAATGCACTAATCTTCTTCAAATCATTCTCATGAATCAGTGTTTTTCGGGCAATACTTACCTCGTCAAAATCATTTTGAGTTGTATATAAGTGTTCTAACTCAAACTTAGATTTAAGCAATTCTTGAATTACTTTTACGCCTTCGGCAAAGAATAATTGATTGACTATTCGATACTTTTTTTGCTGTAAACTAGTTATAAGTTTTATTTGGTTTTTACTAACCATAAAAATATGTACTTTTGAATTAAATAATGACAGAACACTTGAAACAAATTTCTACAAAAATAACAGCATTTATTCTAATTGCAATATTTTTAATTGCCTGCAATGCCGAAAAAAGAGTTCCTGAAGGAAAAAAACTGCTTACTAAAAATAAAATTATAGTAAATGGCAAATCCATCACGGATGAAAACGTCTTTACACAACTGTATCAAAAATCCAACAGCACCTTGTTAGGGTACAGATTGCGATTGAACTTATACAATTTAGCCAATTTAAACCCAGACTCTACTTATCAAGCAAAATTCACGAATCATCCAGGTAAATACGAACGAAAGTCAAAATGGCTATCAGCTAAGCAAGTTGACCGTTTAGGACAATCATTTTGGTACAAAGGAATCCATGAATTCTTAAAAAAAACAGGTGAACCGCCCGTAATTATTGACAGCACGAAGACCTTAAAAACATTACAACGTTTAAAATACTATTACTTTAACAACGGCTATTTTAATATACAAGCTTCCTCTACTCTAGACTCCATCAAACCGAAAAGAGGAGCAATCAATTATACCATCACGACCGGACCAGCTTACTTATTAGACTCTATAAAAACAACCATTTCCACACCTGCTCTAGATTCTTTGTACACAACAAATCAAGTAAACACCTTATTAAAAAAAGGCCAGCAATACAAAACAATCGATTTTGACGAAGAAAAAAATCGCATCACCACGCATTTTAGAAACAATGGCGTGTATTACTTTCAACCTACCTATGTTACATTTGATATTGACACTATCAACAAAGTAAACCAAGCAGCAGTAAACTTAATTATCAACGATTACTCCTACCAAGACAAAGATTCAACAAAAACCGCACCTTTTAAAATATACAAAATAAGTGATGTTAATATTTTTACTGATTATGCACCCAACACTAATCATCAAAAAATCACCGACAGCATCACCTATAAAAACTTCAATCTTTATAGCCGTAACAAACTTAAGTACAAACCACAAGCAATAACTGACGGTATTTTCATAACAAAAGGATCCCTTTTTGCCGATAGTAAAACCGTACTAACAACACGCTACTTAAACAATTTAAAGATTTTTACCTATCCAAGTATTCAATATGAAGTAGATAAAAGAGACAGCACAAATACTTCATTGATCGCCAAAGTCTATCTGACTCCTAGAAAAAAATATAGTTTTGGAGCTTCCTTTGATGTCACACACTCCAACATTCAAGACATCGGAATTGCATTTAGTCCGCAATTAACAATTAGAAATGTATTTAATGGCGCCGAAACATTGTCTATTTCAGGACGTGGAAACATTGGCTCCTCTAAAGATTTAGCCAATCCGAACAATCAATTTTTTAATGTATCCGAATATGGAGTCGACCTAAAACTGAACTTCCCTAGGATACTGATGCCTTTTTCGACCGAAAAAATAATCCCAAAAAGTATGATTCCATCTACTTTAATGGCCGTGGGTTTTGCTAGACAAACCAACATTGGTTTAGACAAGGAAAACTTTACAGGATCTTTTAGCTACAACTGGACCCCTAAAAAAAATAACACTGCCCGTTTTGATCTATTCAACGCACAGTTTGTAAGAAACTTAAACAAGAAAAACTACTTCAATGTATACAGCTCTTCCTATGATGCGCTCAACACTATTGGAAAAACCTACAATACAAACGACACTTACTTCAATAATCTTACTGACAAAGATTTAATTATTGAGACAGGGACAAAAGGATTTACATCTGACGTGTTGAACGACCTTACAGCATTAACGTCTACAGATACCGACTATAAATCTGTAAAAAGCATCGAAGAACGTAGAGTTAGACTAACCGAAAACGACTTTATTTTAGCCACTAGCTTTAGCTTTAGCAAAACAACCAAAACTGACTTACAAGACAATACTTTTTATTTGTTTCGAACAAAAATCGAATCGGCAGGGTCTTTATTATCGTTAGTTTCGAATGCTGCAAAGCTTCCTAAAAATGCCGACGGCAACTACGAACTTTTCAATTTAGAATACTCAGAATACATAAAAACCGAATTTGATTACATCAAACACTGGGATTTAACCAAGGAAAAAGTGTTGGCAGTACGTACCTTTTTTGGTATTGCCATCCCTTTTGGCAACTCAGACAACGTTCCCTTTTCCCGAAGTTATTTCTCTGGAGGATCGAATGACAATAGGGCTTGGCAAGCCTACAGCCTAGGGCCAGGAAGCAGTGGAGCAACCAACGATTTTAACGAAGCGAACATGAAAATCTCCTTAAGTGGTGAATTTCGATTTAAAATTTTAGGAGACTTAAAAGGGGCTTTATTTGCAGATGCCGGAAACATCTGGAATGTGTATGACAATGTTACAGATGAAGCTTCCGTTTTTTCCGGCTTTAAAAGCCTAAAAGACCTTGCGTTAGGATCCGGATTTGGATTAAGATACGATTTAAGCTTCTTTGTTATCCGTTTTGATTTTGGTTTTAAAACCTATAATCCCGCCAATGAATCGGGTAAAAAATGGTTCCAAGAGTACAATTTTGCGAACACTGTTTTAAATTTTGGAATAAATTACCCGTTCTAATGCTAATTAATTCTTATTTTTGCTGTCTTAAACTAAAAACTAAAAAAACAACTAAAACAAATTAACAATGGCACATAACATCAAACCGGGAGTCGCTACAGGAGATCAAGTACAAGAAATTTTCAATTATGCAAAAGAAAAAGGATTTGCTTTACCTGCAGTGAATGTTACTGGTTCAAACACGATAAATGGCGTTCTTGAGACTGCAGCCAAATTAAATGCTCCAGTAATTATCCAATTTTCAAATGGAGGAGCTCAGTTTAATGCTGGAAAAGGACTTTCTAATGCCGAAGAGAAATCAGCTATCGCTGGTGGAATCGCTGGAGCATTACACATTCATACAATGGCCGAAGCATACGGAGCTACAGTAATTTTACATACGGATCACTGTGCCAAAAAACTTTTGCCTTGGATCGATGGATTATTAGATGCATCAGAAAAACATTTTGCTGCAACTGGAAAACCATTATTTAGTTCGCATATGATTGACTTATCAGAAGAGCCAATCGAAGAAAACATCGAAATTTGCAAAGGATACTTAGCTAGAATGAGCAAAATGGGAATGACATTAGAAATCGAACTTGGAATTACAGGTGGTGAAGAAGATGGTGTTGACAACTCTGATGTGGATAGCTCTAAATTATACACTCAACCAGAAGAGGTTGCTTATGCTTACGAAGAACTAATGAAAGTAAGCCCTAAGTTTACAATTGCTGCTGCTTTTGGAAACGTACACGGTGTTTACAAACCAGGAAACGTAAAATTAACTCCGAAAATCTTAAAAAATTCTCAAGATTTCGTTCAAAACAAATTCAACACAGGACACAATCCAGTTGATTTCGTATTCCACGGTGGATCAGGATCTACTCTAGAAGAAATTAGAGAAGGAATTAGCTACGGTGTAATAAAAATGAATATTGATACTGACTTGCAATTTGCATTTACAGAGGGTATCCGTGACTATATGGTTAAAAATCTAGAGTACTTAAAAACTCAAATTGGAAACCCTGATGGCGCTGATGTACCAAATAAAAAATACTACGATCCAAGAAAATGGTTGCGTGAAAGTGAAGTTACTTTCAATGCCAGACTGGAACAAGCGTTTGCTGACTTAAATAATGTGAATACACTATAATTAAAAGTTTTAAGTTTAAGGTTTCAAGTTAAAAACTTGAAACTTGAAACCTTAAACAAATAAAAAAGAAATTTATGGCTTGGTTTAAAAGAAAAGAAAAAGGAATTACTACTGCTACCGAAGACAAAATGGATGTCCCTAAAGGACTTTGGTATAAATCTCCAACAGGAAAAATTATTGATGCCGATGAGCTAGAACGCAATTTATTTGTAAGTCCTGAGGATGGTTTTCATGTTAGAATAGGTAGTGCTACTTATTTCGAAATCTTATTTGACAACAATGAGTTTGTTGAACTAGACAAAAACTTAACTTCAAAAGATCCTTTGCATTTTGTTGATACAAAAAAATATGCAGATCGATTAAAAGACGTTATGGAAAAAACCAAACTAAAAGACGCTGTACGTACAGGAGTTGGAAAATCAAAAGGTAAAGACATTGTTATTTGCTGTATGGATTTTGCTTTTATTGGTGGATCTATGGGTGCAGTAGTAGGAGAGAAAATTGCTAGAGGAATTGATCA
The DNA here is from genome assembly GCF_014305155.1 of Flavobacterium muglaense. Lineage (GTDB taxonomy): Bacteria > Bacteroidota > Bacteroidia > Flavobacteriales > Flavobacteriaceae > Flavobacterium > Flavobacterium muglaense. The sequence continues at coordinate 26,570 of NZ_JACRUK010000004.1, forward strand.
CGCGATCAAAAAGAAACTACCATTTGTAATGATCTCAAAATCAGGTGGAGCAAGAATGATGGAAGCCGCTTATTCTTTAATGCAATTAGCTAAAACATCTGTAAAACTAGCACAATTATCCGAGGCTAAACTACCGTATATCTCATTATGCACAGACCCTACAACAGGAGGAACAACCGCATCTTACGCCATGCTTGGAGATATTAACATTGGTGAGCCTGGAGCCTTAATTGGATTTGCAGGACCACGAGTAGTAAAAGACACGACAGGAAAAGATTTACCAGAAGGTTTTCAAACCGCTGAGTTCTTACTAGAGCACGGCTTCCTAGACTTTATAACGGCTAGAAAAGAATTGAAAGACAAAATCAACTTGTATATCGATTTAATTCAAAACAATCCTATTCGATAGTTTTGAAACTTTTAAAGACAAAAAAATTCCCATCTCTACAAGGTGGGAATTTTTTTTATACCGCTACGCTACTTTCTACTTTTACATTCCCGTTCGAATTGCCTCTACCGGATCTAATTTTGAAGCTGTGATCGCTGGCAATATGCCCGAAATCAAACCGATTAACGCCGCCAATCCAGTTCCTAAGAACACATTTCCCATGCTCAATACAAATTCAAAATCAAGAGCCTGTGTTAATATAATTGAAATAATCCACACTAGAACCAAACCAATAATACCCCCAATTACCGACAGAATTACTGCCTCAAATAAGAATTGGAATAAGATAAATCTATTTTTAGCCCCTAATGATTTTTGAATACCAATCAAGTTCGTACGTTCTTTTACCGAAACAAACATAATATTAGCGATTCCAAAACCACCCACCAGCAACGAAAACCCACTAATAATCCAACCTACAACATTCATTTGCCCTATAATTCCATCAATAAGATCTGTAAATCCAGACAATACATTAATAAAAAAATTATCAATTTCACCCGCTTTCACTCCTCTAATACTTCGTAATTTATAAGTCACTTCAGCTTTGTAGGCATCCATATCTACACCTTTGTTTGGTTTTAATAAAATCACCGGCGTCATTGTATCATTATTATCACCGTACAATCTTCTTAAAAAATTGACAGGTAAGAAAACAGAAGTATCATTACTATCTCCAAAAACACCTGCACCTTGTTTTTTTAATACACCAATCACAGTGAAACGTTGTCCATACAAACGAATATTCTTTCCTAAAGCATTAGTACTCCCAAAAAGACCTTCGGCTATCTCATAACCCAATACAATCACCGCAGTACCAGAATTAGATTCAGACTCGTTATAAAAACGCCCTTGCTCAAATTCCAGACCTTGTATATCAATAAACTCGCTAGAAACCGGCACCACGTTTACATCGCTCACCAGCTTTGACTCATATTTTATAGATTCCCTTTTGACAAATAATTGATACGCTACTTGATCAGTATTCGTTAACGACCCTTTCAAATAAGTATATTCATCAAATTTAACATTAGGGAACTGCTCTCTTTTCCATTGCGGTATCTCAGACGGACCAAAAGAGAAACGCATTAAATAAATCGTGTTTTTATCTAAGCTACTTAAATCTTTGGTTATTTTTCGATCTAAAGAATCAACAGCTGCCAAAACCGCGATAATCGACAATATACCGATAGTCACACCAAGCAAAGACAAAAGCGTTCTTAACTTATTGTTTGTTAACGCATTGATCGCAAAACCAAAACTCTCTTTTAATAATCGTAGATAAACTAGCATAATGGTATATTTTCTATTAAAGTAAAATTCTATAAATTAAATTCAAAAACCTAATGAAATGAATATTCGTTCAAATTACAGCTAACACATTTAGTGTTTTGCACAAAAAAGTCATTATTTTCCAAATAATCTCATTTTCAAATAGTCCAATTTTCACATTAAAAAACTATTTTTGCACTTTATAACTATAACTACACATGAACACAACAAAAACAATTCAATCTGCATTAATTTCTGTCTTTTCAAAAGAAGGCCTTGAACCAATTGTAAGACTATTAAATAGTCAAAATGTTACACTTTATTCAACAGGAGGAACAGAAGATTTTATTAAAAACCTAGGAATCCCTGTAGTTCCAGTAGAAGACGTTACTTCATACCCATCAATTTTAGGAGGAAGAGTTAAAACTTTACATCCAAAAGTTTTTGGAGGAATCTTGAATCGTCAAGACAATGAAAGTGATGTACAACAAATGGAAGAATTTAATATTCCGCAAATTGACTTAGTAATTGTTGATTTATACCCTTTTGAAAAAACAGTAGCATCAGGAGCAACTGAAGCTGATATTATCGAAAAAATTGATATTGGTGGAATTTCATTAATTCGTGCTGCTGCAAAAAATTTCAAAGACACTGTAATCGTCGCTTCTGTTGATGACTATGGCACATTTTTGGATTTAATTACAAAACAAAACGGAGCAACTACATTAGCAGACCGAAAATTATTTGCATCAAAAGCATTTCATACATCATCCCATTACGATACTGCCATATTTAACTATTTCAATGCAGATGAAACAATCTACAAAGAAAGCATTTCAAACGGTCAAGTATTGCGCTATGGCGAAAATCCACATCAAAAAGGATTCTTCTTTGGCGATTTTGAAGCGATGTTCAATAAAGTACACGGAAAAGAATTATCATACAACAACTTACTTGATGTAGATGCAGCCGTAAACTTAATCAACGAATTTAAAACTGACGGACCTACATTTGCCATTTTAAAACACAACAATGCTTGTGGCTTAGCTTCTAGAAACACAATTAGCGAGGCTTACAACGCTGCTTTGGCTTGTGATCCTACATCAGCATTTGGAGGGGTTTTAATTTCGAATACAACAATTGATGTAGCAACCGCAACCGAAATCAACAAACTATTTTGTGAAGTGGTTATCGCACCCGCTTACGATACAGCTGCCTTAGCTATTTTACAAGAAAAGAAAAACCGTATCATATTAATTCAAAACGAAGTAAGCTTACCAGCGAAACAAGTAAGAACTTGTTTGAATGGACTGTTAATTCAAGAAAGAAATAATATTACAGACAATAAAGAAGCTCTAAAAACCGTTACACTTACAAGTCCAACAGAGCAAGAAATTCAAGATTTAATTTTCGCATCAAAAGTATGTAAGAATACTAAATCGAATACTATTGTTTTTGCAAAAAACGGAACTCTTATCTCATCAGGTACTGGACAAACTTCAAGAGTAGACGCACTAGTACAAGCTATAGAAAAAGCTAAAAACTTTGGATTTGATCTAAACGGAGCTTCAATGGCAAGCGACGCCTTCTTCCCATTTCCTGATTGTGTTGAGATTGCAAAAAATGCAGGAATCACAGCCGTGATACAACCTGGAGGATCAATTAAAGACGAATTAAGCATTAACTATTGCAATGAAAATAAAGTTGCAATGGTATTTACAGGAACACGCCATTTTAAACATTAATTTGTATAACTTTGTGTGCTCGTAATTTTTTAACTTTTAAACCCCTGACAAACTTATGGGATTTTTTGATTTCATGACTGAGGATATCGCGATAGACCTTGGAACCGCAAATACTTTGATCATACATAATGATAAAGTAGTAATTGACAGCCCTTCAATTGTTGCCAGAGATAGAATTTCTGGGAAGATAATTGCTGTTGGTAAAGAAGCCAACTTGATGCAGGGAAAAACACATGAAAACATTAAGACCATAAGGCCTTTAAAGGATGGTGTAATAGCCGACTTTGATGCTTCTGAGAAAATGATTAGTATGTTTATTAAAAGCATACCAGCATTAAAAAAGAGAATGTTTACTCCTGCTTTGCGTATGGTAGTATGTATTCCTTCTGGAATTACCGAAGTTGAAATGCGTGCCGTTAAAGAATCTTGTGAAAGAGTAAACGGAAAAGAAGTATACTTGATACACGAACCAATGGCAGCTGCTATCGGTATTGGTATTGACATCATGCAACCAAAAGGAAACATGATTGTAGATATCGGTGGTGGAACTACAGAGATTGCTGTGATTGCATTAGGCGGAATTGTTTGTGACAAATCGGTTAAGATTGCCGGTGACGTTTTTACAAATGACATCGTATATTACATGCGTACACAACACAATCTTTTTGTAGGAGAAAGTACTGCCGAAAAAATAAAAATTCAAATTGGTGCTGCGATCGAAGATTTAGAATCTGCTCCAGAAGACATGTCTGTTCAAGGTAGAGATTTATTGACCGGAAAACCAAAACAAGTTGAAGTTTCTTATAGAGAAATTGCTAAAGCATTAGACAAATCAATTCAAAGAATTGAAGATGCTGTAATGGAAACATTATCACAGACTCCTCCTGAATTAGCAGCAGATATCTACAACACTGGAATCTACCTTGCAGGTGGAGGATCTATGTTAAGAGGTCTTGACAAAAGAATTTCGCAAAAAACAGACTTACCTGTTTACATTGCCGAAGATCCTTTACGTGCAGTAGTACGCGGTACAGGAATGGCTCTTAAAAACATCACTAAGTTTAAAAGCATCCTAATAAAATAAGACTATTCTAGATGAATTATTTCATTAAACTCTAAAAATCATTTTAAAGTTTAATGAAATAACAAGTCTGAAACACTATAATTAATCGAGAAATGCAGCAAATATTTAATTTTATATTCAAAAACAGTAATAGACTACTGTTTTTGCTGTTATTAAGCATTTCGTTTTTCCTTACGATACAATCACACTCATTCCACAAAAGCAAAGTCATAACTTCGGCTAATTTTGTTAGTGGCGGGGTTTACGAACAAATCAATGAAGTAAGGGAATATTTTAATTTACAATCACAAAATGAAGCTTTAGCACTTGAAAACGCTCGTTTGAAAAGCATTTTATTCAAAACAGTAGATTCAACTTCGATCTTAAAATTTAAAAACCTTAAGAACACACTTCCAGATGATATTGTAGTTTCTAAAGTCATTCATAATTCCTACAACGTTCACGAAAATTTCCTAACCTTAAACTCGGGTTCACTTCAAGGTATCAAACCAGACATGGGAGTGGTAAACAATCTAGGAATAGTAGGAATCATAGACAACACATCGCCTAATTATTCTACGGTAATTAGCATCCTGAATGTAAAATCGCAAATCAATGCCAAAATCAAGAAATCAAACCACTTTGGTTCTTTAATTTGGAATGGTAAAAGCACTGGATTTGTACAATTGATAGATGTACCGCGATTAGCAGCCATTAGAAAAGGAGACACCATTGTTACGGGAGGACAATCTGTAATTTTCCCCGAAAACATCAACATTGGTACAATTGACAAAATTGAAATAGACGATCAAACCCACTATTACACCATTAACGTGAAGTTGTTCAACGACATGACTAACCTAGGACATGTTTACATCATCAAAAGCAAAAATAGAGAAGAACTAATTAATCTAGAAAAAACAACGAAAGATGAATAGCACCTTGTTAGTCAACATTTCTCGATTTATTTTGTTATTAAGCGTTCAAATCCTTATATTTAACAGTATGAGTTTTCTGGGGTTTATCCTTCCATTGCCTTATATTTTATTCATAATTCTATACCCTGTTAACGGTAACAAATCAGGTCTTCTTGCGGCAAGTTTTTTACTTGGCCTTACGATGGACTTCTTTTTGAACTCTGGCGGAATACATGCCACAGCCTGCATTGTTTTAGCATTCATGAGACCTCTACTGTTCAAATTTTCTTTTGGAGTCAGTTATGAATATCAAACCATAAAAATAAACGATGCTTTAACCCCTGAGCGATTTTCACTTATATTACTCTCAGTTGTCATCCATCATTCGACCATGTTTTTACTAGAAGCTTTTCAAGTTAGCTTTTTTTGGGACATTTTAATCCGATCTTTATTAAGTTCCGTATTTACCATTATTAGTTGTATTATTATCATTTACCTTATTAAGCCAAACAAACGATGAGAAAATTATTGCTGCCTTCTTTAATTATTGTTGCAGCATTATTGCTAGTGATCCGTATATTTTATTTGCAAGTAATCAATGATACTTTCAAACTAAAATCGGAAAACAACGCCATTAAAATAAAATACGATTACCCAGAACGTGGATACATCTACGACAGATACGGTAAATTGCTGGTTGCCAATCAAGCGTCATATGACATCATGGTTATTCCAAGAGAACTAAAAAACATAGACACACTAGAATTTTGCCAACTACTTAAAATTACTAAAGAGGATTTTATCAAAAAAATTGCTAAAGCAAAGGTATACAGCCCTCGCTTGCCCTCTGTGTTTTTACCACAATTGAACAAAAGTGAATTTGCTGCCTTTCAAGAAAAGATAAGAAAATTTGAAGGTTTCTATTTTCAAAAGCGTTCCTTACGCGACTATGAAGTAGATTTTGGAGCTAATATTTTTGGCTTTATCACACAAGTCAACGACAAATTAATAGCCAAAAACCCTTACTACAACAGCGGAGACTTAATAGGAAAACAAGGTGTTGAGGAAAGCTATGAAAGCGTATTACGTGGTATAAAAGGAGTGAAATACTTCCAAAAAGACAAGTACAACCGCGAAATAGGATCTTACAAAGACGGGAAATACGATACAATAGCTGTACAAGGAGAAGACATCAACCTAACATTAGATGCTGAACTTCAAAAATACGGAGAACAATTAATGATCAATAAAAGAGGTGGAATTGTTGCCATAGAACCTAGAACGGGAGAAATTCTAGCGTTAGTAACCGCACCGTCTTATGACCCATCTATATTAGTAGGAAGACAGCGTTCTACAAACTATACTTTGTTGTACCGCGATTCTATCGCAAAACCACTATACGATAGAGGCTTGCTTGCCGAATATCCCCCTGGTTCACCATTTAAAATTTTAACTGGATTAATAGGACTTCAAGAAGGTGTTGTAGACGAACAAACAACTTTTATGTGTCATCATGGTTTTAGTTACGCAAGAGGTCGATTTATGAAGTGTCACGGTTTTGGCCCACACAACCTCCACAACGGTATTTACAATTCCTGTAACACCTACTTTGCCAACGTTTACATGCGTACGATTAACAAATATGCAAAACCAGCTTATGCTGTAGATGTATGGAGCAAACACGTAAAAAGCTTTGGTTTAGGAGATTTCATGGGATACGATTTACCAACGGGAAAAAGAGGGAATATTCCCGATTCTAAAACATACAAAAAAATATATCCAAACGGCGGATGGAGAAGTACAACCATTGTATCTAACTCAATCGGTCAAGGAGAAGTTTTAATGACACCTATACAACTTGCTAACATGATGGCTACAGTAGCGAATGAAGGATATTACTACACTCCTCACATCATTAAGAAAATTAAAGGAACCAATATTGATCCAAAGTTCACAGAAAAACACCAAACAACTATTGATAAAAAGTTTTTCAAACCAATGATTAGCGGACTATTTGACGTTTACAATCTAGGAACCGCAAGAGGACTAGGAGTACCCGGAATTGACATTTGCGGAAAAACAGGAACTGCAGAGAACTTCGCCAAAATTAACGGAAAACGTGTAAAACTAGAGGATCACTCTATTTTTGTGGCTTTTGCACCAAAAGACAATCCAAAAATAGCCATCGCCATTTTAGTTGAAAACGGAGGCTATGGTAACGCAATCGCGGGGCCTATTGCCAGTTTAATGATTGAAAAATATTTGCGCAAAAAGATTACCAGAACCGACCTAGAGAAAAAAATCTTAGAACGAAGTTTAAGAGATCGCTACGCCAAACTTGGAGGAATGAAAGATGCAAACGCAATTGAAACTAGTCCGAAAAAAGACACTGTCAAAAGCAAAGTAATAGAAACAGCTCCACCGGTAGCCAACCTAACAATAGAAAACTAACAAGAGATTCGTTTCAAATGAAAAACCAAAGCATAAAGAAAAATCTGGATTGGACCTGTGTCATCATCTATAGCGTCTTAGTGATCATGGGATGGTTAAACATCTACTCGTCATCATTATCGTCTACAGAAGGTACCTATGAAAAGCAGCTTATTTTCATTTTATTGACAATCCCTTTGATCTTTATCATACTTGCTATTGATGGGAAATTTTATGAAAAATACGCCAGTATTATTTTTGGAGTAGCCTTACTCTCATTAGTAGGTCTATTTCTTTTTGGAAAAACGATTGCCGGACAACGCTGTTGGTATGCCATAGGTAGTTTCACTATACAACCATCTGAATTTGCCAAAGCCGCAACTTCATTAGCGTTAGCTAAATATTTAAGTGATTCCCAAATAAACCTAAAAGATGTCAACAGGCAAATACAAGCGCTAGCCATTGTATTTTTGCCCGTAATGCTAATTTTACCACAACCCGATCCAGGAAGCGCCCTTATTTACAGTGTTTTCATAATAGTTTTATATAGAGAAGGCTTACCTGCATGGTATGTTTGGACAGGATTCACAACCATTTTACTGTTTGTATTAACCTTAGTTTTAGAACCGCAATATGTAATTCTGATCGCTTTGTTAGTAATTGTATTAATACATATAAAATCTAGAATTGCCGACCGAAATATTGTACTAAGCAGCATATTGTTTGTCGTTATATCTGTATTTGTATTATCTGTAAACTACGTATTTGAAAACGTATTCAAACAGCATCATCGCGACCGCTTCAACATTTTACTTGGTAAAACAGTCGACTTAAAAGGAATTGGATATAATACAAATCAATCTGAGATAGCTATTGGATCTGGAGGATGGATCGGAAAAGGTTTCCTAGAAGGCACGCAAACCAAAGGAGGATTTGTACCAGAACAACATACAGATTACATCTTCACGACTGTAGGAGAAGAATGGGGATTTGCAGGATCTCTAGCGGTTATCGCCTTATTCGTAGGCCTGTTCTTGCGTGTCATTTACCTTGCCGAAAGACAAAAAACAATCTTTAGCCGCGTGTATGGCTATTGTGTAGCAGGTATTTTATTCACCCATTTCTTTGTAAACATAGCCATGGTTATTGGTATATTCCCAACTATCGGAGTACCCCTACCCTTCTTCTCGTATGGAGGATCAGGACTATGGGGATTCACCATACTACTTTTCATATTTTTAAAAATGGATGCCAACAAAGTCAACGAATGGTAGAGGTTACATTAATTAAAAACCCAAGATTTAATATCTTTTTGTTTTTCTAAAGTGGTTTCTAATTGATCTTCTAGCTGGGGAAAGAAATCTACACCCGTCATTTGCTCTAGGCTATCAACAGATACCACGTACGTATACAAAGGCTCATTACTTTTTTTATTAGGAATTAAAAAAGCAATCATTTTGTACTTACCATTGTATTCATCTAGTATTATTTTATAAAAATACTCTGGCACAACCACTTTCTCGGTACCGATAGATTTATAAGTTTTATTAAGCACGCCCCCTGTAACAACATAAACACCATCGTATCTAGAAGCCCAATAACGCACTTTTTGCTCCAATCGATTCCAAATACCACCATTAAAATCATGGTTTTGAGGTGAAATATTTGAGGTGAAAAAAGTATCAGTATACGCCTCTTTACTAAACTCCATATCAGCAGCAGGGCACAGATGGCCTTTGTCATATCCACTTTGTTTGTAATTGCGCCAATCAGCCGAACCTGTTTTAACCTTTGGATCAACATTAAAATAAGGACGTTTAAAATCGCTGTTTTTTACATACTCTTTCTTTAATTCATAAGCCAGCCACTCCGCTTGTTCTGCTTCTTCTTTATACGACAAGGTATAATAAGAATGTTTTACAATCTGACCAGTAGTAGATGAAGGCAAATAATCAAAATCAACCGCATTTGATCCTGTTTTATTCACATCCCTTCCAATTATTTGCTCTTGCCCATTTAACTGCTCCACAACTCCATTTACACCTTTATCATCCATCTTACAAGACAGACTTAAACCTATGATTATCAAAAGAACTGTTTTCAAAGTAATATTCTTCATTTTTTTCTATATTTTACTGTATCGTATCATTAAAAAAGGGTTCAACTTTAATTTCTAAAGTTAAACCCTTTCTTAATTTCAATTAGATTTGATTTAAGACTTAACTAGTTTATCTTTTTTCAAACTAGTTGGAGTCGTTTTCTTAACTACTGTTTTTGATTGTAAATCGTCCAAGACATTTAATGCTTCTTCAACATAAATATCTTTGGCCAATCCTTCATGCCAACGATCTCTTTTCTCCTTCAATACATTGTCTTTTTCCATTTGCGCCACCTCATAAGGCAAGGATGAAAAACGCAGTTTACTATTATACTGAGAGATTGGTTTGTATTTCTTCGCTTTCTCTTCAAGGTCGTTTTGTGCCTTTTTAAATTTATCAATATTCAAGCTATAAGTATTCTCTTCACTTCTACTATCAATCCATTTTGCATTTTCTTCAATCAATTGAAATTGTGCGTTACCAGCAATCCTATTTTTACTATTGGCTATCGCTTGATCAAAATTGGCATTTTTATTCCAAACAGTATAATTTGCAGCATCAATTTTATCCCAAGGCATTGCATTTTCCACATCACGTTCTCCCATTTTCAAGTATGCATAACGATCTGGCATCACCACATCACTACTAACACCGTCCAACTGCGTGGAACCACCATTAATTCTATAAAATTTCTGAGTAGTTGTTTTCAACGCACCCAAATCACCCACTGCACTATTACGAACAAACTGGTTTAGATCAATAACATTTTGTACCGTTCCTTTTCCATAAGTTTGCTTACTACCAATGATAATTCCTCTTTTATAATCTTGAATGGCTGCCGCCAAAATCTCAGAAGCAGAAGCTGAAAAACTATTAACCATAATCACTAGTGGTCCATCCCATTCAATCTTTGGGTCTCTATCAAAAAGAACCTCTTTTTTAACACCAGTCGACTTAATTTGAACGATAGGCCCTTGCTCAATGAACAAACCAGCAATATCAACAACAGTAGACAAAGAACCCCCACCGTCATCTCTAACGTCTAAGACGATTCCGTTTACACCTGCTTTTTTCAAACGATCTACTTCTAATGCAATATCTTTACCTGCATCTCTACCGTCTTTGTTTTCGAAATCAATGTAAAACTTCGGCAAATAAATCACCCCGTATTTCAAACCATTTTTTTCAACAACACTTGACTTAGCGTAGGTTTCTTCGATCTCAACAATATCTCTAATAATAGAAATAACCTTTACAGTACCATCTACTTTTTTAACAGTTAAACGCACCTCAGAACCTTTAGGTCCTTTTATTTTTTTAACAACATCATCAAGACGCATACCCACAACGTCAACGGGTTCTGCATTTCCTTGCGCCACTTTCATCACTAAATCTCCAGATTCTAATTGTTTGCCTCTCCATGCTGGACCTCCCGAAATTAATTCGGAAATTTCAGTGTAGTCATTTTTCTTTTGCAAACGTGCCCCAATTCCTTCTAACTTCCCACTGATGCTAACGTCGAAACGTTCTTTTTCTTCGGGAGCAAAATAATTAGTATGCGGATCAAAACGAGCTGTAATTGAATTAATGTAAACAGAAAACCAATCATTCCTATCCAAATCATTCATGAATCCAAAATACTCATCCAATGACTTCTTAGCATTTTCACGTGTATCTATTTCTAGCTCTGCAAAAGTTTTCACTTTAGTATCATCAGCTGCAGCTACTTTCTCTTTAGCAGCATCAACTGGCAATTTTTCAATGGTTTGCCCACCTACTAAACTGTCATTACTGACTTCGTTTGTGATTCCCTTTGCTTTGTTTTCTTGAAATTTCAATCGATCCGTTAAAGATGCAAGCGCAGATAATTTAAGTTGCTTGCGCCATCTGTCTTTTAATTCAGTCGTATTTTTAGCATAAGGTGCTTTTTCATAATCTGTATTAAAACTTTCATCGATAGTATAATCAAATGGCACAGCAAGAACGTCTTTGTACAACGTTTTACTCTGATTCATTCTTGTAATCAATCGATCGTAAGTCAAGTTGAAAAACGTCAAATCTTTATTGATCAACTGATCGTCAAGTTGCGTTTCAAACTGAGCGAACTCATCAATATCCGATTGCAAAAAGAATCTTTTTGACGGGTCTAAAGCCTGAATATAATCTTTATAAACCCCCTTAGAGAAGGCATCATCAATTGCAGCAGGGTTATAATGTCCTTTTTCTATGACGAAAGTCAATAATTCTAATAGTAATTTATCTTTTTCAGGATCCTCAGCATTCGAAGATTTGATTTTAAAAGCAAATAATGTGGCCGACAGGAATACAATTCCAAGGAGTATTTTATAATTTCTTTTCATAAAGTTAAGAATAGCATTCATCCAAAATTTTTAAACTAAGTTACGGTAAAATCAATGTGAACTACAATAGACACGCCATAATTTTTTGTTAAAGATATAAAAATGGATTTTGTTTTCCCTTTTAATCTTCGCCAATCATTATTTTTTGTTTTACTTTGTTTGATTAAATAGATAACAATTTTCGTTCCATTTTGACGATAAAACAGATAAAAAAACATGACTAAAAATAAACCCTTAATTTTAATTACCAATGACGATGGAATTTCGGCTCCAGGCATTCGTGCTTTAATTGACGTAATGTCACAAATAGGCGAAGTAGTCGTTGTTGCTCCAGACAAACCGCAAAGCGCCATGGGTCATGCCATTACCATCAATAATACTTTGTATTTAAATAAAATTTCTAAAGAATCAGACCCCGTACTAGAATACAGCTGCTCTGGAACACCCGTAGATTGTGTCAAGCTAGCGGTAAACGAGATCTTAAAAAGAAAACCTGATTTGTGTGTTTCTGGCATTAACCACGGATCAAACTCCTCGATCAATGTGATTTATTCTGGAACCATGAGTGCTGCCGTTGAAGCAGGTATAGAAGGAATTCCAGCAATAGGTTTTTCACTATTAGATTACGACTGGAATGCCGATTTTGACAGTATAAAATCATTTGTAAAAAAAATAACAACTGAAGTTTTAGAAAAAGGTTTACCCAAAGACGTGGTTTTAAACGTAAACTTTCCAAAATTGAAACAAGACGAAATCAAAGGAATTAAAATTTGCCGTCAAGCGAAAGCATTATGGGTCGAAAAATTCGACAAAAGACAAACACCACAAGGCCGAGATTACTATTGGTTAGCGGGAGAATTTGTAAACAAAGACAAAGGAGAAGATACTGATGAATGGGCATTAGAAAACGGGTACATATCTGTAGTTCCCGTACAATTTGATTTAACTGCACATCACGCTACTCAAGAACTTAATAGCTGGAACTGGAATGAATAAAAAAGACTTATTTATAGGATTAGGACTTGGACTTATAGCCTCCCTGGCAGGTTGCTACTTGTTTATTATTTTGGGAACAAATTACAATTTCATTGCTGGAATACAAATTTTAAAACAACAAGGATCACTGGGAAAACTCGTGACTTTGGGCTCCTTGCTAGACCTGGCCTTGTTTACCATTTTATTAAAAAAGAACAAAGAAATCATGGCGCGAGGCGTTGTTTTATCAGTAATTTTACTGGCTTTACTCACCTTGTTTTTATAAAATAAAAGGGATTTTATTTGACAGTCGCCTGGTCAATACTTAATTTTGAACATTCAAGTTTTTAACCCACTCAAATCTTACAAATGAAATACTACATTCTAGCCGGAGAAGCATCAGGAGATTTGCATGGATCCAATTTGATAAAAGAAATATTCAAGCAAGACAAAAACGCACAGATACGATGCTGGGGTGGCGACTTGATGCAACAAGCGGGAGCTGAACTAGTGTCTCATTATAAAGAGCGTGCTTTTATGGGCTTTGGTGAAATCATTAAAAACTTATCCTCCATACTCGATTTTATAAAATTTTGCAAGCAAGATATTGAAGACTACAAACCCGACGCTTTGATCTTTATCGATAATTCTGGCTTTAACCTTCGAATTGCTAAATGGGCAAAACCCGCAGGCTTCAACACGTTTTACTACATTAGTCCGCAAGTATGGGCTTCTAGAGCGGGTCGAGTAGAAACCATCAAGAAAACCATAGATCATATGTACGTGGTCTTGCCATTTGTTAAACCATTTTATGAAAAATACAATTATAACGTCACTTATGTTGGACATCCGTTAATTGACGCCATACAAAACCATCCTACTAAGGAGGCAAAAGATTTTAGAATCGAAAACAAATTAAGCGACAAACCTATCATTGCCTTACTCCCTGGAAGTCGTAAGCAAGAGATCACTAAAATGCTTACCGGCATGTTGAGCGTAGTGAATGATTACCCGGATTATCAATTTGTGATTGCAGGTGCACCCAGTCAGGATTATTCATTTTACCAACAATTTATTAAAAATGAAAATATTAAATTCATTTCGAATAAAACCTATGCTTTACTAAAGAATGCTACTGCAGCTTTAGTTACTTCAGGTACAGCAACACTTGAAACTGCTTTATTAAAAGTTCCAGAAGTAGTGTGCTACAAAGGAAGCTGGCTTTCATACCAAATTGCAAAACGCATTATTACACTAAAATACATTTCACTTGTCAACCTAATTATGGACGAAGAAGTGGTCACTGAATTAATTCAAGAAAAATTCACCACCAAAAACATCAAAAAGGAATTAGACAAAATCTTAGAACCCAACTACAAAAAACAACTTCTAGCAAAATATGAGGTACTTGAGCAAAAACTAGGAGGTGTTGGAGCCAGTGAAAAAACAGCTAAACTAATTATCAAAGACTTAAAAGCTCTTTTACAAAATCATTAAAACAATACATTTTGAATAAAATAATCTGCCTTTTCTTATTCCTGATACTATTCACTTCTTGTAAAACTAGTTCCAAAATAGTAACTACAAAAAGCAAGGCACACAGTAGCGTCTCTAATAGAAAAACCAGTCAATTAATAGACGATATTGTAACCACAGCAACAGATAACATCGGAGTGCGCTATAAAGCCGCAGGAACAACATCATCTGGTTTTGATTGTTCTGGATTAGTTTATAGCACTTTTAGTCAATACGACATTGCACTTCCTCGCACTTCGATAGAACAATCCAAAACAGGAACTGATCTAGGCAAAAACACCAATAAAGCACAAAAAGGAGATTTAATATTTTTTAGAACTAACAATAGATCACAAATAAATCATGTAGGAATCATTACCGAAGTGACAGATGACGAAATTAAATTTGTCCACGCATCGACTTCCAAAGGGGTTATAATCTCTTCGACCAAACAAGCCTACTATCAAAAAACTTTTGCACAAATCAATCGTGTTTTAGAATAAAAAAAAATATTTTGTAGCTAAAAAGCTGTACTTTAGAACAATGAAAGTACTGCAATTCCCTTTGGCACGAATAACGATTGGATTTATCCTTGGGATTTTGCTGTGTTTTTATACCACGCCCTCATTTAATTTGATTTTAGCAATAACTGCATGCACGTTTATTGGCTTTATTGTCGTCTACTTTCGCTGGAGCAAAACCAGCTATTTTGGTTTACTAACCTTCATTGTTGCAATTAGTTTGGGCACGATTACGCAAATAGCTCACACAGACAGCTACCAACCTAATAATTACATTCACAATCACTCCTCCTTTGAGCAATCACAAAATATTTCGATAGTCATAGGTGAACAACTAAAAAAAACCAATTTCAACGACCGCTATTACGCAACAATAACCCAAATAGGCAACAAAAGCAACTCGGGGAAAATAATCCTAAACTTACCCAAAGACAGCACCAATCACATTTTTGAGACGGGGACTTGCCTTCTAATCAAGGGAAAATTGATTCGCAACAACAAGCCATATAATCCCAACCAATTTGATTACGGTGCCTACCTACAACAAAAACAAATTTACGCACAACTGTATGCTACCAATGAATCAATAGCAATTGGTAATATGGTTCAAAAAGACATTTGGTATTACATATCCCGTTTAAGACATACCATCATACAGAATTTAGAAAAAAATAAATTCAACAAGAAGGAATTAGGCGTAGCACTTGCTCTAGTGATGGGCCAACGACAAGACATTTCACCCGAATTAATACAAGAATACCAATATGCAGGAGCTGTCCATATTTTATCCGTCTCAGGACTACATGTTGGTTTTATACTTTTATTTCTAAACTTATTGCTCAAACCGATTCCAAACACTAACAAAGGAGCTATTATAAAATTAATGATAAGCATTAGCTGCTTGTGGGTTTTCGCTTTAATCGCAGGTTTATCGCCATCAGTAGTGCGATCCGTAACCATGTTTTCATTTGTTGCAGTAGGCTACTATTTGAGACGGACATTAAACACCTACCACAGCATACTCGTTTCTATATTACTAATCCTTCTATTTCAACCTTCCTTTCTGTTTGATGTAGGTTTTCAATTGAGCTACTGTGCGTTGTTTTTCATTATTTGGCTACAGCCATTACTTGCAAGCATTTGGAAACCCAAAAAATGGCTTTCAAAATACATTTGGAACGCCCTTACTGTGTCATTTGCAGCACAACTTGGCACTATGCCGTTAAGCATTTATTACTTTCACCAGTTTCCCGGTTTGTTTTTCATTACCAATATTATCATTATACCACTAGTCTGTTTTATCATGGTACTGGGTGTTCTAGTATTATTTCTTGCTGCCTTTAATTACATTCCTATATTGCTAGCAAAACCGCTAGAATGGGGAATATACTATCTGAACACCATTATATCAACCATTGCATCCTTTGAAAAATTTGTATTCCATAATATCCCTTTTCACTTCTACCTACTACTGAGTTGTTACCTATTAATCATCAGTAGTATTGTTTATTTAAAAAAACCTCGTTATACTAGCTTGCTAATTGTTTTACTTTCGATCGTAACAATACAAATTAGTTATATGACGATCAAATATAACATTAGACAAGAAAAGGAATGGATTGTACTCCATGTGAAACGCCAAACCCAAATTGTAGAACGCCATGGCGAAGACGTCGTTTTATACCAGCGAGAGAAGGACTCGGCATTGTCCAAAAACAACACATTAAACGGCTACTTAGTCGCTAATTTCAGCACCATTAAACAAAGACAGAACCTCAAAAATCTATTGTATTGTAACGGAACTAAAATTCTTATTGTAGACAGCTCAGGGGTATACCCTACAACTAGCAAACCTGATATTGTATTGCTCACACAAACACCCAAAATTAATATGGATCGAATGTTAATTGCACTACAACCAAAGCTAGTAATCGCCGACGCCTCCAACTACAGAACCATACAAAACAACTGGAAAGAAAGTTGCTTACAACAAAAAATCCCTTTTCATGCTACCGCCGAAAAGGGATTCTTTAAACTAAATTGAATTTATTTTTTTTTGATAATTCCGTTAGCCACTTCTAACCAAGCTGCTGGACCTCCAGATACATAACCTGTACTTCCTAAACCTGCAAAATTAATCTTACCTTCTTTATCCACTGTCCCTTTGGCAAAATGAACTGTTGGAAAACCTTGTATTGCAAAAGCTTGTTGCAACTCGTCATTTTGTTTTTTAATTTCTGGTGCTTGTGGAGTTCTTCTTGGATAATCCAATTCGACTAAAACCACATTATCAGTAGCCCATTTTTTAAAATCAGGTGTTTTCAAGACTTCTTTTTGTAAACGAATACACCATCCACACCAATCGCTACCTGTAAAGAATAACAGCAGCGGTTTCTTTTTCTTGTTTGCTATAGTAATCGCTTCTTTTACATCAGTATGCCATTTTAAATCTTGTGCCTGCGCACTAACAATTCCAATACAGAATACTACTATCAAATATATTTTCTTCATAACTAATTTTATTTATACACAAATTTAAACAAAAATTATTCCACAAACTGTCGTCTACCTTACACCGTGCATTAATTTTTTCATCAATGGCGATAAAATAACCATTAATAACCCTGCTCCCATTGGAACGATGGTAAAAATGAGAAAAAATGTAGATAAACTATATTGCGTTGTAATTGTTTCAATCATTCCTCCCATTGATCCTGCAATTTTATTACCCATACCAATGAATAAATAGTATACTCCGAACATAATACCAATCCACTTAGCCGGTACTAACTTACTTACATAAGACAAACCAACTGGTGATATACAAAGTTCTCCTAAAGTATGAAATAAATAAGCCGCGATCAACCAAAACATACTTACACGAACTACAGAATCAGCATTGATACCCATACTTCCATACGCTAAGAAACCAAAGCCTAAACCAAGTAATGTTAATCCTAAACCAAATTTCATCGGCCCAGAAAGATTGTATCTGCTCTCCCACCATTTTGAAAATACAGGTGCAAAAACCACAATAAACAACGAGTTCAGGATTCCGAACCAAGTAGCTGGGACCTCTGTTCCTACTGCTGCATATTCTCTACCAACTTTCCACAATACAATTCCCCAAATTATTACAAAACTCAAAGAAAGTATAATATTTCCTTTAGAATATCTCTCAAACGTTTTTGAAAACAACTTAATCAAAACGTAAGTAATAATTAACAAAGGAACAATTGTCAATAAAGTATCCGCAATTTTAAACATCATGGCACTACTACCAAACAATTCTCTTTGCGTAAATTTTTCGGCAAAAATGGTCATAGACCCTCCTGCTTGTTCAAATGCCGCCCAAAAGAAAATAGTAAATACAGAGAAAATCAATACTGCTATAATACGATCACGAACAATATTAGCAGGAACTTTTTCAAGTGCTGCTTTATCTTTTGATTCTTGTTTAGAAGCTGCTGTAGGTTTTAAACCAATACTACCAAAGATATTTTGTGTAAAATAAAACTGTAGCATCCCGAAGAACATAAATATCCCTGCAAGACCAAATCCCCAGCTCCAAGAAATTTTTTCGCCTATGTATCCGCAAAGCATAATTCCTAAAAAGGCACCTGCATTTACTCCCATGTAGTACAATGAATATGCTCCATCTTTCTTTTCAGGATGTTTCTCGTATGCATTAGAAATAATTGAAGTCATGTTTGGCTTGAACAAACCATTACCAATTATTAAACAACCGATACCCACATATAGCATCGTTGGCGTCTCAAAAGCCATTGCAGCATGACCTAAAGTCATTGCCAAAGCTCCCAATATCACTGCCCAACGATATCCTAAATATTTATCGGCTAGAAAACCACCAACTACTGGTGTATAATATACAGACATGGTATACGTACCATACAATCCTAATGCGTCTTCAACGCTCCATGCCCAACCGCCTTTAGCAATTGAAGAGGTTAAAAACAATACTAGCAATGCACGCATTCCGTAATAAGAAAAACGCTCCCACATTTCGGTAAAAAACAACACGAATAAACCTGCTGGATGTCCTAAGACAGAATCTTTAAAAAATTGATCCGAAGTATCTTGACTCATATAAAACTTTTTTAATTGTATTGGAATAAATATTTATTTCTCGTTATCCTCAGCTCCGTGAGTTAAACGGTTTAGCGGCTTAAGCAACATCAAGAACAAAGCTCCTATGACAATTGTAAACACTAAGATCCCCAAAAACACTGCGTATTCTCCTAATTCACTCGCTGATTCACCTATAATTCCTGCTACTTTATTCCCTAAACCTGTAGCTGCAAAATACACACCCATCATTAACGAGGCATATTTCACTGGAGACAACTTCGTTATAAAAGACAGTGCCACTGGTGAAATACAAAGCTCCCCAATAGTATGAAATAAATACGCCAATACCAACCATAACATACTTGACGAACCTTCTTTTTCAAATTCCATGGTAGCAAAAACCATGAATAAAAAACCAAATCCCATGATAATAATTCCTATTGCCATTTTAAAAATCGATGAAGCTTCCTTACTTTTCAACTTACGATTAGCCCAATATGAAGCTACAATTGCTGCAAAAATAATAATAAAACCAGCATTTAAACTTTGGAACATCACCGTAGGAACTTCCATCCCTAATAAGTCTCTATCTGTTTTTGAGTCGGCGTATAAATTCATTAATCCACCTGCTTGCTCATAAGCTCCCCAGAAAATAATTACCATAATAAACGATAATAACAAAACTAAGAAACGGTCTTTATCTTGTTGAGAGTCTAATTCTTTGTAAATCATCATCATCAAAGCAGCAATCACTGTCAAGAAAATAAAAAACAAACCAAATCCCCACCCTAAAGCATACCATCCAAAAATAGATACCGCAGCAAGAGCAATCGTTATGAATAACTGTGTTTGTGAACTTAATAAATTTTTAAAAAGTAAACCGTATGAGCTCTGGTCAACAACAGTTTCTTTTTGCACTTCAAAATTACCTACTTGTGTCAAGTATTTTTGTCCCCATACATAAACTACAAGCCCCAACACCATTGCGATACCGGCTAAACCAAAACCAGCATGCCAACCCCATTGCGCTACAACAAAACCAATAACTAATGTAGCTAATAGAGATCCTGTGTTTATACCGATATAAAAAATACTAAATCCTTTATCTCTACGAATATCGCCTTGAGCATACAATCCTCCTACCATAGTAGAAATATTCGGTTTCAATAATCCAACTCCTAGAATCACTAATCCAAGACCCGTATAAAAAGCCCAAGTATATGTAAAGACCAGTACACCATGCCCAATACAAAGTATCACCGCTCCTAATAAAACTGCTTTTTTCTGTCCCAACAACTTATCCGCAATCATCCCACCCGGAATAGACATAACATACACTAACATCGTGTACCATCCGTACAAGGCTAATGCTTCTTGACTTGTCCATCCTAAACCTGGTCCTCTTGCGTCTCCCATTGTCTCGGTAGTCATATACAAAACCAGTAAAGCACGCATACCGTAGTATGAAAAGCGTTCCCACATTTCGGTAAAGAACAAGATGAATAATCCAATAGGATGACCAAATAAGGTCGATTGATGATCTTGCGTTTTAGTGTTTGACATAATTTATTTTTAGATTACTAATTATTTTATTTAACTTCTTGCATTAATTTTTTGATAAGAGGGGCAGAAACAATCAATATTACTCCAGCTATAATTGAATAGATTGCTAAATCATAATAACCTTCGGTATAAGACTGTAATTTTGAAACTAACGTTATCCCATTGTTAGCATTTGACATTTCAGCTCCTAATTTTCCAGCGAAAAATTGCCCAAAAGCACTTGCTAAGAACCACAATCCCATCATCATTCCAAAGAGCTTTTTGGGTGATAGTTTTGTAATTATTGACATCCCAATTGGCCCTAAACACAACTCCCCTAATGTAGTAACCAAATATGCAAAGGTAAATAGGTTCAATGAAGTGATTCCATTCACATCTGCAAAAAATCGTGTATAATAAAACAAGTAGAAAGAGGCTCCTAAAAACAAAAATCCTATTCCAAATTTAATTACCGTATTGGGTTCAATTTTCTTTTTCGCCAACCATAACCACAATAAACCGACCAAGGGACTAAATATAATTACAAATAAAGAATTGGAACTATTGTTAACAACATTTGGATCGATTTTAAAGAACAATAAATTATCATCCAGATTGTCTTTTGCAAATAAGGAGAGAGAACCACCACTTTGCTCAAAAATGGCATTAAACAATAAATAGAAAAAAATAAACAAAAAAGCGGCTATTAACTTCTTTTGTAAATTGATTTGCTTTAATTTAACAACCTCAAACCCAAAATAAACCATTGCTATTATACCAATGGAATACATGAAATAATCGGTGTAATCTGTATTTTTAACCATTATAAAAATAAATGGTATACACAGTAAAGAACCAATATAGACAGCAACCTCTCTTACTTTTCTTTTGGATGCATCTAAAGATATTAATGGAGAATCCCCTATAGGGCCAAGGTGTTTTTTAGTAAATAAAAAGGTTAACAACCCTAGTATCATAACTATTGCAGCAGCTAAAAAACATAATTTCCAGGAGTAAAATTTCCCTAAATAAATACACAAAGCACCTCCTAAAAGTCCTCCTATATTTATTCCGGCATAAAACATTCCGTAACCTGCATCTCTACGAGGATCGCTTTCATGGTATAATTCCCCTACCATCGACGATATATTAGGTTTAAAAAAACCTGTGCCGATAATTGAAAAAGCCATCCCATAATAAAACAGATCTATAGGAGAAAAGGCAATCAATAAGTTACCTAATATCATAACTATTCCTCCAAAGAATAAGGATTTTCGAAATCCCAAAATCTTATCGGCAAATATACCTCCAATAAAGGTAAACGCATAAACAAATGCTTGGATAGCTCCATATTGTAGATTGGCTGCAGCGTCATTTAACAAAAGCTGATCAACCATAAAAAATGTTAATACGCCTCGCATGCCATAGAAACAAAAACGTTCCCACATTTCGACTAAAAACAAGTACCATAATTGTTTTGGATACTTCCCTTCGAAATTTTGAATTTGGTCTAAAGATAAATTTGTTGTACTCATTTCCGGCTTACAGGTTAGCTTTAATAAAGTTGGTCATCTTGTTGTACAACTGAATTCTAGTGTAACCTCCGTAAATCCCGTGATTTTTATCTGGATAGATTTGCGAATCAAATTGTTTATTAGCTTGAATCAACGCTTCCATCATTTGCATCGAGTTTTGAACATGCACATTATCATCTCCACTACCGTGAATTAATAAAAACTTCCCTTTTAACCCATCAACATAATTAATAGGTGAATTATCATCATATCCACTTGCGTTTTCTTGCGGCGTATGCATGTAACGCTCTGTGTACACACTGTCATAAAACCTCCAGTTTGTTACTGGCGCCACGGCAATTGCCATTTTAAAAGTATCATTCCCTTTAAACAAACAGTTGGAAGCCATAAAACCACCAAACGACCATCCAAAGATTCCAATTCTTGATTTATCCACATAAGGGTAATTCCCAATCACTTTGGCAGCATCAATTTGATCTTCTACCTCATATTTCCCTAATTCCAGTTGCGTTACCTTTTTAAAATCGGCACCCTTGAAACCAGTTCCTCTACCATCCACACAAGCCACAATATAGCCTTGTTGTGTTAACATCATGAACCAATAATCATTTCCACTGTTTGTTTGGTTCGCTACTTGTTGAGAACCTGGACCCGAATATTGGTACATAAATACAGGGTACTTTTTAGAAGGATCAAAATCTTTTGGTTTCATGATCCATGCATTCAATTCGTTTCCTTTTGCTGTTTTTAAAACAAAAAACTCCTTAGCAGGCAAATCATATTTTTTAAGGCTTGACGCCAATGTAGCGTTATCTTCAATCACTTGCAATTGTTTTCCAGACTTAGCGTCATTTAAAGTATAACGAGTAGGCTGTTTTGCACTTGAAAATGTATTAATGTAGTATTGAAAATTAGGACTAAAAGTTCCCTTGTTTGTCCCCACTTCATTCGATAACACTTTCTTATTTTTTCCGTCTAATGCAATGCTGTAAATAGATCTGTTGATCGAACCGTTTTCTGTTGATTGATAGAAAACCGAATTTGATTTTTCGTCAAAACCATAATACGAAGTCACTTCCCAGTTTCCTTTGGTCACTTGGTTTTTCAACTTTCCGTTTTTATCGTATACATAAATGTGGTTGAAACCGTCTTTTTCACTCGTCCAGATAAAGCTATTGTCTTTCAAGAAAGTCAAGTTATCCGTTACATCAACATACGCTTTGTCTTTTTCGTTCAAAACCACTTTGGCTACAGCCGAATTCCCATCAATAAACAATAAATCTAAATTATCTTGATGACGATTTAACACCTGAGCCGACAGCACATTGACATCATTTGTCCATTGCATGCGCGCAATATAAAAGTCGTTGTATTTCCCTAAATCCACTTTTTTAGTAGCTGCTGCGGCAACATCGTAAATATGCAAAGAAACTTCGGCATTTTTCTCGCCCGCTTTTGGATACTTAAAAGTTTCAACGGTAGGATACAATTCCTGTCCAAACATCGACATCGAAAATTCAGGAACTTCACTTTCGTCAAAACGAATGTAAGCTACCTTTTTACTGTCCTTACTCCAATCGAACGCTTTTACAAAAGCAAATTCTTCTTCATAAACCCAGTCGGTAATTCCATTAATAATCGCATTCTTCTTTCCATCAATAGTGATTTGAGTCGAAACTTTGGTAGCTAAATTGTAAACAAAAAGATTGTTGTCTTTTGCGTAAGCGATCATTTCTCCATCAGGAGAAAACGTAGGTTCTTGTACTTGAAAGTCGAATAATTTAGTTAGTTCTTTATTCGTTGTATTGTATAAATAATAATCCGCCGTAAAAGAGTGACGGAAAATTTGATTGGTATTGCAAGCTAGCAAAATCATTTTTTCGGTAGCGTCAAAGGTATAACTATCTATTGATGGTAAACCCGCATGATTTTTAGTATCAATTAAAGTAGCTGTCTTTTTTAGAGTAGCAAAATCGTACAAATCAATTTGCATCGACCGCGTTGCACGATCAGCGTTTAAAACCGTGTATTGATTCGAATTTTTCAAAGATTGTAATTCGTCCATTCCTTGCTCTCTAAAAGCACCCCTAAAAATCTCATCGACTGTGATTTTTTGCTGTCCAAAAACAGTAAAACACAAAAATAAAAATAAGACCGAAAATTGTTTAGATTTCATAATATGGTTTATATGTAAAAAAGAGACCAATTATAGTGAAAATTTTGCAATTATCTCACATTTGATATGTTAAATGTTAAAAACAATAGTCAAAACAGTCTCGTAATGACTATCATTTATTGAGTAACAAAACGGCTAAAAACGTATCTTTGCCACTAATAATCACATAATCTATTGAGAATGAATAACGCTGTTGCAGGATTTTCTAAATTATCGAAAGAAGAAAAAATAAATTGGATTGCCAAAGAATACTTTTCGACACCGACAGAAGCTATCGCTTTGTTAAAAAACTACTGGAATACAGATGAAAAAATTCAAAATTTACATGATGAATTCATCGAAAACACCATTACCAACTTCTACATCCCACTTGGAGTTGCGCCAAATTTTTTAATTAACGGCAAATACAGCACCATTCCGATGGCTATTGAAGAAAGCTCTGTTGTAGCCGCAGCCTCAAAAGCTGCTAAATTTTGGTCTACTCGTGGCGGATTCAAAGCTAGCATAATCAATACCGAAAAGAACGGTCAAGTTCATTTTATATACAAAGGCGATGTATCAAAACTAGCCTTATTTTTTGCCCAAACAAAGGCAACGTTTTTCTCTGAGACCGAAAGCATTACAAAAAACATGCAAAAACGTGGCGGAGGGATACTAGATATTGCTTTAAATGACAAAACTAATTTACTAGAAAACTACTACCAATTGCACGCTACCTTTGAAACCAAGGACAGCATGGGCGCTAACTTTATCAATTCCTGTTTAGAGCAATTTGCCAAAACATTAAAAAATGAAGCCTTGCAGTACGACTTGTTTACTGATGCTGAAAAAGACATCCAAGTGGTCATGAGTATTCTTTCTAATTATGTTCCCAATTGTATTGTACGTGCCGAAGTTTCATGTCCTGTAGCCGACTTGAAGGAAAAGCAAATTGAAAATCCACTAGACTTTGCCGAACGTTTTGTTCAAGCCGTACAAATTGCCGAAGTAGAGCCTTACCGCGCGGTTACACATAATAAAGGAATCATGAACGGTATAGATGCCGTGGTACTAGCAACAGGAAATGACTTTAGGGCTGTTGAAGCCGGAATTCATGCTTATGCTGCAAAATCAGGGCAATACTCCAGCTTATCACATGCCAAGGTTGAAAACGGAATCTTTAGCTTTTGGCTGGAAATTCCACTCGCTTTAGGAACCGTAGGCGGATTAACCTCTTTACACCCATTAGTAAAGCTGTCCTTAGAAATGCTAGAAAAACCAACTGCTCAAGAACTAATGCAGTTTGTTGCTGTAGCAGGTTTAGCGCAAAATTTTGCCGCATTGCGTTCTTTGACTACAACCGGAATCCAAGATGGCCACATGAAAATGCACTTAAATAACATTCTAAATCAATTTGACGCAACAGATACCGAGCGCATCACGGTTAGAGCTCATTTTAAACAAAATGCTATTACCCACAGCGCGGTTGTAGCACTTATAGAACAGATACGCCAGTAATTTTATAAAAAGCTTTTCGCAAATACAAAAACAAAACTTGAGATCAATGAAGCAGACTTTTTACAGCAACGGAAAACTATTAATCACCGGTGAATACCTGGTTTTAGATGGAGCGAAAGCATTTGCATTGCCTACAAAATTTGGACAAAACCTTACTGTAACAGAAGGGGTAAATCAAGAAATAGACTGGAAAAGCTACAATGACGATGGCACAATTTGGTTTGAAGCCAAATTGACATTCGCCGCAATAAAAAACCACAAAACCACCGACAATCCAACGGTAAAAGAAACATTAATCACCATCCTACATGAAGCTTATTTGAAAAACGCTAGTTTTTTAGGTACAGATTTAGGATACCAAATCACAACAACACTTAGTTTTCCTAAAAAGTGGGGACTGGGAACATCTTCAACATTAATCAACAACATCGCTCAGTGGCTGCAAATTGACGCGTTTGAGCTACTAAAAACCAGTTTTGGAGGTAGCGGTTACGATATTGCCTGCGCGCAAAACAACTACCCTATTACCTACCAAATCATCGACAACAAACCCGTAGTTAAAAAAGTAATCTTTGATCCTGCGTTTACTAAAAACATTTATTTTGTTTACCTTAATAAAAAGCAAAACAGCAAGACCGCTATTGCCAATTATCAAAAAAACAAAACCGATAATCTTAAAAAAAATATTGAGACTATCACAACACTAACAAATGCGACACTACAAGCAAATACTGCATCTGTATTTACGACTGCATTAGAAAAACACGAGGCAACCTTGAGTCATATATTAGAAACCAACACCATTAAGGAAATAGCATTTACTGATTTTAATGGGACTATAAAAAGTCTTGGTGCTTGGGGAGGTGATTTTATACTTGCTGTAAGCGAACTAAACCCTACCGAATACTTCCATTCAAAAGGATTCAACACCATACTAACGTATGAGGAAATGATTTTATAACTAAATGATAAAACAAAAACCAGTACGCCCATTACATTACAAAGCATAAAAAAACTCGATACTTAGTATCGAGTTTTTTTTATGAAATAATAACTAACTTTTAATTAGTAGTTGAATTGTTTTCTGTTGTCTTTAATATCAGCATTGTCTTTTAAAGCTGGTAACACTCTGTTTACATCTCCAGCAGTTTGCGCTTTCAATTGTGACACATAAGTAGCGTGCTCTTTTAAAGCTGGTGCTTTTACAGTTTTGATATTTTTAACCACATAAACTCCAGTAACCCCTTCGATAGGCGCTGATAATTTATTTGCTGCTAAAGCAAATGCATTACCCACTACTTTAGGTTCTTGACCAACACCTCCAGTTAAAACTGGATTTTGTAAAGTTACATCTGTTGCTTGTTGCACAGTAGAACCTGTAGCTTTAGCAATCGCTTCTAGCGTAGTTCCAGTCATTTTAGCTTTAATCAACTCCGCTTTTTTCTTGTTTTTAAGGATTGACTCTACATAAGATCTAGCTTGTGTAACAGAAACCAAACCAGAATCATCAATTCCTTTTACTGTTGCAATAACGTGACCTAAGTTAGCCACTTCAAAACGTTTTACAGTACCAATTTTAGTTCCATCTTCAAAAGCCCATCTTACAATAGATCTTTGATTACCTAATGGTCCAAAATTTTCATCCATTACACTCACAGTAACTGGAGCAGCAACAGTAAGCGCCATATCCTTAGCTACTTTAGAAAATCCTTTATCTGTAGCATCCATTTCAAACTTAGTCGCTTGTGTAAACACTTTATCAGAAGTAGCTGCAGAAGCTTCGATTTTTTGAGCAACCGTTGCTAAACGAATTCCATCTTGCTTATCTGTAATTTTTATAATATGAAATCCAAAAGGAGTTTCAACTAAACCAACTTTTCCAATTCCGTTATTGAAAACAAAATCATTGAATGGTTTTACCATTTGGTTAGACCCAAAATAACCTAAATCACCACCTTGTTGTGCAGATGAATCATCAGAGCTTTGAAAAGCCAACATCATAAAACTATCTGGATTAGCATTTACTTGCGCTAGAATTTCTTCTGCTTTAATTTTTGCTTCTTCTTTAGTTCTACTTTCTTTTTGATTTGGAACTTGAGTTCCTTCGTAACTTATTAAGATGTGACTTGCTTTTGCATTAACACCGTTTTTTCTTCCCATTGATTTTGAGATACAGTAGTATTTACCAAAAACGTAAGGACCATAAACTTCACCTGGCGCTAGGTTAAACAATTTATCAGCATCGATTGCAGGTAAATCTTTTTTGGCGATATAAGTTGAATCATAAGGAACATCTGAATTAGAGTTCACAAAATCAGCTGTATTCTTAGCCGCTCTAAATCCAGAAAGTGTATCATTTTTACCAGTTGCTTGGTTGTATACCACGCTTCCAGATAACAACGCATTGATTTTAGACTTCACTTCAGCTTCGTCTTCTTTAGATGCTTTATCTTCAATCAAAACATATTCAACCTCACGAGACTCGTCAGCTTTAAATTTCTTTTGATTCTTTTTCATGTACTCTAAGATGTCAGCATCTGTAATTTTAACATCACTATCTTTAATTGTTGAATACAAACCAGCTACATAAGCAAAGTTTACTTTGTTAGCGCTCATTTCATAACTCAACTTCCCTTCACTTTCAGTAGTGTAGATAGCTGCTTTAATCATTGTATTGTAAATTTGAAACTTCGCATTCAGCTCAGCATCTTTCTCTCTATCTTTCAAATATTGAGCTTGTGCTGGATTTGTTTTGAAATATTCTTTGAATTTACCAAGATCAAACATTCCTGCTGCATTCAAAAACAACGGATTATTACCAATGTTTTGATCTGCTTTTAAAACTTCTAATAAGTGCTTTTCACCTACTCTAAGTCCTAATTTATCAAATTCAGAAGTTAATAAAGCTATTGAAACTTCTTGATCCCATACTTTATTAGCTGCTGCTGTAGACGTGATTCCTTGACCACTTTTTTCCACATTACTTACTTTTATTCTAAAGTCTTCAAATGCAATATCTTTTCCATTGATACTTCCTACATCCTTTGACGTACTGTTGAAACTACCACTTTTAAATAAATCACCTATGATAAAAGCAAATAAAGCTAATGCGATAACTGCAATCATTAAAGCGGAACGTTGTCTAATTTTTGATAAAACTGCCATTTTTATTGTTGTTAATTTTATATTCAGTTTGCGAAAATACAATTATCTAATTAATAATTATACTAGTAGCGTTTTATTTTACAAAAAAAATATTTTTATAAAATAAATCACTCTTTTATGGTCATAATGACCAATTCAATTTTCTTATTTGTTGCTTCTTCTATCACAAAATGATAGTTTCCTATGGTGATTTCTTCTCCTTTTAGCGGAATCTCTTTTGTAAAATCAACAATAAATCCTCCTAATGTTCCATACGAATCACTTTCTGGAATACTCAATTTATAGTTTTGATTCAAATATTCTACATCAAACCGAGCCGAAAAAAGATAACTGTCTTCAGCCAGTTCCTTTTCGATCAATTCTTCGTCTGAATCATGCTCATCTTCAATTTCTCCAAAAAGTTCTTCAACAATATCTTCAATTGTAACAATTCCAGAAGTACCGCCGTACTCATCCAAAACCACTGCTACGCTCTTCCTTTTTTTGGTCAACAAATTCATAACATCCTTAATAAAAATGGTTTCAGGAACAAACTCAACAGGAATAACGACTGACTTTATACTTTTTGGCTTTTTAAACAAATCAAAAGAATGCACATAACCTACAATCTCGTCAAAAGAGTTTTCGTAAACTACAATTTTCGAATAACCAGTTTCAATGAACATTTCCTTAAGCGCATCAATAGAATCATGTAAATCTATAGCCACCAGTTCCGTTCTTGGACTCATAACATCTCTCGCTTTTACCCCCGAAAATTCGAGCGCATTTTGAAACATCTGGATCTCCGAATCGACTTCATCATTATCTTCCACAGTACTCATTTGCTCTGTGATATAATTACCCAATTCTACCTTACTAAAGTACAACTGAATTTGATCCCCATCTGTTCTAAAGAATTTTTTCAAAATAAAATCAGACACCCAAATAAAGAAAGTCGAAATAAAATAAAACAACTGGTAGAAAAAATAAGCCGGAATGGCAAAGAACTTAATCAGGACATTGGCATAAATTTGAAAAAAAACTTTCGGCATAAACTCAGCCGTAATCAAAACAATTAAGGTCGATAAAAAAGTTTGCAGAAACAAATTGGACAAATCAGACAAATGAAACGCTAATGAATCTACCCAATTCATTAACAAATCACCCATAAAAAAACCATATACTACTAAGGCAATATTGTTTCCAATAAGCATAGTTGCAATAAACTTAGAAGGTTTTTCGGTAAGTTTAGTTAGGATTCTCGAAAGAAAATTATTCTGCTTTTTTTCTATTTCTAAGTAAATTTTATTCGAAGAAATAAATGCTATTTCCATCCCAGAAAAAAAAGCACATAGTATTAAGCATATTATTATAATACTAATATCCATGAATTAGGCTTTAGGATTACGATTGTTCATCTTAGCAGCAAATTTGCGACGGAAGAAGAACATAAAAACAGCCAATACGGCAATACCTATAAAAAGAAAATGCTCATCTGTATCCTCAGTCCAGCCTTGAAATGCTTTTACTGCAAAGAAAACAGCAGCAATAAGATAAACGTAATGTGTATATTTTAAATAACCCATAATATATAATTTGAAATTTATTCGGCTGAATCAAATTCACCCGTGATTCTTTGTGAATTAATCACTTTGAAATCCTTACTAAAATCGATTCCTTGACCAATTGATGAGCCTTTTACATCTGTAAATTTAAACTTTTTCTCGGTAAAAAACCATTCATTCTTTTGATCGAAGTACAATTGCTCTGTTTCCAATGTCTGTCCAGCCTCCGAAACAATCTTCACTTTACCTTGCAAATCGATAATACCCGTTTCTTTATACGATACCGCATAATTCGAAGTTACATGAGTTTTCTTTCCCTTGTTATCATACAAAGTAACATCAACACCCTTAGGAAAATCAGTAAAAGGAAAGGCAACCGTGCCATAATCCAACATTTTAGGACTAATCAACACCACCTTTATTAATCCAGAGTCTGTGTATTTTAGATTCACAGTGTCCGCATCACTACTAGGTGTAAACTCCGTGAAATTAATTTTTTGAACTTCTTTAAAATTACTTTCGCAACCAAAAAACAGAGTCACAGCAAAGGCTGTGACTACTGGAAGTACGTTATATTTTTTTCTTAAAATCATTTAATAGATGGAACAAGTTAGTTTTGCTCACAAAAATACATTTTTATGAATTAATTAAATTTAGATTTAACAAACCATTTATCATTTAATGAGAATCCCACACTAATTTTCATATAATTTTCTTGAACCAAGCTTGCCGCAGTAGTCCCTTTTTTTCCCATTTCGAAACCAAAATTTACATTAGAAAAAACACCATTAATAGGCATTCCTAGACCAAGAGTAAATCCTAAATCATTAATAGACTCGCCATTTACAACTAGCCCTGTTTTCTCATAACGAAGACCTCCTCTATAAACAATTCTCTTTGCGTAGCTCG
Source organism: Flavobacterium muglaense (assembly GCF_014305155.1). Taxonomy (GTDB): domain Bacteria; phylum Bacteroidota; class Bacteroidia; order Flavobacteriales; family Flavobacteriaceae; genus Flavobacterium; species Flavobacterium muglaense. The sequence goes on from NZ_JACRUK010000004.1 coordinate 58,372, forward strand.
AAAACGAATTATAATTAGGAATAAAATACCCTCCTAAACTAGCAGTGGCATACTTACCGTAACCTACATTTGGAGCAGCATTATAATCATTGGCCTGAGCAGCTCTTCCCTGATATTCAATTTTCCCACCAACAAGCCATTTTCTCGCTTCTCCTATACCTGCGCTAAAAGATACTTTACTAGGAAAACTTAAGTTCACTCTACTGCTTTGCTCAGCTAAAACATCGACAACTGAAACGCTAAAAGCACTATTATATCGAACTGTAGAAATATTTCTTGTATTTTGAGAAGTCAAAGAATGCTGCAATGAATAATTCAAACTTGTAAACAAACTTAATTTATCGGTAATTTTCGCTTGGTACATGGCACCGATATTAAAATTAACACCAGATAAATCGGCAGTATTAACTTCCCGTGTTCCAATAGGAATACCATTTACAAAGTCTAAACTAGAGGTAGTGATTTTACCAAAATTATAATTAAAATCAGCTCCAATACTCAATTTAGGTGTAAGCTTATAACCTGCCCCTAAGAACACTTTATTCAAACCACCTTCACCATTGTAGCGTCTATTACTAGCATCAACTACATCCGATAGCGACTGAATTTTATACCCCACAGAAGAATACGGAATCAATCCAAACCCAACTCCTACTTTACCCATTGGTAAACCAACAGCTAAATAATCCAAAGTGGTACGTCTTGCATTTTCAGTATTTGAATCGGTTTTCAATTTATTTGTAGCATAAGTTCCTCCCAAAGCAAAAGTAGTTAGCTTTAAATTAGCAAAACTAGCAGGATTTTCTAAGTTGATATGGATACTATCCTGTTCAACAGCTACTCCACCCATAGAGCGACTCTCAACGGTACCTCTAAATCTCACATCACCAATACCGTAATAAGAATAAGGAGACGAAGTCCCTTCCTGAGCAAAGGAAACAAGCGACAATAATAAAAAAGCGCTTACTATAATTTTTTTAATCATTTTTGATTTTATATTGAAATGTTTGGTTCAAACTCTCTAAAAGAAAATTTGAATTGGCAAATATGGTATTTTTTAATCGTTTAGCCAAAAAATCTGCGTCTCCACCCGTTAAAATTATTATAAAATTTAAACCGAGCTGTCTATATTCATCGATAAAACCGTCAATCTCATAGACCAATCCGTTGACCACCCCCGAATGTATCGACTGATCGGTTGATTTTCCGATCAAATGCTCCGGACTATCCAATTGCAACAACGGCAACTTAGCAGTATAATTATGCAATGCTTCATATCGCAATCTAAAACCTGGAGAAATAGCCCCTCCTTGATAATTATCATCCTGATCTACATAATCATAGGTAATACAAGTACCTACATCAACAACCAGTCGATTCTGTTTGGGGAACTGTAAAGTTGCGCCAGCCGCAAGGACCATTCGATCAATTCCTAAAGTTTTTGGTGTACCGTATTTATTTTCGAAAGGAAAAATATCTTCATTTGAAAAAAAATGAACCGAAAGCTGTTGTTCAAACTCCAAAAAAGAATCTTTACCCACTTTTCCCACCGAAGCCACCACCAAATGAGTGATGTTATTGTATTCTTTTAAAATATTTTTAATTTTTTCGTGCAGCTCATTTGCATCAAAAACAAAATACTCCAAAGCAGTATCTTCCTCAAAAACAGCGCTTTTAATTCGAGTATTCCCTACATCAACTGTTAAAATCATAAATTATCTTTTGATATTACAAAGGTACGAATTGATTTTTTTAAAAAAATGTTTTGGATATACTAAAAATGATTCTATATTTGCACCCGCAACAAACAAGCATTACTGCTTACTAGAAGCAAAAATGGTGCCTTAGCTCAGATGGTAGAGCAATGGACTGAAAATCCATGTGTCCCTGGTTCGATCCCTGGAGGCACCACTTTAAAACCCGAATAGAAATATTCGGGTTTTTTGTTTTACAACCCTTTCTACAACTGCATTACGGATCAATCCCAAAAAACATACTATCCTAAAATTAAAACCGATATCTATCGCTACCCAAAAGAACCCTCTATTTCCCGATCGTTTCAATCCAAACCCATTCAACTTCATCCAAAATTCAATAACAACTATTTAAAAAAAAAGAACTACTGATCCTTTTAAAAAAACTTATAAATCCTCCGTAATCCACATTAGTTATCACCTTAAAATCACTTTTGAATGCGAATTATTAGTAATTTTGCTAAAAAACTAAATGTTCTGTAATTATTTTTTATTGAATTCGAAAAATAATTATTGCTAATTTACTATATTTATGCAAAATTTATATACATGGAGATTTTAAGCTGCCCAAAATGCCAAGGAAATGAAATCATAAAAAGTGGTGTAATCAACAGTAAACAAAGGTATTTATGCAAAAAATGCAAATACTTCTTCACGGTTGCCAAAATAGGTAAAAAGATAGATGATTACTATGTTACCAAAGCTTTACAACTTTACCTCGAAGGCTTAAGCTATCGAGAAATCGAGCGTATTATTGGCGTTTCTCATGTTACCATTAGCAACTGGGTAAAGTCATTCAATATAAAAAAGCCATCACACGCCAATTACCACCCTACCTACAAGATATTTAACCATTTAGAGCTTATTGAATACCTCAAAAAAAAAGAATTACTATCCGGAGCCGGAATGATCATCACAGAGCTTGGCGATAAATTTATGCTTATAAAATGGGAACGTTTTAAAGATTAACTATACTACTTTACACAAATATATATCATAATTTTTTTTATTAACAAAAAATTAGAATTTGGCACCGTTATAACCAACCACATTACCAACCAAACCTAATTTAATTATGAAAAAAATATATTTGATTGCAGTTGCGCTGTTATTCAGCTTTAAAGGTTTTTCTCAAGGATCGCCAGATTATGGCGCTGGAATGAAATTTAATTTAAACGAAGATGGTTCAAAATACCTTAGAGTCATTTCTTGGGCACAAATTTGGGGACAATACAACTCAGATCGTCCACTAGATGCAAACGGAAAAGAACAAGCTGATCTCGACTTTAGCGTACGAAGAGCGCGTGTTTTAATGTATGCTCAAATTAATAAAGACTTTTTAATTTTAACGCATTTCGGACTAAATAGTCTGAACTCGGCTAATCTTACGCCAACTGGAAAAGGAGAGAGTTCTCAATTATTCCTTCACGACGTTTGGGCCCAATACAGCTTAGGAAAAAACAACGCTATTGGAGCGGGATTGCATTACTGGAACGGAATCTCAAGACTAAACAACCAAAGCACCTTAAACATCATGACCTTGGATAACGATAGACAAGCATGGGCAACCCTAGGTTTATCAGATCAATTTGCAAGACACATTGGGGTTTACGCCAAAGGAACCGTGGGTAAATTTCAATACCGTGTTTCTATAAACGGAGCCGCAACAACAAACTTACAAGCAACAACTGTACCTACAAACGGAGGCGCAGCAACGTATACAGGAGCAAGATTATTAGGTTCTAAAGAAGCTGGACGTACTTACGCTGGTTATTTTGAATACGGTTTTCTAGATGCAGAGAGTAACTTTTTACCGTATAAAGTGGGAACTTATTTAGGAACTAAAAAAGTATTCAACATAGGTGCAGGGTTCTTTTCTCACCCAAACGGATCTGTAGTTGCAGACCTTGCAGGAAATTTAACTGGAGAAAACGTAAACATTTTTGGACTTGACGCTTTTTATGATGTTCCCGTAGGAAAAAAAGGAGCTGCAGTAACCGCTTATGCTTTATATCAAAACACTGATTACGGAAAAAATTACAGACTCGGGACCACTTACGAAACGGGATCAATGATTCACACCCACTTAGGATATGTGCTTCCTGGGAAATCCAAAACACGTTTTCAACCTTACTTATCGTATGACAGTAGAAAAATCGATGTACTAAACGACAATGCTTCGCAATTAGGAATTGGAGCCAACGCTTTTTTCAGCGGTCACAATTCTAAACTTACTTTAGAATACCAAACTTTAAAATACGCTTCAGATAAAGCCGTAAATACAGTTACACTACAAGCAATGATTTACCTATAATTAACCAACCAAAAAAAACAATATTTTATGAGTACAAAGTCAACAACAGGGATTTGGAAAGTGATTTCTGCATCCTCAATGGGAACAATGATTGAATGGTATGACTTCTACATTTTTGGGAGTTTAGCAACTTTATTGTCCACCAAGTTTTTCCCACCCGATAACCCAACGGCAGCCTTCCTATCCACGCTTGCAACCTTTGCGGCAGGATTTGTAGTACGCCCTTTTGGAGCATTATTCTTTGGTAGATTAGGCGATTTAATAGGTCGAAAATACACCTTTATGGTCACCTTACTATTGATGGGTGGCGCAACATTTTTAATTGGTTGTGTACCAAGCTACGAAACTATTGGCTTTATGGCACCAACATTAGTATTGATACTAAGATTATTACAAGGTTTAGCCCTAGGTGGTGAATATGGAGGAGCCGCAACCTATGTTGCTGAGCACTCCCCTACCAACAGAAGAGGTTTTTTCACTTCTTGGATTCAAACTACTGCAACCGTAGGTTTATTTATATCACTTATCGTTATCTATATTGTAAGACACTCATTAACCAAAGAAGAATTTTCTGATTGGGGATGGAGAATACCGTTCTGGGCTTCAATTATCATGATTGTGGTATCATTTGTCATCAGAAGAAACATGCACGAATCTCCTGTATTTGCTAAAGTAAAGGAAGATGGTGAAATCTCTAAAAATCCCTTAAAAGAAAGTTTTGGAAACAAATTAAACTTCAAATTTGTATTGTTGGCTTTATTTGGAGCAACAATGGGACAAGGTGTAATCTGGTACACTGGACAATTCTACGCCATGAGTTTTATCGAAAAAACCATGAGTATTGACAAAGATATATCCGATAATATCATGTTGATATCTTTGGCTTTAGGAACACCGTTTTTTGTATTATTTGGATGGTTATCTGATAAAATGAGTCGAAAATGGATAATGATGTTTGGAATGCTTATCGCGATTTTTGCCTATCGTCCTATTTATACGTCTATGTACGAATCTGCCAACGAAAAATCAATGAAAGCGGCCGGAAGCGCAGTTGTTCTAGACAGTTGTAAAGTAATTGGAAGCACCATTGCTGATATCAAAACCGAAGACGACAAAAAGGATCCTTCGATTAAAAAAACCAAAATTCTTTTAGTCACTAAAACCGACTCATTATACAATACGGGAGCTAAATTTCATTATACTAAAACAGATACTTTGTACGCAGCAAATCCAATTGTGTTTGATGCTAAAGCAAATGATAAAAATGAAACTTGGATCAAATACACTACTACCGATGGAGCGACAACCACGATCAATACTTTCAAACTCAAAAACGGTATAAAAGCAGACGAAAAACCTATAAAAGTAGATACACTAGCGGCCTTTACCTTAAAAACGTTCACTGAAGGAGCGGGACTTAAGCACCACCCAGCAGGTATCAGTTTGAAAAAAGGAACCGAAGTCGTAAAACAAATTACTGATGATACGAAATGGCATTTGATCTGGATGGTATTCATTCAAGTATTGTTTGTGACTATGGTTTATGGACCTATTGCCGCTTTCTTAGTCGAAATGTTCCCTGCTAAAATACGCTATACTTCAATGAGCTTACCTTACCACGTCGGTAACGGAATCTTTGGAGGACTATTACCTGCAGTTGCAACATTCTTAGCATTGAATGCAAAAAAAGCCAATGATATTGCTAAAGAAGCTGGAGAAGTGTTACCTTTTGACAAGCCTTATTTAGAAGGACTTTGGTACCCTATTATTGTAGCGAGTGTGTGTTTAGTAATTGGAGTGGTTTACTTAAAATCAAACGACAAAAACGTACACGATTAATAACCTTAAAAAACTAAAAAATGAATAAATTCAAAAGACTTTTAGGAATTGTATGGATTGCCATTGGAGCCATATCCGTATACTATTTATTCGTGAACCAAGCACTTGGAATGTGGCAAGCGGGTGGCGAAAAACTAATACCAGCAATAATATACACCTTTATATTATGCCCATTAATTGCTTACGGACTGTTTACTTTTGGTAAATACTGCTTGTCAGGCGAATATGATGATGATGAAAAATAATAATTAATTCTTAGTTTATTTCTAACAATCTCTACGTATTTTTATGTAGAGATTGTTTATTTATTAAAATTATAATGAAAAAAAGACACGAACAAAAGCTGGTTATCCTTTCGATGTTAATGCTATTGCTATTAAACATCCCGCTTTTGCTATTATTTGATAGTTCCGAACCAATATTGGGTTTCCCGATTGTGTACATCTATATCTTTTCGGCTTGGTTTTTTTCAATCGCAATTTCCTTTCTAATCATAAAAAAATATTATGAGTAGCATAGGCCTTTTAATCATTCTAGCACTTTATGTGTCGATCCTCTTTTATGTTGCTCATTGGGCAGAAAAAAGAAGCCATTCTAAGTGGACTAACAATCCCTACATTTATTCCTTTTCTCTCGCGGTCTATTGTACTGCTTGGACCTATTATGGAAGCATTGGTCTGGCAGCTAACTCTGGTTTAAGCTACTTACCCATTTATGTAGGCCCTATTATTATCATTCCTACTTGGATGATTATCCTAAAACGCATCATTCGCATTTCGAGAGTGAATAAAATATCAAGCATCGCCGATTTCATTTCGCTTCGCTACGGCAACAGTAGATTCCTAGGAGCATTAGTAACCATGATTTGCATCTTTGGAATCGTGCCTTATATCGCTTTGCAGTTAAAATCAATTTCAGACACCTTTCATATTGTTACTAAAACACAATCAAGCTCTAATATTTTCAACGACACTACCACTTATGTGTGCCTCGCTTTAGCCTTATTTGCCTCTTATTACGGAACCCGTTATGTAGATGCATCCGAGAAAAAACGGGGTATAGTAACTGCAGTGGCCATTGAATCTATTTTAAAATTAGTGTTCTTTTTAATCATCGGAATCTACGTAACTTACTTTGTATTTGACGGTTTTGGAGACATTTACAACCAAGCATCAGTTCTTGAAAATTTTCATAAAAAAAACACCATTGGCGGTTTGAGCGAAAGCATTAATTGGTTTTTCCTTTGTGTCTTATCCATGTTTGCCATCTTTCTTTTACCCAGACAGTTTCATACTTCGATTATTGAAAACAATAAAGAAACCCATATTCGAACAGCGATTTGGTTATTTCCATTGTACTTATTGCTTTTCAATGTATTTGTTTTTCCAATTGCATGGGGTGGCAACATTTTATTTCAAGGAAAAGGTTTTAATTCTGATACTTATTCTTTATTAATACCACAGTTTTACAATAAAAACTACCTCACTGTATTGGTATTTCTTGGCGGATTTTCGGCAGCAATCTCTATGATTATTGTGTCGTCCATCGCACTTGCAACTATGTTAAGTAACAACCTTTTAATTCCCTACGGATTCATTGGTTCATTAGAAAACAGTTCACAAGAAAAAAACAGCAAACGCATCTTGAACAGTAGAAAAATCGGAATCTTCTTGCTGATTATTTTGGCTTATGCCATATATAAAATTTTCGCTTTAGAGTATTCTTTAGTCTCTATTGGTTTAGTGGCTTTTGTAATTATAGCACAGCTAGCACCTGCTTTTTTTGGTGCCTTATTCTGGAAACGAGGTTCAAAAAATGGTGCTGTAACTGGTATTATCATCGGTTTTGCCATTTGTTGCTACACCCTACTCGCACCTTACGCCATTGGAATTACTAAATCGACTAGTTTATTCATTCAAGAAGGACCCTGGGGAATTAGTTTATTAAAACCATTTCAGCTTTTTGGGTTGGATTATTTAGATCCTATTCCGCATGCGGTTTTTTGGAGTTTATTATTAAACATGATGAGTTATGCTGCGATTTCGGTGAGTTTTAGAGGCAATTATAGAGAGCGCAATTATGCCGAAATGTTTGTGGATATCGATAAATACATCACCAACCACGAGAATGCTTTTGTATGGAAAGGAACAGCCTACATTACGGATATTCAAAAAGTACTGCAACGTTTTCTGGGTGAAGAAAGAACCAAAAGAGCACTGACTATTTTCAATCTAAAATACAATATTGACAAAAACATCACTACTGCCGATGCGCGATTTATCAAATTTGCCGAAAATCTTTTGACTGGGCATATTGGTACGGCTTCCGCCAAAATTTTAATTTCGAGTGTAATTAAAGAGGACAAAATAAGCTTACCCGAAGTACTGCGTATTTTAGAAGAATCGAAAGAGAATATCATTATCAATAAAAAACTAACGGATACTTCGAATGAATTAAAGCAAATATCAGAGCAGTTAAAAAACGCGAATCAGGAATTGATCGACAAAGACATTCAAAAAGACGAATTTCTAGACACCGTGACCCATGAATTAAGAACTCCTATAACGGCCATTCGGGCTGCGAGTGAAATACTTCATGACGACGAAGACATTCCGGAAGAGCTTAAAAAACGTTTTTTACAAAATATCATTTCCGAGTCGGATCGATTGAATCGTTTAATTGATAAAATTCTGGATCTAGAAAAGTTTGAAACTGGTAAGCAAAAACTCTATCTATCCAAGAACAACATTTCGAAAACAATAAAAAGCACGGTAGAATCCGTTAAACAACTAATTTTAAACAAGAACATTACCATCGAGTTCTTGCAATCAAATTTGGAGATCAAAGCCTTTTATGACGAAGAGCGTCTGATTCAAGTGATTCATAATTTATTATCGAATGCCATTAAGTTTAGCGCTGAAAGCGATGGTAAAATAACCATTAGCATTACAGAAAACGCTCAAGAAGTCGAAGTTCAAATCCATAATAACGGTAAAGGAATCAAGGAAGAAGATTTTGAAGCCATCTTTGATAAATTCTATCAATCACGAAATCAAAATGTCAAAAAACCTATAGGTAGCGGTTTAGGTCTCGCGATTTGTAAGCAAATTATAGAACATCATAAAGGGAAAATTTGGGCTAAAAGAACGACCGAAACAGGTGCCACTTTTATTTTCACCTTACCCAATTATAACACAACTGAAAGCACAGAAAGATGAGGAAAATTTTAATAGTAGATGACGAACCCAATATTGTAATGTCGCTAGAATACACTTTCAAGAAAAACAATTTTGAAGTATTCATAGCACGTGACGGGCAAGAAGCATTGGATATTTTACAAAAGCAACTACCCGATATCATTATTCTTGATGTAATGATGCCCATGGTGGATGGTTTTGCCACATTAGAACAAATCAAAAAAGACGAACGATTGCAAAATTGTAAAGTCATATTCCTTTCGGCAAAAAACAAAGAAAAAGACATTGAAAAAGGACTTTCATTGGGTGCAAATTTATATGTAGTCAAGCCTTTCTCAGTCAAAAAACTAGTAGAACAAGTACATGATTTATTGCAATAATTTTTAATTACTACCATCATGAATTACAACGATTTTTACAATAAAAGCATCCAATATCCAGAAGAATTCTGGGCTGAACAAGCCAATACGATCAAATGGTACACAAAACCTGAAGTGATTTTATCACAAGATGAAAACGGTTATCCACTATGGTACAAGGATGGTGAATTAAATATGTGCTATTTGGCTTTAGACAAGCATGTAGAAGATGGATTTGGTGACCAAGTAGCCATTATTTATGACTCGCCAGTAACACAAACGGTCAAAAAATACACTTTCGCTCAAGTAAAAACCGAAGTAGCAAAACTCGCTGGCGGCATGCAATCCTTAAGTTTAAAACAAGGAGATACCGCTATTATTTATATGCCAATGATTCCCCAAGCTGCATTTGCGATGCTCGCTTGCGCTAGAATTGGGGTAACACATTCGGTTGTTTTTGGTGGTTTTGCTCCGCATGAATTAGCCATTCGAATCGATGATTGTAAACCCCGATTAATTATAACAGCCTCATCTGGAATCGAAATTGATCGCTTAATTACTTACAAACCATTGGTCGATGAAGCCATAGCACTCGCCTCCCACCGACCAAAAAAAGTAATTGTTTTCAATCGAAAATTAGGAGCAAGAGTACCTTTTAAAAAGTACGATGTTGATTATGATGCTTTGGTATACGGATCCGAAGAAGCCGCTTGCGTTCCCGTAAATACGCTGCATCCATTGTATATTTTATACACCTCAGGCACCACCGGAAAACCAAAAGGAGTTGTGAGAGATACAGGAGGATATGCGGTTGCTTTGCGTTTTTCTATGCAACACATATACAATGTAAAAGAAGACGATGTTTTTTGGGCAGCCTCAGATGTGGGCTGGGTTGTAGGGCATAGCTTTATCGTTTACGGTCCGCTACTCAATAGAAACGCCACTGTAATATTTGAAGGAAAACCGATAAAAACACCTGATGCAAGCACCTTCTGGCGTATTATAGACGAGCACAAAGTAAATGCCATGTTCACGGCACCTACTGCCATTCGAGCTATAAAAAAAGAAGATCCCGACGGTGATTTTATAAAACAATACGATCTAAGTTCATTAAAAACGCAGTTTTTAGCGGGAGAACGTTGTGATTTAGCCACCCTAGAATGGTATTCCCAACACATAAAAGCACCTGCAATTGACCACTGGTGGCAAACCGAATCAGGCTGGCCCATGATCGCCAATATGATGGGAGTAGAAGCATTAGCAGTGAAACCGGGCTCCGTAGGAAAAGCGGTTTGCGGATACAATATTAAGATTTTTAGCGAAGAAGGAAGTGAAGTAGCCGCAAATGAGCAAGGATATGTAGTCATTGAACTGCCATTGCCACCCGGAACCTTACTTGATTTATGGAATGACAATCCGAGATTTCAAGCAGGATATTTAGCCCAATTCCCCGGTTATTATTTCTCTGGAGATGGAGGTTATAAGGACGAAGACGACTATATTTTTATCACAGGTAGAGTCGATGATGTGATAAATGTAGCCGGACATCGACTGTCGACTTCGGAGATGGAAGAGATTGTTTCGTCACACCAATCGGTTGCTGAATGTGCCGTAATTGGTATCAACGACGCTTTAAAAGGACAAATACCTCTGGCCCTTGTCGTTATAAAACTGAATGATGAGATCGAAAACTATCAACTAGAACAAGAAGTCATAAAACTAGTCCGGCAACAAATTGGTGCAGTAGCTTCACTGCGCAATGTGGTCATTGTAGAACGGCTACCAAAAACCCGATCAGGAAAAATTCTACGAAAATTAATGCGTAGTATTGCAGACGGTGATGCATTCCAAATCCCATCTACCATTGACGATGAAGCGATCGTTGCCGAAATTGAGACGGTCTTATCAAAACATGAAATTGGAACTTATAACAAACAACACTAACTATATTAAATATTACAAACATGAGTCGTTACAAGATAAACAACCTAGAAGAATACTTTAAAGAATATAAAAAATCAGTTCGTGAGCCTAAAAAATTCTGGGACAAAATCGCATCCGAAAACTTCACTTGGTACCAAGAATGGAGCAAAGTGGTTGATTTTAATATGGCTGACGCCGAAATAAAATGGTTTGAAGATGCCAAAGTAAACATTACAAAAAACTGTATTGACAGACATCTTGCCAAAAAAGGAGATAAAACCGCTATTATCTTTGAACCAAATGACCCAACCGAAGAAGCGCAGCATATATCCTATACCGAATTGCACCAGCGCGTTTCAAAAATGGCCAATGTTTTGCGTGATCAAGGCATTCAAAAAGGAGATCGTGTGTGTATCTACTTGCCCATGATTCCGGAACTTGCTATTACTACTTTGGCGTGCGCTAGAATTGGAGCGATCCACTCGGTTGTTTTTGCAGGATTCTCGGCTTCGGCAGTGGCTACAAGAATAAATGATAGTGAATGTAAAATGGTCATCACCTCGGATGGTGGTTATCGTGGTAATAAAACCATTGACTTAAAAGGAATCGTAGACGAAGCTTTGACAAACACTCCATGTGTCGAAAAAGTTTTAGTAGTTAAAAGAACGAATACTGCAATCCAAATGAAAGACGGTCGTGACCAATGGTTGCAACCGCTTTTAGACCAAGCATCAGACAATAATACGGCCGAAATCATGGACGCCGAAGATCCGTTGTTTATCTTATACACCTCTGGTTCTACCGGAAAACCAAAAGGAATGGTGCATACTACCGCAGGGTATATGGTGTACACAGCCTATACTTTTAAAAACGTATTCAACTACGAGGATAATGACATCTTCTGGTGTACTGCTGATATTGGGTGGATCACAGGACATTCTTATATTCTTTACGGCCCGTTATTAAATGGTGCGACTACCGTAATTTTCGAAGGAGTTCCTTCTTATCCTGACTTTAGTCGTTTTTGGGAAATTATAGAAAAACATCAAGTAAATCAATTCTATACCGCTCCTACAGCCATTCGTGCTTTAGCCAAAGAAAGCTTAGATTATGTACAACGCTTCCCTTTAAAATCGCTAAAAGTAATAGGATCAGTAGGAGAACCGATCAACGAAGAAGCATGGCACTGGTACAATGACCACGTGGGTGACAAAAGGTGTCCTGTTGTTGATACTTGGTGGCAAACAGAAACTGGCGGAATTATGATTTCTCCAATTCCATTTGTAACACCTACAAAACCTACTTATGCTACATTGCCATTACCCGGAATTCAGCCTGTTTTAATGGATGAAAAACGAAATGAAATAGAAGACAATCAAGTGGTAGGATCGTTATGTATTAAATTTCCTTGGCCTGGAATCGCCAGAACCATTTGGGGCGATCATCAAAGGTATAAAGAGACTTATTTCTCGGCCTTTCCAGGCAAATATTTCACTGGTGACGGCGCTTTGCGTGACGAAGTAGGCTATTACAGAATCACAGGTCGTGTGGATGATGTAGTTATTGTATCTGGACACAATCTAGGAACAGCACCTATTGAAGACGCGATTAATGAGCATCCAGCCGTAGCCGAATCAGCAATTGTTGGATTCCCACATGATGTAAAAGGAAATGCATTATATGGTTACGTAATCCTGAAAGAAACAGGTGAATCACGTGATAGAGAAAACTTAATGCGCGAAATCAACCAACAAATTTCTAACCAAATAGGCCCAATTGCCAAACTAGATAAAATTCAGTTTGTTTCAGGCTTGCCCAAAACACGTTCTGGAAAAATCATGCGACGCATACTTCGTAAAATAGCCGAAGGGGACTTTTCTAACTTTGGAGATACCTCAACGTTATTAAACCCTGAAATTGTAGAAGAAATAAAAAACGGGAAACTTTAAAATTTCTTTTTATCGAATGCAAAAGCGGCCTTAGTCTTAATTGACTGAGGCCGCTTTTTTCTTTAAACAAAAGTAGGAAAGCTGTTTGTTAAGAACAGCCTTACTACCCAACCCAATTAACTTATTTTTTTATGAATTTAATTACCTGTACTTGATTGTCTGCATTGTAAGCTTTTACTACATATACACCTTGAGTCAAATCATTCACTTCATATTGAAACGAAGCATTTCCATTGGTTTTAAAACGTTTCATTACCTGTCCGTTGATCGAGAATACTTCCACTCTATTAATCTGGCTACTTAGTGTGAAATAGTGGTCCACTGGATTTGGATACAAATAAACTGCATTCTCTTTATTTTCGAAATTTGCAATGGCTAGCGCAGCTACTTTATTACCATAGATTCTAAATTCGCCTGCTGGTATACTTATCGTTGCATTCACATCTGAAACTGTAATTGCACTATTGTCCATCAAATTGTACCAAGTTCCCGTGTAAGGAAAACCAGTAGCTACGTTTTGAGTCGACAAATCAAAATTAGCCAATACCAATACATCCTTCAATTGGGCCGAAGTCAAAGCAGCGTTAGTAATTTTAATATTTGGCGTAAGCGTAGTTCCTCCAGCCATAGTTACGGTTCCTACAAAAACAGGTTCATTCAATTTTAAAGCAATCATTTTTGACCAATCGGTATAAATTTTATTTCGATTCGTGTTGCCTAACCAATTGTTTGCCCACTGTGGTTGTGGTTTTGTATCTAGCTTGCAATCACCCGCAGTTGCATCTGTAGCAGTGTTTACGCTCCCGTCGTTGCATGCAAAAATTGAAGAATCCCAACCAAGCTCGCCAAAATGCCAAATCATCTTTGGCCCGGGTACCAATAAAGTCACCGCTCCTAAAGCCGACATTCTAGCTAATGCTGTCGCTGGAGTTTTTACATTATACCCATTCAAATTAGCACCAAATTGTATGTTTTTATACATCAATCGTTCTTCGTCATGGCTTTCGGCATAACCCATCAAACGGTTTTTAGTAAATCCATGTACGCTGCTATTCATTCGAGAAATATCATTGCTAGAATTGTACCCCATAGTCAATTGATTGTAGGGATCAGTCATTTTTCCCCACATCATTACTCCCTTACTGATGGTTTCATTGATACGGTAATTAGCCCATTCTTTTTCCTCAGTATCCGTTCCTAAATGTTCAAAAATAACATAGTGCGTAGGATCTAAACTCCAAGAATAATCGGCATAATCTTTTAAAATTGCTACACGATCTGCTTGATAAGCATTCGTACAACTTTCATCACTAGCAGTACAATTTTGCGTAAAGCCTTTGGTTAAATCCCAACGAAAACCGTCAATTTTATATTCGTCTATCCAATGTTTCACCACACGCTTAACATAATTTTTTGTCAAAGTGGAACTGTGATTAAAATCTTCACCTACACTATAACTGTGTTTTGCAACGGTATTAAAATATGGATTTTCGGTCGAAGGAGAGCCCCAACCATCACCATCAGGATCATTCATCCACATTCGAACCATAGGATTTCGACCAAAAGCATGATTTAAAGCCACATCCAGAATTACTGCTATTCCGTTTTGATGGCATAGATCTACTAATTCCTTAAACTTAGTTGAAGGGCCATAAAATTTATCCAGTGCCATGTGAAAAGAAGTGTTGTAGCCCCAACTTTCGTTTCCTTCAAACTCCATCACTGGTAACAATTCGATCGCATTTATTTTTAGATTCTTAAAATAATCCATTCGATCAATAATACTTTGATAACTTCTTGCTGCATCAAAATCACGAACCAATAGTTCATATACCACTAGTTTTTCTTTTTCTGGTTTTACAAAATTTGTAGTCGCAGTACTCCATGCATAAGGAGTCTGGCCTGTTTGTAAAACTGTAACTTCGCGTTCCTGCCCTACAGGATAAACTGGCCTATTAGGGTAAGACGCAGCTGGAATACCAGGGTCATCAAAAGGAGATAAAACCAAGGTCGCATAGGGATCGGCAGTTTTCACTAAGGTAGGTGTTCCTACGATTGGAGTAGCATCAGCCACCCAATACTGATAGGTATAATTTGTACCTGAAACCAGTCCCGTCAATTCTAACCAAAATTTTCCAGATGTTGGATCTTTTTGCATCGAATACGCCGATGTAGGTTGCCAATTATTAAAACTTCCTGCTATGTAAACAAAATCTTTCAATGGAGCATCTAGCACCAAGGTTGCCTTTGTAGCATCTGTACTATTATAATTAATTCCGTCTACTATTCCTGAAGGCATCGCTACCGCAGGCGTATTGGGATTGACAATCACCGAAAACTTCTTGTTTACCACTGTAGTTCCTTGTGTTACTTCTAAAACATAGTTCTGATTTGCTGTAATAGCATTATGGCTGAAGGTATAATTTGAAGTACTTGCGTTCGTATGAATAGTTGAACCATTTGCTTTCAAAACATAGCTAGCGTTTCCTCCAGTATTGGTCGCACTAATAGTAAAATTACTGCCTGATGCTAGAATAGAAGCACTGTTTTCAGTAGGATTAGTCAGGCTTACTTGAAACACACCAACCTCGGCTAAAATATCTTGTGATTTCTTGTCGCCAGTACCATCCTTAGCCTTGATTAAAAAACCAATTCGGCCGATGTTAGTTGTATTGTAATAAGCTGTGGGCGTAATTGTTTTTGTATAGGTATCCGTTGCTACATTATAGGTAAACTTGCTCGCTTCATCAGATGCCGTCCAAGAACCATTGAGCGGTGTCCCTTTTTGGGTGGTATCGTCGCTATCAAAAGCCCAAGCCCACATGTACAAAGCATTGCCAGTAACGCCCCAGCTCGCTTCATTGATACTACTCCCATTGATTGTAATGGTAATAGCGGTCGTTTCTTCAAATACTGCAGGGCTTATAGCGTAACTTACTGTTTGCTGTTGTGCAAAAACAGGCACTGCTAACAGTAGAAATAAGAGTACTATTTTTTTCATGGTTTTTTGGTTTTAATAAAAAAGGCTACCAATTGATAGCCTTTTTAATAGTTAAGAACATTTTATTGTTTCACCATTGAGTATTTGTATGCTCTAGGGTTACTTAAATCTAAAGTGATTAAATAGCTCCCCGCAGTTGTACTAATATTTGTTCCACCTGCTTCAAGAGTTCCATCTGCTCCAGTATCACCAAAGTTATAGTCCCAATTGTTATTTGCTCTAAATTTCATTCCGTTATCAGGAGCAGCTTGATTTGTTAAGGTTGCTACAACTGTCCATGTTTTAGTGTCTTTATTATAAGTCATTGGTGTATCGGTAGTCCAACCACCTGGAGTTCCGTTACCTACAATTCCCCAGCTTAGCTTAGTGGCTTTGTACGTAAGTTTCTCTGTATCTACTTCCATTTTATAGTATCCAGCAGCAGGAATCTTAAGATTAGCTCCTGATAATGCTAATGTTCCAGCTGTTGCACCAGCAGCATATTCACCTGGCTGAGACCATGCTGGAAAACTTGTGAATTTATACTCTGCATTTGCATCGTTGAAATAGATATACCCTTCAAAATCTACTTTTCCATAACCCGAAGCGGCTAATTTTGGAGAACTAGCAGGATCCCAATTTTTTGGGTAACCCGCAGCTTCTGCGTATCCACCTGGCACCCATAACTTAGGACTTTCGGTAGTATATGGCGTAACAACAATACTTACTACATTAGAAAACAGACTTGCAGTTCCTACAGTAGCTTTAATTCTAACTTCCATTTCAGCAGGAGAAAAAGGCACCGCTTTAAGCGTTAAAGCAGCTCCATTCATTGACTCTACAGTAACTGAAACTTGATTTTCGGATGGTAAAGCACTTCCAATTATTTGAGGTGTTTTGAATGCATTTCCTTTTGTGTCCATTTGCACTACATAATTCACTTGAACATCACCACCAAAATTAGCCGATTTCCAAGTAAATCGTTCCACTTGTGATGCAGCATTTGCAGGAGTCAGAACGTAAGCTGCACCCGAAGTTGGGGCTGTTAAAACTGGTGCATCTACACCTTCGATAACGGGTCTATCTTGAACATCTTCGACGCTACATGATAAAGTAAGAACTGCAAATAATGCAATTATTGATCTAGTTATATTTTTCATTTTATATCGTTTTTATAGTATTAGTATCCAGGGTTTTGTTGTAATTTTTGATTTGAAGCCAATGCGTATGCCGGAATAGGAAACACATCTCTATACGATTGAGTAGGTGATCCACCAGCAGCGCCTCCTTTAAAAGGCCATAAATAAGCACCTCCTGTGAATTTACCAAAACGAACCAAATCGGTTCTTCTGTGCCCTTCCCAATGCAACTCTCTGGCTCTTTCATCCAAAATAAAATCTAAAGTAAGGTCTCCTTGACTTACCGTTGTTGCTTTGGCTCTTGTGCGTAAAGCATTAACATAAGTCACAGCATTTCCTAAAGTAGCTCCTCCAGCCGCTCTTACAGCACACTCAGCGTACATTAGGTAAGCATCTCCAAGACGGAAAATTGGGAAATCAGCATCGGAGAAATTCCCTGCTTTATCTGAACCCTGTAATCCGTTAACATCAACATTTCTAAATTTTTGAATCGCATACCCATCAGTAAACAAACTAATATCTTTAATTTCTTTAGTTTGCCCATCAGTGTAAAATTGCCCACGACTGTCTGTTGTATTAGCCCCAAATTTGTCTACGAATGCAGCAGTAGTTCGAATACCAGCCCAACCGCCATTAATTCCAAAATCAGCAGCTTTCATGCTTCCTCCTACGGGAGCATGTGTTAAGAACGTTGTTCCACCGTAGGTTTGAGTATGTATACCATCAAAACCTATTGTGAAAATAAATTCATTTTGAGCCCCATTTTTATTATTATCAGCTAAAAACAACTGATTGTAATTAGTATGTAACTTATAAGAAGTTGCTAGTACTTTATTAATTAAAGGAACAGCCTCAGCATAATGGTCTGTACCTATGTATACTTTAGCGTTCATATACAATTTAGCTTGTAACATCCAAGCAGCAGCTTGATCGACACGATACGCTTCATTCGATTTTGGTGCTTTTAGTACGGGAGCAATTGCAGTTAACTCATCATCAATGAACTTATATATTTCAGCTCTACTTGCGTATTCTGGGTAGTAAAATGTAGTAGGTGACTCTTCGGTAGCCAATGAACCACCTCCAAAAGTATCAATCAAGTGCCAGTAAGTTATTGCTCTTAAAAAACGAGCTTCGGCTCTATAGGTAGCGATCTCCCCTTTTAAAGTTGCATCTACACCTCTTGCTGCCAACTTCTCATCTGTAGTTTGACGCAAAAATTCGTTACAGTTTACAATTTGGAAAGAGAAACGAGCAAAAGTGGCGCTAATAAAGTTGTCCGAAGAAGTCCAAGATTGTGCGTGAAAATCCTTAATTGTACCATCATTCCATCCTATAACTGCTTCATCAGTAGTTAATTCTTGCATCATCCAGTACCCTCTAATGTATTGACTTGTACCTTCATCAATTCCTGAAATATCTGGTTTTCCTGCTGGACCTTGTTGACCCGAAGTTGCAAAACCCGCATATAGTTTAGCTAGATTTTGCTTGTATGATTCTGGTGTGCTGTAAAATGTTTCTCCAGCAACCGAATCTCCATTATCTGGAGATTGGTTCAAATCATTTGTACATGATGGAAACGCAAGCACCAACAATAACAATGAAATACCCAATATTTGTTTATGTATATTTTTCATGTTTCTTATTATTTGTATTAGAAATTAACGTTTAAACCCAATGTAAAAGTGATCGGTCTAGGATATAAATTTTTATCAATACCTCCAGAAATCTCTGGGTCTAATCCCTGATATTTAGTAATCACCAATACGTTTTGAGCAGACAATGTTAATTTTACTAATGAGGTCGCATTTTCTTTTTGATTAAATGTATATCCTACATTTACATTGTCTAACCTAATAAACGAAGCATTTTGAACGTAATAATCGGAGTGTAATTGGAAATCTGTTGATTTAGTAAAACCACTTTCTAGAAGATTGGCAACACCATTACTTAAGTCTGTGTTTCTTGTTAAAACAGTATTGTAAACACCTTTATTTGAATCCACATTATTGTAGTTGTAATTACCCCAGCTACCTCTCCAGTTCATTCCCATATCCCAATTCTTATAACTTACACTGGTATTAAAAGCATAAAACACATCTGAAGCTGGTTTATGAAAACGGTATTTGTCTTTTTCATTTACTACACCATCTTTGTTTCTATCAATAAACACCCCTTCAAGCGGTTTTCCGTCTGTACCATAAGCTTGTTCGTATACAAAAAAGGAACTTGGTGAATAACCTACTTGGTGATTTTGAATCGTATTTCCGGTTCCTCCATCAATTCCTCCGGTATCAATTCCAGGAGTATTGGCTTGAGTTGTGGTTAGTTTGGTGATTTTCGAATCTTGAAAAGTCACGTTTCCACCAATAGTCCATTGAAAATTATCATTTCTAACAGGAATTACTTCCGCAGACAATTCAATTCCTTTATTGTCAATTGTTCCCACATTGTAATTGTCTTGATTAGAGAACCCAAAGAAAGATGGATTGTAGGTGTACAATAATAAATCTTTTGTGATTCTTTGATAAGCATCAACACTACCAGTAACTCGATTATTGAATAATCCAAAATCAATACCTGCATTTACAGTAGTTGTTTGTTCCCATTTCAAGTTGCTATTGTACGCCTCTGGTCTGTATGTAGTATAAAAAGTATCTCCTATTTGATATTGCGCGGAGCTATTTGAAGCTAAATACAATGGAAGTGATGGATACGAATTACCAATATTTTGCTGTCCTGTGATCCCCCATCCTCCTCTTAGCTTAAGGCTTGAGATACTTTCAACATCTTTTAAGAAACGCTCTTCGTTTAATTTCCAAGCCACAGCAACTGCTGGAAAGTTTGACCATCTAAACTCTTCAGTAAAACGTGATGTACCATCTCTTCTATAAGAAAGAGTTAGTAAATACTTATCGGCTATTGTAATATTTGTTCTAGCAAAAAAGGACTGTAAGTTCACGCGAGTTGGTGTAAATAGATCTGCAACAGTGGTATTATTTTGAAAGTTATAAGACGACTTATTTTTAGACTCTTTAAAATCTTGATAAGTATAACCGCCTGTTACATCAAATTGTGTAGCTATTGCATCTACCTTTGCATTGTAATTCAAGTACAAGTCCATCAATTTATTATCACGAGACTCTACATTTCTATAGGTGTTATTAAATCCTGAACCTGACAAACCATTGCGATAATCAGCTGCAGTATCACCGTATCCCGCTCCAGTCATTTGGTCATAACCAAAATTAGCTACTGCTTTTAACGCTGGTAAAAAGTGTAATTTATAATCCAATTGGATGTTTCCAATACTTCTATAAAAACTTCCGTAGTTATTTTGTTGTTCTATTTGAGCAACTGGATTAACACCTGCTAATTGATTGATCTCCGTAGGAGAACTTAACCATTGGAAATAAGTACCATCGGCATTTCTAACAGACTGTGTAGGATCAAAGCTAACAGCTCCGCCAATAGCACCATTGTTACTATAATTACTTTTGATGACCGAAGTGTTATTATTCAATTCGATTTTTAAGTGCTTATCAAAGAAATTCCCTGTTACATTAGCGCCAAGCGACGTTCTTTGCAAATTATCTCTTTTTAAAATTCCACTCAAATTAGCATAACCTACAGAAGCTCTATATACAACATTATCAGTACCACCGCTCAAAGCGATATTATGATCTGTTCCTATTGCTGTTCTATAAATTTCCTTTTGCCAATCGGTATTTGCTGTTCCTACAAGTGCTTGTTGGGTTGCATTACCATTTGCTGCAACAAATGCTTTGAATTGTGTACTTGATAAAGCATCCACTTTTTTAGTGATCTCAGACACTGTCAAATTTCCGTTGTAGGTTACTTGCAACTCTCCTGACTTTCCTTTTTTGGTTGTAATAATAATCACACCATTAGAAGCACGCGAACCATAAATAGCTGTAGCCGATGCATCTTTTAACACTGAAATAGATTCAATATTATTTTGATTTATAGTAGCCAATGGGTTTCTACCACCTTCTACTCCACCACTAGCAACTGGAACACCATCAATAACATACAATGGATCGTTATTAGCCGATAATGAAGAACCGCTTCTAATTCTAATTACTGGATCAACACCTGGAGAACCTCCACCATTGATGATTTGTAAACCTGCTACTTTTCCTTGAATCATTTGATCGGCAGAGGTAACGGGTCCTTTATTAAAATCTTTTGTAGATAAAACGGTAACTGCTCCAGTAGCATCTTTTTTCTTAACGGTACCATAACCTACTTGAATGACAACTTCTTTCAGTTGGTTTTGATCTTCTTCAAGTGAAACTGTTACTGATTTTTGTGCAACATAACTAACAACTGAGTTCTTATATCCAATAAAAGAAAAAACGATTTTATCGCCTTTTTTTACATTTGATAATTGAAACTTCCCGTCGAAATCTGTTGATACGCCATTGACAGCGCCTTGTACATTTACATTAACCCCAGGAATAGGTTGGCCTGATATTTTATCAAGAACCGACCCATTTACCGTGTTCTGAGCCAGAACACTAAAAGGCAGTAAGAGTACTAAAAATAACAACTTTTTGTAAATTGTTTTCATACTTTTTGTTTAAATTAATTTGTTTTTATTGGGCTTTTATTTTACTTCGAGCGCTAAAATTATGGAAATTTTAACATGCTCGACAAAGTCCGTTTCAGAATAGGTTACGAAAACGTGATAGTGTTGAAAAGTTTCTACTTTATTTAATTATATTAGGTTTAAATTGCAATAAATTAAACCAAAACAGATATTTATTACGAATACCTAATTATTCCCCTATTGATACATGAAAAGAAAAGTCACACTTAAACAAATTGCCAAAGAATTAGATGTCTCTATTTCGACGGTTTCTAAATCGCTTAGAAACAGTTTAGAAATAGGTGAAGAGACTCGGCTAAAAGTGCAAGCTTTTGCAAAATTTTACAATTACAAGCCCAACAATATTGCTCTTAGCTTAAAAAACAAAAAGACAAAAACAATAGGAATCATCATCCCCGAAATTGTACATCACTTCTTCTCGACTGTTATAAACGGAATTGAACAAGTGGCTAACGAATTTGGATACAGTGTAATCATCTGCCTCTCTGATGATTCATTCGAAAAAGAAGTCCGAAACATGGAAATGCTTGCCAACGGTAGTATTGATGGCTTCATTATGTCTTTGTCTAAAGAAACCCAATTAAAAGGCGACTTCCATCATATTACCGAAGTCATCAATCAAGGAATGCCCGTCATAATGTTTGACCGAGTGACTAACGAAATTCTATGTGACAAAGTAATTATAGATGACAAATATGCGGCTTATGAAGCCGTTCAAAGCTTAATTGACAAAGGCAAGAAAAAAATTGCACTCGTGACTACGGTGGATTATGTAAGTGTTGGTAAACTAAGAACTGATGGATACACCAAAGCACTACTAGACAATAACATTCCATTTGATGACAATCTAATTATAAAGATCGAAAACATTGACACCTGCGAAATCATCATTGGAAAACTACTGGAAGACAAAGCCATCGATGCGGTATTTGCCGTCAACGAACTCTTTGCCGTAACCTGCATTAAAACCGCAAATAAGATCGGACTAACAGTTCCTCAAGATTTTGCTGTAATTGCTTTTACAGACGGAATTATTTCCAAATATTCGACACCAACTATCACAACAGTCAGTCAAAATGGATTAAAAATGGGAAATAAAGCAGCAAAAATGCTTATTGATCGCCTTGAACTAGAAGAAACAGAGGAAGAAAACTACACAACGGAGGTAATTGAAACCTATCTGATAGAAAGAGAATCCACAAATTAAGAACTTTACGCTATACAATTCATTACTACAACCTTGTAGTAAAAATATTTACCAAAAAATGACTGTTAAAAATAAAAGCATGGAAAAAAATTTTATTTTTACATCCACCTCAAAGCTTTTACTTTTACTTCGAAAATAAGAACAAGTTTTGATAAGCATCGCGCTTATCGTATCATTTTAAAACTACGATAATGGAAAAGCGTAAATTACGTTTTTGGGAAATTTGGAACATGAGTTTTGGATTTCTAGGAATACAATTTGGATTTGCCTTACAAGGCGGCTTTATGTCTCGAATTTTTCAAACCCTAGGTGCCGATGTCGACAGCATTCCTGGTTTATGGATTGCTGCACCTCTTACAGGGCTATTAGTACAACCCATAATTGGTTATTTATCTGATAATACTTGGAGTACCCGTTTTGGCCGAAGAAAACCTTATTTTTTAATAGGAGCTGTTTTAGCATCCATTACTTTGTTCATCATGCCGCATTCACCAGTTTTATGGGTAGCCGCGGGATTATTATGGATATTAGACTCTACAATCAATATTAGTATGGAGCCTTTTCGAGCGCTTGTTGCTGATAAATTACCCGAAGAACAACGCTCGAATGGTTTTGTGATTCAAACTTTAATTATTGGGATTGGAACTTGGATCGCCAGTAATTTGCCCTGGTTAGTTAATAAACTTGGCGTGACTAATGAAGCTGCGGCAGGTATCATTCCACCATCTGTTGTAGTCGCTTTTAGCATTGGGGCGTTCGTTTTTATCCTAAGTATTTTATACACTGTCCTTACCACAAAAGAAGATCCGCCTACTGACCTTGAAAAATTTAAACGAGAAAAAAGCGAATCTAATTTTATAAAAGATTTTAAAGAAAGCCTATCAACCATGCCTTCAACAATGAAAAAACTGGGTTTGATTCAGTTTTTCAGTTGGTTTGCCTTTTTTACCATGTGGAGTTTAGCCACACCGGCATTAACACAACACACTTTTAATGCGCCCTCTCCTATTGCAGCAGAATACAACATGGCCGATCTTGCTCAAAAAGCAGTCTATGACGCAGCAAATTTAAAATACCAAGACGCGGCAAATCTAGTTGGGTCAGCCATGGGAGTATACGGACTTTCGTCAATGGCGTTTGCCTTAATTTTGACTTTCTATACCGCTAAGAATACCATAAACCGCAAATACATTCACATGTTTTCATTACTTCTAGGAGGTTTAGGGTTCATCTATATGTATTATGCAACGCCAGATACTTTAATCTATTCCTTTGTATTGATCGGTTTTTCTTGGGGAAGTATTTTATCCATGCCTTATGCCATGTTATCCAGTTCTGTTAATCCCGACAAAATGGGAATGATGATGGGTTTATTCAATATGTTTATTGTTATTCCACAAATTATTGCGGCTCTAGGCGGCATCAATTTTTTATACAAACTTATCGGTACAGATCACATCAATGCGATGTTGCTGGCCGGAATCTCCTTGATACTTGCAGCGATCTCTAATTTTTTAATTACAGATAAAAATGCCATTTCAGGTTAAAAATAATTATTATGACAACAAAAAAAGCATTCATATTCGACCTTGACGGTGTTATTGTCGATACGGCGAAGTACCACTTTCTAGCTTGGCAAAAAATTGCACAAGAATTAAATATTAATTTCACATTAGAAGATAACGAACTTTTAAAAGGCGTAAGCCGTGTGCGTTCTCTCGATATTATATTAGAATTAGGTAAAGTGGAAGCCTCTCAAGAAGACAAAAACAGATGGTTGATTCAAAAAAATGAAGAATACCTGACCTATCTTGTTGATATGGATCAAAGCGAAATCTTAGCCGGTGTACTGCCTGTTTTACAGTTTTTAAAAGATAAAAAACAACCTATAGCTTTAGGTTCGGCTAGCAAAAACGCTAGGCCTATTTTAGAAAAAACGGGGATTATCCATTATTTCGACGCCATTGTAGACGGAAACGACGTGACTAATGCCAAGCCAGATCCCGAAGTTTTTTTAATCGCTGCACAAGCACTAGGAATCAAACCCGAAGACGCTATTGTTTTTGAAGATTCGGTTGCAGGAGTGCAAGCGGCTAATATTGCTAAAATGATCAGCATTGGTATTGGCGAAGAAAAAACACTGCATGAAGCCAAATATATTTTCGAAGATTTCACTCATATCGAATTGGCTTTCATCGAAAAACTGATCAATAAATAAAAAATGGACTCTATTGAAAAGTTACTTTTCAGTATCTAATTAAAATTAAAAAAAATGAATCAAGATTATATAAAACCAGACAATTGGTCCATCATTGAAAAAGGATTTGATGCCGAAAGTGTAAAATCATCCGAAAGCCTTTTCAGTATAGGAAATGGCGCTATGGGTCAACGTGCTAATTTTGAAGAAAATTACACGGGAGCTACTTTTCAAGGAAGCTATATTGCTGGAATTTATTATCCCGACAAAACCAAAGTGGGTTGGTGGAAAAACGGGTATCCCGAATATTTTGCCAAAGTATTAAATGCTCCCAACTGGATTGGAATTGAAATCGAAATCAACGGCGAGAACTTAGACTTAAACAGTTGTACTGCTGTTCGTGATTTTCGTCGTGAACTAAATATGAAAGAAGGATGGTACCACCGCTCCTTTGAAGCCACACTTAAAAACGGCACCGAAATCGCGGTAAACATCCGCCGTTTCCTTGCTATGAATTTAGACGAAGCAGGTGTCATCCATTATGAAATCACCCCTTTAAACAAAGATGCCAAAATTGTTTACAAACCCTACCTTGACGCAGGCGTGACCAATGAAGATGCCAACTGGGACGAAAAATTCTGGGAGCCCCTTGACGTAAAACATCATGGAAACGAAGCTTTTGTGACAGCACAAACCTTCAAAACGCATTTTAAAGTGACTACTTTTATGCAAAACAGCATCTTAGAAAACGGTCGCAATCTTAACATTTCGCCAAGTAACTTTGAAACTACGGTAGACAAAATTCAAAGTAGTTATGCGGTTATTGTTGCTCAAGGCAAAAAATCAGCAATCCAGAAAATAGGTGGATATACCGTTTCCTTAAACCACGACAATACTTATACAGCTGCCGAAAAAGTAATCCAACAAGCAATAGCAATAGGTTACGACCAATTGTTACAAGATCAAATTGATGCTTGGGCCAAAATTTGGGAGATGTCAGATATTACCATTGATGGCGATGTCAAAGCGCAGCAAGGTATTCGTTTTAACATTTTTCAATTGAACCAAACCTATTCTGGTAAAGACAACCGTTTAAATATAGGACCAAAAGGATTTACTGGAGAAAAATACGGTGGTTCAACATATTGGGATACGGAAGCGTATTGCATTCCGTTTTACATGGCGACTAAGGATCAGCAAGTAGCCCGTAATTTATTGACTTACCGATACAACCAACTGGATAAAGCGATTGAGAACGCACAAAAAAATCTTGGATTTAAAGACGGTGCTGCTTTATACCCAATGGTGACTATGAATGGTGAAGAATGCCACAACGAATGGGAAATTACACATGAAGAAATTCATAGAAATGGAGCCATTGCTTTTGCCATTTTCAACTACCACCGTTTCACCGGTGATTACTCGTACATTCCCGAAAAAGGACTAGAAGTATTAATAGGTATTGCTCGTTTTTGGCATCAAAGAGCTAATTTCTCTAAAGACAAAAATCAATATGTTATTCTAGGTGTTACTGGCCCTAATGAATATGAAAACAACATCAACAATAATTTCTATACTAATTATATTGCTAAATGGTGTATCGATTATGCAACTGAGCAACTAGTAAAAGTTTCTTTAGAGTACCCATCAGATCACAAACGCATTATCGAAAAAGTAAAACTATCAGATGCTGAATTGCAAGAATGGAAAAAAGTAGCTGGTAATATGTACTTCCCAAAATCGGAGGAATTAGGGATTTACTTGCAGCAAGATTGCTTTTTGGACAAAGATCTAGTTCCTGTA
This sequence comes from Flavobacterium muglaense, assembly GCF_014305155.1. GTDB lineage: Bacteria > Bacteroidota > Bacteroidia > Flavobacteriales > Flavobacteriaceae > Flavobacterium > Flavobacterium muglaense. Next base: position 85,666 of record NZ_JACRUK010000004.1, read on the forward strand.
AAAGACCTAGACAAAGCACAACGTCCTATTAATCAAAAATGGTCTTGGGACCGGGTATTGCGCTCTCCGTATATCAAACAAGCCGATGTATTGCAATGTTTCTACTTCTTTGAAGAGCACTTTTCGAAAGAAGAATTGAAACGTAATTTTGAGTTCTACGAATCATTTACTGTTCATGAAAGTTCGCTTTCGCCTTGCGTGCATTCGATACAAGCGGCTGCACTTGACAAAATGGATATGGCCTACGCCTTTTATTTACGAACTTCAAGATTAGATCTTGATGACTACAATAAAGAAGTCGAAGAAGGTTGCCATATTACATCAATGGCCGGAACATGGATGAGTATCGTTGAAGGTTTTGGTGGAATGCGTGTAAAAGATAATACGCTACATTTTGCTCCAAAAATCCCAAAAGAATGGGAAGGATATTCATTTAAAATAAATTTTAGAAATCAAATTCTAAAAGTAGCCATCAATCACAATCAAACTACTTTTTCAGTAGATGGTACCAAGGAATTAAAGATAATGGTAAATGGCGAAGCAGTTGTTGTTTCTCCTGCACTATAATACATAATTCTAAAGAAATTTAGACCATTATACCTCCTATTAAAACTATAAAACAATCCCAATTCTGTTGGGATTGTTGCTTTAAACAAATCAGTATTTTTCTTTTTCTTTTTTTCTATTCGAATAATATAAAAGCATTACTACCTAATATATCCTTAATTATGAATAAATTTGGTTTTACCCGCACACAAAACGATGCCTTTTTAAAAAAAATAATCTTATTCCTTTTTTTTATGTCGCTAAACGTAACTGCTCAAATCGATAAAATCGAACCTCCATTTTGGTATGCAGGCATGCACAATCCCGACTTACAAATCATGTTCTACGGAAAAGATATTGCTAAATACCAAGTTACGGTTTCGAATGAAACCAAAATTATCAATGTAAAACGCACCGAGAATCCCAATTATATTTTTGTTACGATTGATACTAGAAAAACTGCCGCTACGGATGTCTTTTTTAGCTTTTCGACAAATAACAAACTGCAGTTTACACAAAAGTATTCGATAAAAAAAAGAAGAGAACAATCTGCTCAACGCAAAAGTTTTGACGCTTCGGATATGATGTATTTAGTCATGCCAGACCGTTTTGCAAATGGCGATAAAAACAACGACAGCAACAACGCGACTGTTGAAAAATTCAATCGCGAACTACCCGGCGGAAGACATGGCGGTGACATTCAAGGAATAATCAACAATCTAGATTACATTGCATCTCTGGGAGCAACTGCCATCTGGAGTACACCGCTTTGCGAAGACAATGACGCAGCCTACTCCTATCATACCTATGCCCAATCGGACGTGTATAAAATTGATCCTCGCTACGGAACTAATGAAGATTATGTGCGTCTATCCAGTGAAATGCATAAAAAAAATCTGAAATTGATCATGGATTATGTGACAAATCATTGGGGAATTGAACATTGGATGATGAAAGATCTACCTACTAAAGATTGGATTCATCAATTTGACAACTTTACTCAAACCAATCACAAAAGATCAACGATTTCTGATATCAATGCTTCAAAAATTGACACCCAAATATGTTTAGACGGCTGGTTTGTAGCATCTATGCCCGACTTGAATCAATCCAATACATTAGTGCTCAATTACCTCAAGCAAAATGCTATTTGGTGGATTGAATATGCAAATCTAGATGGTTTTAGAGTAGACACTTACAACTATTCTGACCCAAAAGGAATTGCAGATTGGACCAAAGCCATCACCGATGAATACCCTAATTTTAATATTGTAGGCGAAATCTGGATGCACAGTCAAGCACAAATGGCTTATTGGCAAAAGGACAGTAAAATTGGAGCCATCCAAAACTACAATTCGCATTTACCTACCGTCATGGATTTCACTTTGCTTGATGCAATTGCAACTGTTTTTAATGAAGATGATGGTTCTTGGGACAAAGGAATGGTGAAAGCCTACGATAATTTTTCGAATGATTTTCTATACCCAAATCCCAACAACCTGCTCGTCTTTGCCGAAAATCATGACACCAATCGTATCAACGAGGTCTACAACAGTGATTTTGACAAATACAAAATGACAATGGCACTACTTGCAACCGTAAGAGGAATTCCACAATTGTATTATGGCAGCGAAATAGGTATGCGAGGCGACAAAAATAAAGGTGATGCCGATATTCGTCAAGATTTTCCAGGCGGATGGGAAGGCGATCAGAACAATGCATTTACTCCAGAAGGACGAACAGAAGGACAAAACCAGTACTTTGATTTTACCGCCCAATTATTCAATTGGAGAAAAACCAATGAAGCGGTCCATTTTGGAAAAATGACCCATTATATACCCGAAAACAATGTTTATGTTTATTTTAGATATACCCAAAACAAAACCGTTATGGTACTCATCAACAACAATAAAGAAGCACAAAATATGAAGACCAATCGTTTTCAAGAAAATATCAAAAACTACAAATCAGGAAAAGATATCTTGACAAACAATGATTACGATCTATCGAATGAAATTGCGGTTGCGTCAAAATCAGTTTTGATATTAGAACTGCAATAGATTCAAATTACTATTAATTTTCTATTCGAAAAAAATATGAAAAAAATCACATCAATAATTGTACTCCTCGCAATTTCGTTTTTCACGAGTTGCAGTGGTACAAAAACCACAATTACCGCACCAAGAGCGACCGAAACTCCCTTTATCTGGGAAGCTGCCTCGGTTTATTTTTTAATGACGGACCGATTTAATAATGGAGACAAAACCAATGATTTAAACTTTGACCGAACCAAAACTGCTGGAAAACTGCGCGGCTTTGAAGGCGGAGATATCAAAGGAATTACAGCCAAAATTGACGAAGGTTATTTTGACAAACTAGGAATTAATGCCATTTGGCTTACGCCAATAGTAGAACAAATTCACGATGCTGTCGATGAAGGAACGGGATTGAGTTATGGTTTTCACGGTTACTGGGCACGTGATTGGACGGCATTAGATCCTAATTTTGGTACTAAAGCAGACTTGGTAACTTTAGTCCAAAAAGCACACGCACACGGAATTCGTATCGTGTTAGATGGCGTAATCAACCACACAGGACCTGTTACCACCATAGATTCTGTCTGGCCAAATGACTGGGTTCGCACAGGACCACAATGTGATTACAAGTCTTTCCAAACCACAACAGCATGTACCCTAGTAAAGAATTTACCCGATATTAAAACGGACAGCAATCAAGAAGTACAACTTCCACCTTTTTTAATTGAAAAATGGAAAACCGAAGGACGTTATGAAAAAGAAATAGCTTCCTTAGATGCATTTTTCAAACGAACTGGATATCCAAGAACACCCAAGAACTACATCATAAAATGGTTGACGGATTACATCGAAAACTACGGAATTGACGGCTACCGCGCAGACACCGTGAAACACACCGAAGAAAACGTTTGGGCCGATTTTAAAACACAATGCGACTATGCCTTTGCTAATTGGAAAAAAAATAATCCAACTCAAGTTCTAGACAACAATCCCTTTTACACCATTGCCGAGGTCTATAATTACAACATCAGCGCCGGTAAAAGCTTTGATTTTGGAGACAAAAAAGTAAACTACTATGACAATGGTTTTAACAACATGATCAACTTCGAATTCAAATGGGATGCCAAAAAAGACTATGAATTTATCTTTTCTAAATACGCTACAATCTTAAATGGCGAATTAAAAGGATCTAGCGTTTTAAACTATTTATCGTCACATGATGATGGAAATCCGTTTGATGCGGCAAGAACTAAAAACAAAGAAACTGCAACCAAATTACTGCTTTCTCCCGGTCTTGCACAAGTATATTATGGCGACGAATCCGCTCGTTCTCTAATTATTGAAGGGACCGAAGGCGATGCAACATTGCGTTCTTTGATGAATTGGGACGCTATAAAATCAAATCCGGACACACAAAAATCACTTTTACATTGGCAAAAACTAGGACAGTTTAGAAAAAATCATCCTGCCATTGGCGCTGGGATTCATCAAGAGATTTCGGCACAACCCTATACTTTTTCACGAACATTTTCTAAAGACAATTATACAGACCAAGTGGTTGTAGGTCTGGATTTACCCATTGGTAAAAAGGAACTTTCTGTTGGTACTATTTTCGAAAATGGTACTCTTTTAAAAGACGCTTATTCTGGAAAAGTAACTATCGTGACAAATGGTAAAATATCCATAGACACCAACTTTGACATCGTTTTATTAGAAAAAAATAAACCAAATATGAAGCAGTAATTTACTAAATATCGGTCCATATTTAAAATCGAGAAAGCACAAATCAAACCTGGTTTGTGCTTTTTTATTTTAGCTACCTTTGTTAAAAATTATTTCTATGTTTAAAATTGGCCATCGTGGCGCAAAAGGGCATGAACCGGAAAATACTATCATTGGATTCCAAAAAGCAATTGACCTTCATGTTGACCGAATCGAACTGGATGTTCATCTGAGTTCGGACAATGAATTGATGGTTATTCATGACGAAACCATAGATAGAACTACGGACGGTCAAGGATTAGTCACTTCCTTTTCATTACCTGAATTGAAGCGTTTTAAAATTGAGAAAATTCATAATATCCCAACCTTAACCGAGGTTCTTAACTTGATTGATCAAAAATGTGACATCAATATCGAACTTAAAAGCTTTGAATCGGCTGATTATGTTGTGACTTTAATTGAAAAATACGTGAACGAAAAAAACTGGAAATACGATCGATTTGTCGTTTCAAGTTTTGATTGGAATGTCTTGCAACAAGTCGCTTTTTTAAACGCCGATATCCCGATTGGTGTTTTGACAGAAACCGATTTAGATCTAGCATTGGCTTTCGCCAAATTTATACGTGCCAAGTCAATTCATCCCTATTTTCATTTGTTAACCAAAGAAAATACAGCACAATTACAGCAAAAAGGATTTCAAGTGTTCCCTTGGACCATCAATGAAATCGAAGACATAAAAAGAATAAAAACATATCAAGTAGACGGAATCATATCTGACTTTCCCGATCGATTATAAATTTTGCTTTAAGCAAAAACAACAAAAACATGAATCAAGATTTTGATATAATAATAGTAGGTGGTGGCGCAGCAGGATTTTTTACAGCCATAAACATCGTCGAGAAAAACCCAAAATTAAAAGTAGCCATACTAGAACGTGGTGCCGAAGTATTGCAAAAAGTACGCATTTCAGGCGGTGGACGTTGCAATGTAACACACGCTTGCTTTGAACCCAATGAACTCGTGAAATTTTACCCACGAGGCGAGAAAGAATTGCGAGGTCCTTTTCATCAATTTTGTTCTGGCGACACTATCGAATGGTTTGAAAAACATGGAGTAGAACTAAAAATTGAGGATGATGGTAGAATGTTCCCTGTTTCTAATTCGTCACAAACGATCATTGATTGTTTTTTACAAGCCACTCAAAAACTGGGTATCAAAGTATTGACAGGACAAAGCGTACAATCTATTTTTAAGAAAGAAAACATTTGGAAAATAGAAACACAAACCGAAAATTATGTAGCCGAAAAATTAATTTTGGCAACGGGAAGCAATCCTAAAATTTGGGAAATGCTGCAAACTTACGGTCACGCGATTGTCAATCCAGTTCCTTCCTTATTCACGTTCAACATCAAAGATCCTAGAATTAAAGAATTACCCGGCGTTGCCGCACTTGCCACCGTAAAGGTAAAAGACACAAAACTAGAATCCACAGGACCTTTATTAATTACCCATTGGGGAGTGAGTGGTCCAGCGGTATTGAAATTATCGGCTTGGGGCGCACGAATATTACATGATAAAAATTATCAATTTACTATTTATGTCAATTGGTTAAATGATGTAGACGCAACCGATACCGAGAAGAAACTAAAAGAACTCAAGCAAGAGCATGCAAAAAAAGCCGTTTCTAAAAAATCACCTTTTGAATTCCCCAACCGTTTGTGGGAAAGTTTAGTACTTGCCTCAGGAATTGATACTGAAACTAAATGGGCAGATCTATCCAAAACTCAATTACAAAACCTAGCCAATCAATTGACAAGTGGAAGTTTTCAAGTCAATGGAAAAAGCACTTTTAAAGAAGAATTTGTTACTGCTGGCGGAATTGATTTAAAAGAAATCAATTTTAAAACCATGGAAAGCAAATTACACCAAAACCTTTATTTTGCTGGCGAAATTGTAAATATTGACGCGATAACTGGGGGATTTAATTTCCAGAATGCTTGGACGAGCGGGTTTATATTAGCAAATGGAATTGTTTCACATTAAAATAAAATCCACTCTAGCGCTTTAATAAAAAAAAGATGTGACTTTTATAAACTACTTGTGTCTTAATGTATATAAAAGCAAATTAAGTGGAAAAATACAACGATTTATCTGATGAAGACTTAGTTTCAAAAATTAGTGAGACGAAAGACACTGTTCTTTTCGGGGTTTTGTACGATCGTTTTGAACACTTAGTTTACAACAAATGTTTTGGGTTTGTCAATAATGAGGCTGAAGCCAAAGATTTAACTCAAGATATTTTCCTTCACGCCTTTATAAAAATCAGCACTTTTAAAGGAAAATCCCGATTTTCAACTTGGCTGTATTCTGTTACCTATAATTTTTGCGTTAACTATCTCAACCGCGACAAAGAACGTAAAATCAGCAATCATTCGAAAGACATTGACGAGGAGTACAATTTATCCGTCGAAGTAAACGACTATAGTTTGTATCAAATGAAAGTGGATCGACTCGAAAAGGCATTACTCAAAATTCCTCCCGAAGACCGGATGGTTTTACAAATGAAATACCAAGATGATGTTTCAATAAAAGAACTCCAAGAAGTACTAGAAATATCCGAAAGCGCCGTAAAAATGCGCCGTTCGAGAGCCAAATCAAAAATTGCCGAAGCATACAACAACTTAGAAATTTAGCCATGGAAAACAATAATCCATTTAAAAAAATCGGACTACCACCGCAAGAAGTACCTGCCGATTTGAAAAAAAAGGTATTAGATGATGTCAACACAGCTAAGTTCCTGATGGAAGTAACCAGCTTATTTTCGTCAAATTACTTAACTGTATTAGAGAATTTATTTAAAACCAAGCAAAAAACCGATTCTAACAACCAAAAACACTAAATATGGACCTATTAAACCAATTGAAAGCAGATACTTTCGACACCTTGAACGCTTTATTTTTTAAAATAGGTGAAGGCATAATGAGCTTTTTATATGCCGTAATCATTTTATTTTTTGGCTGGATGATTACTAAATTAATTCTTTTTGTATTAGCCAAAACATTACAAGTCTCAAAAATAGATGCATTGGCTGATAAAGTAAACGAATCAGATTTGTTTGGTAAATCAGACTTTAAAATAAATATCTCTGCCATTATTTTAGGATTTGTAAAATGGATTCTTGCCTTAGTGTTCTTGATCATCGCTGCTGACATCATGCAATGGAAAATCATCTCGGTAGAAATAAGTAACTTACTTCGCTACTTACCACGTTTATTTAGCGCAATTGTTTTGTTCATGATTGGTTTATACATTGCTAATTTCTTAAGAAAAACAATCTATGGCTTGTTTACAACTCTAGAAATGAGTGGTGCTAAAGTTATCAGTAGCATCGTTTTTTATGGACTAATGATCATGATCACCATTACCTCCTTAAACCAAGCAAATATTGACACGAGCATCATTACTAATAATATTACAATCCTTTTTGGAGCATTGTTGTTCACTTTCACTTTGGCTTTTGGATTAGGTTCAAAGTCAATTATACAAAACTTATTGTTTACCTTTTATTCGAGAAAAAACTATACAATAGGCGATACTATTAAGTACAAAAACACAGAAGGAGCTGTTATTGCAATCGACAACATTAGTTTGACAATCAAAACTCCAAACGGAAAACTAATCATTCCGATCAAGGACATCATCGAAACTGAAATTGAAATTCTTGAATAATAGAGCTTCAAAACGGCATAAAAGCAAAACGGCAATCTCAATGAGATTGCCGTTTTGCATTAAACATAATTGTCTGTTATTTTCGAATGATAAAAGTAGCATCAACACGTCTTGAATCCGCTTCGGTTGCATCATAATCAACACCATGAAACTGTGATAAAATGCGACTTGGATGAATTCCTTTTGCAATCAAATAGCGTTTTACACTTTCGGTTCGTAGAAAAGACAAGTTTTGATTGTAAGCCGCACTTCCCTTTTTACTTGCAAAACCTTTCAAGAACACATCAATACTTCCTGCCTCCAGCATAGCATCGATCACTTGGTCTAGCGCAGCCGTTTGATCTTGATTAATTTCTTTCGAATTATTATCAAAAAACACCTTCTTAATATACCCTTTGTACTTCGCTTCTAAAACTAAATAGTCCGATGGTTCGTTTTTCACCACAATAGTATCTCTAATTACTTTTACTAAATTAGGCTGAGCCAAAGTAGTCGTTGCTGGAGCTATTGCAACTGGAGCCAAAGCTACTTTGACAACCTCTTTATTTCTAGCAGTCCGTTTTAAAGAGTCTAGTTGTTGTTGTAAACTTACAATCAGTGCCGCATTATCAGTAGATACCGTTTCAGCTTCAGGTTGCGTTGTAGTCGTTTCATTTTTTTCAGTATAATCATAAGGTACGGGACTTTGCTTTCTAGCCGCTTGTTGATTGGATAGTAATAAACTATTCAAATACTTTAACTCTTGTTCCAGTCCATTCATCTTTTTGGACAATGAATCTAGTTTGGTCGCATTCAAATCTGGCTTTTGAGCTACAGTCACCACCTTCTCAGTATTCACATTCTTGGCAGAATAATTTTTAGCTAATAACGCTTGAGTGGTATTGTATTGCAATTGATTTGCCGCACGTTTGTCTTTAATCTTTTGTATTAAACTTATTAAATGATCCTCAGAAATTACAATTTCACTTTCCTGCGAAAAGCAAACAAAGGTTGAAGTAGACAATAATAAGGTTAAAAAATGTTTTTTAAGTTTCATAGCTTTTAATATTTATACAATTAAGACACGAAATGACTAAATAAGTCACATGGAAAAAATAATTTAAAAAAAATGTGACCTATTCGAAAATCGAGTGTCTAAATTATAAACCACATAAATAATCAATGATGAAAAAAATAACAACACTGGCATTAGTAGCAATCTCAATTATCTCATGCCAACAACAAAACAGCAAAACAACAACTCTTAGTAATCCTGAAACTCCAACTGTTTCTCAATCGAATACCGATTTAGAAAGTCACCTAGACAAACAAGAAGATTTAAAAGAGCACATTATTCAATTGGCCAAGAAAAAAGATTCGCTTCAAAATGTGTTGAAAGGTACAAAAGAATCAATGACTAGAATCAATGAAACTAAAATTGATAAAGGAACTGAAGGTGTAAAAGCTAAATTGAATGAACTTAAAGGTCAAAAAGAAAACTTTGAAGAGCAATTGAATTTACAAAAGAAAGAAATGGATCTTGCTACAAAAAAAATCGACATCTTAAAGCAGGAAAAAACAGTCTATGACGAGCAAAAGAAAGCGTTGTATGACAAAGGAGCAAAACCAAAAGAATTTGTAGTAGTTGACTCCTTATTAAACGGAATTACAAAAAAACTTTTGGATCAAAACAAACGTGTAAAAACACTCAATAGAAATGTTGCCGATGTAGAAGAGCAAGTACTTTCTATTACTGAACAAAGAGGTTTTTTGAGTTCGAAAATCAGAGAAAATTACAATGCACAAGAAATTTTTGAAGAATTTGCAAAAGAAGAAGACACGAAAATAACAACTCAAATTGCTGCAATCGATGCCGAAATGAGTAAACTAAACGGAGATGTAAGCAGTATTAACTCAACAGTTGCAGGATTGCATTCGAATATTGAAAAAGAGCAAGCTGACCAAGATATCAAATTATCAGAAGTTGAGGCGCAAGAAAAAACAAACAACAGATTGAAAATTGCAGGAATTGCGATTGTATTGATTGCTCTACTATTTGGATTGTTTTACATCGTAGGAAAAAGAAAAAAAAATAACGCAAAAAAATAAGACATGGCTACTAAAAAAAAATACACCCACAGAAGATAAAGTTTCAAATTTAGATAAAATGAAAAACTTTTTTGGTACAGTTACTGAAAATGTTATCGAAGGAGCGACTATCGTTACCGAAGCAATAAAAGACAACTCGGCCAAAGCATACGTTGCAAGTGCCGAAATCGTCGAAGATGCAAATGATAAAATCCACACCTACTCGGACAAAATTTTATTGCAAAAAGAAATTAAAAACATGGAGTCTAGACAAGTGCAATTGATGAACGAATTTGGAGCAATTACAATTGAACATTACGTCAATAGTGATTCTTTGCACAAAGCTTTCCTGACAACAAAAGCGGTCAGTACTATTGTTGAAGAATACAAAGAGAACAAAAGCAAAATTGTTTTGATCGAAAAAAAATTAAAAAAAATAAGCAACTAAAATGAGAAACGTAATTCTATTTTTGTACCTTATAATCAATGTCTTTTTGTACACATTAAACTTCGAATTATTCAATTCTAGTGTAAACGTAGACTTTGGTTTTGGGGTATTCAGCACGATGCCTTTGATTTTGATTCAACTTATTGGATTAGTATTTATTTTACTTTTTGTATTTATTGACAAAAACAAAGCTTTAAAAAACACCCTTCTAGTCGAAAGATTAGAAGACCGAAATAAAATTTTACTAAAGGATTTAGAAATAAATCAATTAAAATTAAAAAACATACTTTTGGCTGAACAAACAGTGATCCCTGCAGAGCCAATCAATTAAAAGAAACAAACATGAAAAACAAGATATATTTAACCGCATTATTACTCTCTAATTTCGCTTTTTCACAAGTAAAAGACATTAGTTTTACCATTGCACCAGTCGCAAATTACACATTTTGGGACAACCAGTCAGGCCTTGACAACGGCTTGCTTTATGGTGGTAAAATAGGTTTTGGTTTTGGTGAATATATCGAGTTAAGAGCCATGTACCTGCAATCACATGATCTAAAAAGCAAATTCTCAAAATACGGAATTGCAGGATATGATTCGAATACTTTTACACCACAAGACCTTGATTTAACAAGATGGGGAGGAGAGTTAAAAGCCAATATTGGTCGTGGTCGTTTAAACCCTTATGTCACCTTTGGTACAGGAGTTCAAAACATCGCTATTAAAAACGGGAACGACTTTGATCAAATCTATACAAGTGTTGGTTTAGGAATAAAAACTAAAATCAACAATAGAATTGTGCTAAATATAGAAGCTAAAAACACTGCTTTTAACTTTAACTCAGGGAAAAACTTATTGACAGCTAGTGACAAAACTAATATGGGCGTTACTGATGCTAGTTTTGAAAGCCAATTGTTGTACAACTGGTCAGCGCAAGCTTCTTTACAGTTTTACCTTGGTGGTAGAAAACCAGGAACATTATCTGAATTAGACAAAGCTTATCTTCAAAAATTTAGAGGAGGTTTCAAAGGAATTCAATGGGTAGTGGAGCCCGGAGCAAGTTATGTAAGCTTTGACAACCGTTCACAATTCAAAGACAGTTACTTCTTAGGAGGATATGCAGGTCTAGATTTCAACCGTTTTACCGGAATACGAGCTTTCTTTTTTCAAGCTACTCAAAACGAACAGTTATCATTCTCATTCGACAAAATGAACATGTATGGTCTAGAATTTAGAGCACGCCTTAATGATGGAAATGGTGTAACACCCTACTTAATTTTGGGTGGTGGTTACATGAGTCCATCAAATAGTTACGTAGGTAAAAGCATCGCTGTTACACCCGAAGGAGAAAAATTTGCGCAAGCAGGTTTAGGGCTAAACATTCCTTTGAGTAAAAACTTCTTGATCACGGGAGGAGTAAGAGGAATGGTTTCGTCTGGAGAAAACGTTGAAGATTTATCAAATCCAGATTTATTACAAACGCACATCATGTACAATGCTGGTCTTAAATTAACTTTTGGTGCCAAGTCTAAAAACCCAGATGCTATGTACCAAGCCGAAATGGATGAAGCGCTTAACAAGCAAAGCAAAACATCAGCAGCGGTATTGACGCAACAAAACGAAAACAACCAACAAAAACTAATTGATTTACAGTCTAATTACCAAGCAAAACTAGATTCATTAAATGTAGCTTTAAAAGCGGCTAATAGTAAAAATGATGTGGATACTGCAGTTGAAATATTAGAAACTAAAAACAAGACTGAAAAATCACTAGAAGAAGTTGAGAAAGTAACTAAAAAAGCGGTCGCAACACCTATAGCTATTGTTACTAAAAAAGACAGCATTATTATACAAAAAGCCAATGTTGTGATTCAAAAGGACAGTGTTACAGTTGCCAAACCCTTAGTGCCAAAAGTACAAACAGCTACGCCTGCTAAGCCAACCAAAGAATTGATTAGGATGACGCCTCAGGAACTAGAAATGTTGATTGACAAGATTTTGGACAAAACTGATCCTACCATCCAACAACAACTAAAAACAACTACTGATCGTGCAAAAGAAATGGAGCAAATGCAAAAAAGAATTGATTTTCTTGAAAAATTAATGCTTCAAAAAAATGGATCTACGGTAGTTGATCCTGTAAAAAAATAAAAATACAACCTGATTGACAATGGAAATAAAAGGAGACATTGCCTCCCGTTTTCAATCTAATAATAAATGGTAACCTGTACAAATCTAGTATTTGTATTTTACAAACAAGCTGTTCTAACTTTTAGAGCAGCTTGTTTTTTTGTTTCTATCTGCGATATGGACTTAAGCGTTAAAAAACATGCTCTATAATTAACAAGACTTTACATCTTTACTAAGTTTTCATTAAGAAGATTCTAATAATTTTACCATCACCTTATTAGCTTCTATTTATGAAAATAAAACTACTTAGCACTTTCGTTCTCCTGAGTTCTCAATTAAGCTTCAGCCAAGTCATAAAAGGCCGAGTAACTTTTAATAAATATGCAATTCCAAAGGTCGAAGTCATCAATGCCTCCACAAAAACACTGACCCTAACGGATGCCGATGGCCAATTTTCTATTACAGCCAAAACAAATGATATCCTTGTATTTGTATCAAAACAACATCAACTCAAACAACTCATTCTAAGCCCAGCCATATTTACAAATGGCCAACTTATTGTTGAAATGATGTTAAAGGCTGAAGAATTAAAAGAAGTAGTAATTACAAACATGCCTTCGATAAAATTGAGCTCTGACGATAAATATGAACAAACTAAAATTGATCAATACACACTAGAAAAGGCAGCATCCAGCCCAAAAGTACAAGGTGTGTACACGGGAACAATTGTAAACGGAGCCGATATTAACCGAATTGGCGAAATGATTGCGGGTCTATTTATTAAAGAAAAAGAACCTGAAAAAAAAGAGACCACTGAAATTATATTCAAAGATTTTACAAAATCTCATTTTGATCAAAATTACTTTGAAAAAACGTTACACCTACAACCGGATAAAATAGGTTTGTTCCTCGAGTTTTGCGATGCAGATCCAAGATCCAAAAACATTGTAAAAACCCAAAACATTTTAACCGTTATGGATTTTCTATTCGAAAAAAACAACAGTTTTAAAAAACTATAAGCGGTACTTCAAGACAATTATTTATCACGCGAGTGTGATGCACTAAAAACAATAAAGAAACTTCTTAATGAAAATAAAAATACGCTACATTTTCGTACTCCTTAGTCTCCAATTAGGCTTCAGCCAAAACATAAAAGGTCGAGTAACCTTCAATAAATATGCAATTCCAAAGGTCGAAGTCATCAATGCCTCCACCAAAACACTTACCCTAACAGATGCCGATGGGCAATTTTCTATCACTGCCAAAACAAATGATATCCTTGTATTTGTATCAAAACAATATCAGTTCAAAAAACTTGTTCTAAGCCCAGCCGTATTCACAAATGGCGAACTTATTGTTGAAATGATGCTAAAAGCTGAAGAACTAAAAGAAGTAGTAATTACAAACATGCCTGCTATAAAACTAAGTACAGACCTCAATTACGAAAACTCAAAAGTTAGTCAATACAACATTGACAGAGCAGCGCAAGCTGCAAAAGTGACTGGCGTCAACATGGGAACCATCGAAAATGGCATTACAAAAACCTTCAGAATCTTTAATAGAAATGCAAAGGAAACACCCGAAACGCCATTCAAGGATTTTGTAAAATTAAATTGTGATCAAAATTACTTTGAAAACGCTTTACATATAAAATCCGAGCAAATAGGATTGTTCATCGAGTTTTGTGACGCAGATCCAAGGTCAAAACACATTGTAAAAACCCAGAATATTTTAACCGTTATGGATTTTCTATTCGAAAAAACCAATAGTTTTAAAAAACTAGAACCTAATACCAACTAGAAAACGAATGTTTGTTTTTACTTGACCTCACAAATCGTATAATCTCACTTTGAAACGAGAGTACTTACCTATTCAACCACCAAATACTTGCATTTAATACCGTTGCAAAACTCACCCAAGCCAAGTAAGGCACTAATAAATAACCCGCAATTTTATTGATTTTAATAAACTGACTATAGGTTTCAAAAATCAACAACCACAATAAAACAATTTCAACCAAAGCCAACATAGGATTGTGTAAACCAAAAAACAAATACGACCATAGGGCATTCAAGCCCAACTGAACAGCAAAAAGGACTAAGGCTTTTTTAACAACTTCCTTATCAGAATCCATTCGATCCCAAACAAGACCCGCTGCCACTCCCATCATAATGTACAACATACTCCATACTGGGGCAAAAACCCAATTGGGCGGATTAAAACTTGGTTTTACCAAAGTAGGATACCAAACTTGGATGCTTTCGCGAGTTACCGTTCCAGACAAGTATCCAATAGCAACACATGTCACAACAACTGTAAGTATTTTAGTAAGCTTATTCATTTTTTTCAATTTATTTGTACTTCAAAATTAATGAAAACAATCGACTGTTTACCATTATAACTTTCTTTGTTGAATAATTTCAAAGAGTTCTTTTTTGTAAGTATCGCCTATTGGAATACTATTTCCGTTAATATAAACACTTATAGAATCGGTTTTTGCAATATGACGCAGTGCAACAAGAAAGGATTTATGTGTTTTTAAAAATTCAGAAGCCGGTAAAAAATCCTCAATACTTTTTAAAGTATTATTGGTAATTATTTGTTTGTCAATTAAATGAATAGCAACATAATTCTTTAAACCTTCGATATAGCAAATGTCTTTTACATAGACTTTTTCGAAATTATTTTTTCCATCTGTCTTAACAAATATATAATCATCAATCTCTTTTTGAATTGCTTTTACCTCAGACTCGCTACTATTTTTCACTTTTAGTACTGCTTCATAAAAACGTTCAAATTCAAATGGTTTGAGTAAGTAATCAATCGCATTAACTTCATAGCTTTGCAACGCAAATTGCGGGTAGGCCGTTGTAAAAATAATGTTGGTTTTACCCTTTACAATTTTTGACAATTGCAAACCCGTTAGATCCGGCATTTGAATATCCATAAAAACCAAATCAACATTTCCTTCCTCAATGGTAGCAAGCGCTTCTAACGAACTGGTGGTGGTGCCAATTAATTCTAAAAAAGGGACTTTACTCACATATTTTTCAAGTAATCGAATAGCAGGCGGTTCATCATCGACAATTAGGCATTTTACTATTTTCATGATTTAATTTTAAATGGTAGTTTGAGACTCGTTGTAAAAATATCATCGGATTGATTGTAATGCAAGACATAATCCTGTTTATAGATTGCACTTAATCTGCGCTCTAAATTTTCTTTTCCAATACCACTTGTACTATACTGTTCTGCACTAGAAATTTTGTTATAAGTTTCCATACTAATAAATTCTTCGGTAACAATAATACTTATTTTAGCTGGAAAAGCACTATTGGTAACCACACCATGTTTAAAAATATTTTCGATAAAATGAATAAAAACTAAGGAAGGCACTTTTTGATCTCCTACTACTCCAGTAATAGTGTAATCTAGTGACAAAGTATCTTCAAATCGTTTCCGATGCAGATAAATATAATCTTCAATAAAATTTATTTCTTTGGAAAGTGGCATAAAATCAGTTCCAGCTTCATAGGTTACATACCGCAGTAGTTGGCACAAACGCAGAATATCTTTGGCGATTTTAGGTTTATCATCAACTAGATCCGTATAAAAAGCATTGAGTGTGTTGAATAAAAAATGTGGCTCCAGCTGCGATTTCAACAGGCTAAGTTCTGCTTTGTTATAATCCAATTCTAATGTGTGAATTCTGTGCTGGTTTGTCGCATACTCGAAGAAAAAATAAACCAAAGTGCTATACAAAATTCCTTTTATGGCATAAATTGAATTATCAAAGGTGTAAAATAAAAACCTCCTAGATTCTTCAAAATAATTGTGCTTTCCGGTAAATTCAAACAGCAATACCTCTTCCAAAAAGTATCTCACACGGCCAAAAATAACAATCAAGAAAACAACACCAATTGCAAATCTAACACAATGCTTCTTCCCTAAAGTATAGGGACATACAAAATAAAAATTAACCGCATACGTTGTAAATGTTGCTGTATACATAATGACTCTCATATAATTTAAAGGCAACTGAAAATTACCTAAAAATCGTTCGCTGCCTCCATAGACATAATCAGAGAAAAGATCCATCAATACAATTGTTAGTACTACTGCAAAATGAAAGTACCACTGTTTCTTATTTATTTCCATGGGATGAAATTAAACATTATCTGTTGAACTATTCTTTTTTTTACACCAACTGCCCAAATTAACGGACCAAAGTATTTTTTTTTAGACAAAAAACAAATAAAAATCTGTTTTCAGCTTTTCATGTAGTAGAAAGTCCTACTGGTGTAAAATGAATTCGGAGATTGAGGCACTACCCTACATTTGCAGACAACAAAACCATACAACATGAAAACAACTATCGCCCTTTTATTATTTTTCAACATGAGTTTGCTTTTTGCACAAAACAGCAAACTAACCGGAACAATTGTAGCTAAAAACAATAAGGAAAAAATTGCATTTGCAACTGTTGCTATTTTTGATGGTACTACCAAATCGTTTGTTAAATCAACGGCAACCGATGAAAAAGGATACTATGAAATACAAGTCGCTACTGTAGATTTCTATGTTCAAATTGAAATATTAGGTTACAAAACCTTCCAATCAAAAACGATTACAAATACCAAAACCGACTTAAATCTCAATTTTGAGTTAGAAGAAGATGCTCTTGCGCTAAAAGAGGTAGTTGTAATGCAAAGCAAAAGCCTCATCAAATTAAGCCGAGACAAGATGATAGTAGACATTGACAAGGCAGGATTTGGAAATGGAAATGATGGACTTGAAACCTTAAGCAAACTACCTGGTGTACAATTAGACAAAGATGAAAATGTGGTTTTTAGAGGCAGCAGCAATCTTCAAATAATGATCGATAGCAAACCTTCGCTACTAACTGGTGAAGAGCTCAAACAATATTTAAAAACACTAGACGGCGCCAATATTAAAGCCGTAGAGATAATCGCCAATCCATCTGCCAAATATGATGCTGCAGGGAGTGCTGGTATTTTTAATATCGTACTAAAAAAATCAGCGGCAACGGGTTTAACTGGTAATCTGAGAACATCAGTAGGTTATGCTGAATTTATCAAAAACTACAACGGCTTGAACCTATACAATAATACCGAAAAATGGAATCTAAAATTTGGCCTAAATTATGGTTACAACGAGAGTGTAAATCATCGTACAATTGATCAAACTGTAATTTCACCAGATATTACTACTTTACTTAAGCAAAAAAATGACTGGTTACCAGTTAATAATAGTTATTCTGGGAATTTTGGAGCCTCGCACCAATTAAATAAAAACACTACTGTTGGCGCTTCAACAAATTATAGTATTTACAAAAGTGATGAAAAAACAAACGGTCGTACCGAAGAGCTTGACAATGCCATTTATAAGCGATATACCATTCTGGACACACAAAACGATATTGCAAATAGAACCTTAACAAGTACTTTATTTTACAATTTTGCCTCTGATAGTCTAGATAATAAAATTGATGCACAGCTAAGCTATGCTAATTATCAAAACACTAGTGACCGACTTACTTCTAACGCTTATTTCAATGCAAATACAAACAAAATGTACAGAGATATAGAAGCTGTAAAATACCAAAACCCAACGAACTTTAATATAATCAGTGCAAAATTAGATTTTGAAAAAAAGGTAACTAACACCTTCAACTTCGAGACTGGTACAAAATTAAGCTATGTCAATAATGACTACACCATTGTTTTACAAGATAGAGACGCACAAGGAAATTACATTTTAAACACCAATAGAAGTAATCATTTAGTCTACAAAGAGTCGATTTTATCTGGCTACGGAATTACCAATTTAACTAAAGGAAAATTTAATGTTCAAGCAGGATTACGAGCAGAATATATCAATTACAATGCTACATCATTGACATCGAACAGTACGAACAAAGGCAATTATCTATCGCTTTTCCCTTCATTCAGCATTAATACAAATCTAGAAAACAATCAATTTAAGTTTTCCTATAGCCGTCGCATTCAACGCCCACGTTATTTGTACTTAAATCCGTACTACGAATACACCGATACCTATAATGTTTCAGTAGGAAATCCACAACTAACTCCGCAATTTACAGATGCCTTTGAGCTAGTATGGATTAAAAAACAAAAAACCTCACTTTCTCTATTTGCTAATTTCTCAAAAGACGAAATGTATCAAATCATCAATTACGATCAAGACACAAAAATCACTACCTTGTTTTATGACAACATAGGAAAATCTAAAAGTATAGGATTATCATTCAACACCAGTTATTCCGCAAAAAAATGGTGGGAAGTACAACTAAATACAGAAGTTGCTTACGGTCAAGCAACCTCAAACCTACAAGGCTATCAATTCAACAATAGCGGCGTTTCCTTTTCGGGAGCTGTAAATCAATCGTTCACTTTAGCGAAAGATTGGAGTGCTACTTGGAATAGTTTTTATAGTCAGAATGGTGACTACGGAAATACAAGTTTCAAACCGTCATACGATATGTCATTTAGTATGCGAAAAGACTTTTTAAGTAAAAAGCTACGCATGAATTTAAGCGCTCAAAACGTATTGAAAAAAAGTCAATGGATTCAAAGCACGAAGCAAGACAACGTAACTAATAATTGGATTAACCGCTGGGAAACAAGAAAAATAACACTGTCACTAACTTATAATTTTGGTACAGCTAAAAAGAAAGAGGTAAAGGATGCGGATCTTAATGAAGAGCAAAATAGATTGTAACTACCTATTTTAACCTCTAATCTTAACCGCTACGGCGATAAAAAAAGCAAAATATGACATGCATAACAACAGATTTTCGTAATATAAATTGACGAAAATCTGTTAATCTGTGGTTTAAAAAAAAGTATCTTTGTAAAAATTTTTCAATTCATGTTGACAGCAAACGACTTTATACCTACAAAATATTCTCAACTTATAGAAAACGGTAGCTTTCAATGGAGCGCACCTAGCAATATAGCATTAGTAAAATACTGGGGGAAAAAAGACAATCAAATTCCGGCTAATCCATCGATAAGTTTTACGTTGAACAACTGTAAAACGATTACTAAACTGGCTTTCGCCAAAAAAGACAGTTCGACTTCGCTCCATACTGATCCAGACTCTTTTTCGTTTGACTTGCTTTTTGAAGGGCAACCAAAAGAAGATTTCAAACCGAAAATTCAGAAATTCTTAGAAAGAATTGAAGTCTACCTTCCGTTTTTAAAAGAGTATCATTTTACAATTGACACTGCGAATACATTTCCGCATAGTTCTGGAATAGCATCATCAGCATCAGGAATGGCTGCACTAGCTATGAACTTAATGAGTTTAGAAAAAGCGCTTAACCCAGCAATGACCGAAGAATACTTTTATCAAAAAGCGTCTTTCCTAGCCCGACTAGGATCAGGAAGTGCTTGTCGAAGTGTAAAAGGGCAAGTTGTTGTTTGGGGAAACCAATCCAATATTAAAGGAAGTTCTGATTTATTTGGAGTGGAATTTCCAAACGATATTCATGACAACTTCAAGAATTATCAAGACACGATTTTATTAGTAGACAAAGGCGAGAAACAAGTTTCAAGTACGGTAGGTCATGACTTAATGCACAACCATCCGTATGCAGAAAGGCGTTTTGCGCAAGCACATGAAAACTTAGACGCACTGATTTCAATATTTAAAAGCGGAAATTTAAACGCATTTATTAAAATAGTAGAAAGTGAAGCTTTGACTTTGCACGCCATGATGATGACCTCTATGCCGTATTTTATCCTGATGAAGCCAAATACTTTAGAAATCATAAATGCCATTTGGAAATTCAGAAACGAGACCCAAATACCGGTTTGCTTTACATTAGACGCAGGTGCAAATGTGCATGTTTTATATCCCGAAAACGTTAGCGAAAAAGTTTTGCAATTTATTAAAGACGAATTAGTTGGCTATTGTCAAAATGGGCAGTACATTTGTGACGAAATTGGAAATGGAGCGATCTTATTATAATTTTTGTATCTTTATGAGATTAAAGCGTTAAGTATGGATATTCAATTAGAAAAACAAGAAATTATTGAGCGGTTATTGCAAACCAATGACGAATCAATTATTGCGTCTATCAAATCCCTTTTAACAAAAGAAAAAAAAGATTTTTGGGAGGAGTTGACAGAGGAAGAGAAAGCAGGAATCGAAGAAGGAATTGAAGATTTTAAAAATGGCAATACTACTTCCTGGGATGATTTCATAGTTAACTATCTTTAATGAGAAAGGTGGTGATTTCGAAACGAGCAACGTATGAATTAGAAGATTTATTTGATTTTTTAGACTGTAAATGGTCTGTTAGTATTCGGAAGAAAGTAGCACAAAAATTAAACAAAAATATTCAAAAAATCAGATTGAACCCTGAATTATTTCCAAAATCAACGATACGCAATACACGGAAATGTGTTGTTTCTAAACAGATAAGCTTGTATTATGACTTTGACGAAAAAAATTTAAATATTCTTCGCATCTTCGACACAAGACAAGACCCAAATAAGATTAACAAAATAAACTAATTACCAACCCCAAATTGATAATTCACCAACTATGAAAGGACCTTTATTTTACTCAAAAATACTACTCTTTGGAGAATACGGAATTATTCGTGACTCTAAGGGTTTGTCAATCCCTTATAATTTTTATAATGGTGCGTTAAAAAGAGACGAACATCCAACTGCAGAAGCCATAGCTTCAAATGCTAGTTTAAATCGCTTTGCGGTTTATCTTGAAACGCTTCAACAAGAACAACCCACATTAGTAGCATTTGACTTAGCAACACTAAAAGAAGACATTGCAACAGGAATGTACTTTGATTCTAGCATACCGCAAGGATATGGTGTAGGAAGTAGTGGAGCACTAGTTGCCGCTATTTATGACAAATATGCACACGACAAAATTACTGTTCTTGAAAATTTGACTCGTGAAAAATTATTACAGTTAAAAAATATATTTTCTCAAATGGAAAGTTTTTTCCACGGGAAAAGCTCTGGATTAGACCCATTGAATAGCTATTTGAGTATTCCTATATTAATCAATTCTAAAGACAATATTGAAGCAACTGGCATTCCTAATCAAAGTTTTGACGGAAAAGGAGCTGTATTCTTATTGGATTCTGGAATTGTAGGTGAAACGGCACCAATGGTAAACATCTTTATGGAAAATTTAAAAGACAAAGGTTTCCGTGCGATGTTAAAAAACCAATTTGTAAAATACACAGATGCTTGTGTTGAAAACTTCCTAGGTGGTGATATGAAGTCATTATTTACCAACACTAAGAAATTATCTAAAGTTGTTTTAAATCATTTTAAACCAATGATTCCAGAACAATTTCACGCAATTTGGCAACAAGGAATTGACACTAACGATTACTACTTAAAACTTTGCGGTTCAGGTGGTGGTGGTTACATCTTAGGTTTTACCGAAGATCTAGAACGCGCCAAGGCATCATTGAAAGACTACAAACTAGAAGTTGTTTACCAATTTTAATCAACAACTAAAACGATACATAAAGCTTAAAATTCACAGTAATTTTAAGCTTTATTATTTTAAAAAAGTAGGAAATTGAATAGAAAGCACAAACTATTGATTATGAAGGCTATTAGTTTATTCTCGGTAATTAGAGGATACAACATACCTATAATTATCTTGGCTCAATACCTTTCGGCCATATTTATTCTCGCACCCGAAAAAAGAGCTTTAGCTATATTATTAGATCTAAATTTATTTTTACTAGTATCAGCCTCTGCAATTACTATTGCTTCTGGATACATCATCAATAATTTCTACGACAGCCAGAAAGATTTAATTAACCGTCCTAATAAGTCAACTCTAGATCGATTAGTGAGTCAGTCTACCAAACTTAAAGTTTACTTTTCGCTTAATTTTTTGGCGGCAGTGCTAGCTCTTTTCTCTTCTTGGCAAGCCTTTATATTCTTTTCGGTTTACATATTTATGATTTGGTTCTATTCTCATAAAATAAAAAAATACGCTGTAATAGGAAACCTAACCGCAACATTGATGGCTGTAATACCGTTTTTTGCCATTATGCTTCATTATTACAACAACATTAGTTTTGAAGAAATAGAAAACTACAAAGGACACTTTGCCGTGATTTTTGCACATGCTTGTTTTTTATTTCTATTGTTATTAATTCGAGAAATGATCAAGGACTTAGAGAATTTAAAAGGAGATTTGGCAAATAATTACCAAACCATCCCAATCCGGTTTGGTGAAAAGGTTTCGAAAAAAATCATAACAGTATTGACATTATTTACAATTGTACCGGTCTATGTTTTGGTTGACATTTATGATGTGGGCTATATGGACATCTATTTTTACTCTTGTTTTATTATACTTATTTTCTTTTTATTGTATTTATGGAAATCCAATCAAAAAGGGCAGTATTTACTACTACATAATGTTTTGAAATTTCTTATTGTAGCAGGTGTTTTCTGTATTGTATTGATCAACCCTACTGTTTTGTGGAATGGCAAAAAACTGTTGCTATTAGTTTAAAAACGACTTCTTTTGGACTAGAAACGGGATCGTATCACTAGCCCTGATTGCAACGGCATCCTTTTACTTTTTTTTTCAAAAAAAGTAAAAGATATAGTGAAAAGCAGGAAATAGCTCCAAATAAACAAACTTCCCTTACATTATATCGCTATGTGCTACTGTTTTAGCATTTTACTTTATAGTTATCGATTAGCAATTATTTAAATACTATCTTTGCACAAATTATAGAATATTATGAATAACAAGGAAGGCAATAATAAAAAAAGCGGTGCTAGACCTACGAGTTCTAGACCTAGCTCAAATAAGCCAAAACCTGCGATGCAAAAAAGGGCACAAGGGCCTAAAAAAGTAAAAGTAAATACTAAGGTTGCTGAAGTCGTTTCGGATAAAGTAGAAAAAAAACCGAATCAGGCTCCAAAAAGACCTAAGGTAAAAGATGAAATTCGTTTGAATAAATATATCGCCAATTCTGGCGCTTGTTCACGTCGTGATGCTGATATTTACATTCAGTCTGGAACGGTAAAAGTAAATGGAATTGCCGTTACCGAAATGGGATACATGGTAAAACCAGGTGATGTTGTAAACTTTGACGGTGTAAAATTGACACCAGAGAAAAAAGTATACATCTTACTGAACAAACCTAAAAACTTTACAACAGCATTTGACGAAGGTCAAGAGTTTCGTAATGTTTTAGAATTAGTAAAAGGTTCTACTACTGCCAAAATTGGAGCTGTAGGAAGAATGGATAAAAATACGACTGGTTTATTATTGTTTACCAATGATACTGACATGATTCGTAAATTTACATTACCAACAAACAAATCATCAAAAATCTACCAAGTTTCACTAGATAAAAACTTGAAATTTGAAGACCTAGAAAAAATCAACAAAGGACTTGTTCTTGATGGACACCGCGTTTATGTTGAAGATGTAAGTTACATTGACGGAGAAGCGAAAAGCGAAATAGGTTTAAAACTAAGATCGGCTAACGTAAAAGTAGTTCGATCAATATTTGAACATTTTAGTTATGATGTTTTAAGAATTGACCGTGTTTCTTTTGCAGGTTTGACAAAGAAAAACTTACCAAGAGGAAACTGGAGATTACTTACAGAACAAGAAATCATCAATTTGAAAAACGTATAAATCGCTTTTCAATAGCATAAAAAGTCAAAAATCCTTTTCTTCGTGAATAGGATTTTTTTTACAACAAAGCCAAGCCCATGACCCCCGAAAAACTGCAATCAATTGCCTTTAAATGGATCGAAACATTCAATAACAAAGAGCTCGAAAAACTACTAGCGCTTTATGATGATGACGCCATACATTACAGTCCCAAATTGAAAACCCACCAACCTGAAACCAACGGTTTTGTGACCGGAAAAAACGCTTTGCGCAACTGGTGGCAGGACGCATTTGACAGACTCCCTAGTTTGAACTACAAACTAACATCAGTGACCGCTAATGGCGACCGCGTTTTTATGGAATACACTCGCCTTGTTGCCAATGAAGAACCAATGCCCATTGCCGAAGTTCTTGATATTAGAGAAGATAAAATAATAAGCTCTAGAGTCTACCACGGTTAAATTATTGTTTTTCCAAATTTTATCATAGCTTTACATATCATAAATTAAAAAATCATGAAAAAGACCCCACTAATTTTAATTGCAATTCTAGTCTCTACATTCTTAGTTAACTGTAAATCAGAAAAAAACAAAGTTGATTTTTCGACCATTACTAAAAACTATTTTGACGATAAAAACGCCCTTGATCCATTAAGCGCCACTCAAAGTGGACAAAATGAATACAACGACAAATTGCAATTTGAGATGACGGATAGTTATAGAAAATCGCAATTGGATTTTTTCAACAAATACGAAAGCACCTTAGATTCTATCGATGAGAAAGAACTATCTGCGGAAGAAAAGAACAGCTACGAAATCATTAAGTGGGAAGTAAGCGTTGGAAAAAAATTATTAGACCAACCTACAAACCTGATGCCTATTCACCAATTTTGGGGAACCCATTTAACCATGGGACAATATGCTGGCGGAACAAGTGGTCAACCCTTCAAAACCGAAAAAGACTATACTAATTTCCTAAAACGAATGGACTTATATAGTGTATGGATTGACTCGGCTATGGTGTATATGAAAAAGGGAATCCGCAAAGGCGCAGTTTTACCTAAATCTTTAACCGAGAAGGTGATTCCGCAATTTGCCGAAATGGCAACTCCTAACGTGGAGGACAACCTATTTTATTCGGCTATAAAAATAATGCCCGATGCATTTTCAGATGCTACCAAAAAAGATTTAACAGCTAAATACACTGCAACGATCAATGACAAATTGATTCCGCAATATAAAAAAATGGCCGAATTCCTTAAAAAGGAATACTTGCCAGCTTCACGATCAACAAGCGGAATAGGCAGTTTGCCATTTGGCAAAGAACTCTATGCTGCTTATGTCAAGCAATGGACTACTACTGAAATGACTCCAGAAGAAATTCACGAATTGGGATTAAAAGAAGTGGCGCGCATTAATGCCGAAATGGAAAAGGTAAAAAATCAAGTTGGTTTCAAAGGAACGTTAATTGACTTTTTTGAATACGTAAGAAACAAACCAGAATTAAAACCATTCAAAAAACCAGAAGAAGTAATTGCTAACTTCAACCGAATCTACAGTGTAATTAAACCAAACGTAGACAAGTTATTCTCTTTGCAACCCAAAACAAAATTTGAAATAAGAAGAACCGAGGCCTTTAGAGAAAAAACCGCAAGTGCCGAATACAGTCAAGGAACTGCCGATGGATCTCGACCAGGTATTTTTTATGTTCCCATTCCAGATGTAAAAGAATACAATATGTATGGTGATGAAGATTTGTTTTTACACGAAGCAATTCCTGGACATCATTTCCAAATTTCGTTACAACAAGAAAATGCTAGTCTTCCTGATTTTAGAAAATTCAACTGGTTTGGTGCTTATGGCGAAGGCTGGGCATTATATACTGAGAGCTTAGGAAAAGAACTTGGTTTATATAAAGATCCTTATCAATATTTTGGGATGTTAGGAAACGAAATGCACCGCGCCGTACGTTTAGTAGTAGATACGGGCTTGCACAGTAAAGGATGGACTCGTGAACAAGCGATTAAATATTCTCTTGAAAACGAAGCCGAAAGTGAAGCAAGTATCACTACCGAAATCGAGCGCTACATGGCCATCCCCGGTCAAGCTTTGTCATACAAAATAGGACAACTAAAAATAATGGAATTACGTAAAAGAGCACAAGATAAAATGGGCGCAAAATTTGATATTAAAAAGTTCCATGAAATGGTATTAGAATCTGGTGTAATGCCACTCGCTTTATTAGAGAAAAAAATTGACGAATGGATTGCAAGTAAATAGTTTGTTCGAAAAAAAATACAATTACCAAAAAGTCTCATTGAATAAAAACAATGAGACTTTTTTTATGTCTATTTTTTTCAAATCTACTTTCCTAAAGTATAATTATTAGACTATAAATAAGCACTAATTTTTACAAACGAAAACGTTAAAGTTCGATAAAACAATAAGTATACCATTGCCAAAGAATCAATAACTTTAAAAAATACCTACTTTTAAAAATAGAAAAAATAAAAAAACAGCTCCTTTTTTTTGTTTTTTATTTTTAAATCAACCCAAATCTATTAACAAATGAAAAAAACAATTTTACTATTATTGGTTCTTTGCTTTTCAGTAAATGCATCCTTTAGTCAAAATAACAAAGTTGAAATTGATAAAAAAGTATCCGAACTACTTGCTAAAATGACTCTGGAAGAAAAAGTAGGTCAGATGACACAAATGACAGTGACTAATTTTGAAGCAAAAGGGCAACCCGGCGTTTTTGATATGGTTAAATTAAAAGAAGCAATCCAGAATTACCATATCGGTTCTATGCTAAATGTCCCAAATCCTGGAGCCCCTACCATTCAAAGATGGAAAGAAGTTATTACTACCATTAACAATGAAGCCAACAAAACAAGATTAAAAATCCCGGTTTTATACGGTATTGATGCCATTCATGGGTCTAGCTATACTGCTGGAGCTACATTATTTCCACAACAAATAGGAATTGCAGCTACCTTTAATACCGAAATTGCAAAAAGAGGATCAGAAATATCCGCTTACGAAACAAGAGCTTCCTCTATTCCATGGGTTTTCTCTCCAGATTTAGACTTACCACGCAATCCATCTTGGTCAAGAATGTGGGAATCATTTGGTGAAGATGCGTATTTATCGTCTCAAATGGGCGCTGCAATGGTCGCTGGTTTCGAAGGAAACGATGTGGGTTCAAAATACCATGTAGCCTCTTGTATGAAACATTTCATAGGCTACGGAAGCACAACGACTGGAAAAGACAGAACACCTAGCATAATCCCTGAACGTGTTTTAAGACAGTTTGATTTAACCATTTATCAAGCCGCAATAAAAGCAGGTTCTAAAAGTATTATGATAAGCTCAGGAGAAATAAATGGTACTCCCGTTCATGCAAGCAAGCACTTGGTTACTGATATCTTGAAAAACGAATTAGGTTTTCAAGGCGTTGTAGTGACTGACTGGAAAGACATTATCTATTTGTACACAAGACATAAAGTGGCCGAAAACAATAGAGACGCAGTTAGAATATCTGTTATGGCAGGTATCGATATGAGTATGGTTCCCGAAGATTATACCTTTTACACGGATTTACTAGATCTAGTAAACAAAGGCGAAGTACCAATGTCAAGAATTGACGATGCGGTTGCCAGAATCTTACGAATGAAATATGAAGTAAATTTATTTCAAAACAATATAGCTGATTTAAAAGATTATCCCAAATTTGGTTCTCAAGAATTTATCGATGTTGCTTATAATGCGGCAGCCGAATCTATTACCTTATTAAAAAACACAGCTGCTGTTTTACCTTTAAACAAATCCGAAAAAATACTAGTTACTGGTCCTACGGCTAATAGTATGAAATACCTAAATGGAGGATGGTCTTACAACTGGCAAGGCGAAAACTCAGACAAGTATGCGGCTGACAAGTCTACTGTTTTAGAAGCATTAGAAAACAAAATAGGAAAACAAAACGTACTGTACACTGCTGGAGCTGATCTTGAAAAAGAAAACGAGGACGAAATTCAAAAAGCAGTAGCACTAGCCAAAGACGCTTCGAAAATAATTTTATGTCTAGGTGAAAAAAACTATACTGAAACGCCTGGTGACATTAGTAATTTATACCTGAGCAAATCACAAATAAATTTAGCTTTGGCTTTATCAAAACTGAACAAGCCAATTATTTTAGTTTTAAACGAAGGAAGACCCAGAATCATCAGCGATTTTGAAGACAAAATGAATGCTGTAGTTCAATGTTACCTACCCGGAAACGAAGGAGCACGCGCACTAGCCGATATTCTTTACGGTGATGTAAACCCAAGCGGACGCATTCCTTATAACTACCCTAGATACACGAACTCATTAGAAAAATACAATAGAAAATACACGGAGAGTTTAGGTGACGAAGAGCAAAATAACGATGCACAATATCAAAAAAGTTATTCTCCGCAATACGAATTTGGAACTGGATTATCGTATACTACTTTTGAATATTCAAATTTAGCAATTGACAAATCAGAGATCAACCATACTGATGCAATCACCGTAACTGTTGATGTGAAAAATACGGGGAAACGAGCTGGAAAAGAAGCTGTTTTACTTTATCTATCTGACAAAGTAGCTAGTATCACACCTGAAGTAAAAGCATTGAAACGTTTCGAAAAAATCAATTTGGAACCAAACCAAACAAAAACCGTAACCTTTACCCTAAACCAAAAAGACTTGCAATTTGTAGGTGAAGATTTAAAATGGGTAGCCGAAAACGGAACTTTCAACATTCAAATTGGAACACAAAATAAAAATTTTGTATTAAAATAAAAACAAATCTATAAATCATACGGTAAAGGCTTCTCATTGAGAAGCCTTTACTATTTAACAACCTTGCGGCCCAATAAAAAACAGAAAACTTAGCAAACAAATAATCTAAAAACGCAAGACTACTCTCATTTTATAATTATTTTAGCGCAATCAGACCTTTATACAACCAATGACGCACCAAAACACTTTAAAAGAAATAGCTCAATTATTTTTAAAACTAGGTATTATAGGCTTTGGCGGACCCGCAGCTCATATTGCCATGATGCGACAAGAAGTGGTTATAAAAAGAAAATGGCTCACCGAGGAACACTTTTTAGACCTCATAGGAGCAACCAGTTTGATTCCGGGGCCAAATAGCACCGAAATGGCTATCCATATTGGTCGCGAAAGAGGTGGCGCAAAGGGTTTGATTATTGCCGGCCTCTGCTTCATCTTACCCGCGGTAATCCTAACCGGAATTATAGCACACTATTACAAGGAATACGGTCAATTGCCCGAAGCACAATCTTTTCTTTTTGGTATAAAACCTGCTATCATCGCCATCATTCTAGCCGCTATTTTTCCACTGGCCAAAAAATCAGTTAAAACCAAAACACTGGCACTTATTGGAATTCTAGCTCTTAGTCTTTCGATTTTAAAAATAAACGAAATCTACATTCTATTTGGCTCGGGTTTCTTGGCTTTATTGTATTCGAAAATAAAAAACCAACAAACGCTTACATTAATTCCGCTAACCGCTTTTCAATTCATAAAAACAACTGTTGTTACTGCAACCAACTGGAATCTTTTTTTGCTATTTTTAAAAATAGGTGCTGTATTATACGGAAGTGGATACGTATTTTTTCCATTTCTAGATACGGAATTAGTCGCAACTGGTATAATGTCGCGAGCCACTTTGGTTGATGCTATCGCCATTGGACAGTTTACGCCAGGCCCTGTTTTTTCGTCTGTAACCTTTATTGGATATCAAATCAATGGCCTTTTAGGAGCAATAGTAGCGACAATTGCCATATTTATTCCGTCTTTTTTGTTTGTAGCCCTACTCAATCCCTTGGTAAAAAAACTAAGAAGCAAGCCAGCAATTGCCGTTTTTCTTGACGCGGTAAACGTGGCATCTGTAACAATTATCATCGCAGTTTGTTATAAAATGGGAACTGATTCTATTGTAGATTGGCGCAGGTTATTTATTGACCCAAATTCCATAATTTACTCCTACAATTTCGTACGCTACAAATAAAAATAAAGCACAAAAAAAAAGCTTCTCAATTGAGAAGCTTTTTTGGTGCGGATAATAGGACTCGAACCTACACGCCTTGCGGCACCAGATCCTAAGTCTGGCATGTCTACCAATTTCACCATATCCGCGTGCAATTGTGGGTGCAAATATAGTTATAAGTTTGAACTTTCAAAGAATTTTTTCAAATTTTTTTTTTATTCTATTTTTTGTACTTTTGAGTCACTAAAATATCTACACATAAATGGAAAATATAAAGGCATACGTTCAAGAAAATAAAGACCGTTTTATCAACGAATTAATAGAGCTATTAAAGATCCCATCAGTAAGTGCTGACACTGCTTACTCGCAAGATGTAATCGACACTTCAGAGGCTGTGAAATTAAGCCTTGAAAAAGCAGGATGCGATTTTGTTGAAATTTGCGAAACCGATGGATATCCTATTGTTTATGGCCAAAAAATGATTGATCCAGCACTACCTACAATCCTTGTTTACGGACATTATGATGTGCAACCGGCAGATCCAATTGAATTATGGACTTCTCCTCCATTCGAACCCGTTATAAAAACGACTGATATTCATCCCGAAGGAGCTATTTTTGCTCGTGGCGCTTGTGATGATAAAGGCCAAATGTACATGCACGTAAAAGCTTTTGAATACATGATTCAAAACAACAACTTGCCATGTAACGTAAAATTCATGATTGAAGGCGAAGAAGAAGTAGGAAGCGTTAACTTAAAAACATTTGTTGAAAACAATACCGAGAAACTAAAGAATGACGTCATCCTGATTTCGGATACCGGAATGATCTCTAACCAGCAACCTTCTATCACAACAGGACTTCGTGGATTGAGCTATGTAGAAGTCGAAGTTACAGGCCCTAACCGTGATCTACACTCCGGATTATACGGTGGTGCAGTGGCTAATCCAATCAATATTTTAGCCAAAATGATCTCTTCGCTTCATGATGAGAACAACCACATTACCATTCCTGGTTTCTATGATAATGTCGAGGAATTGTCTCTAGAAGAAAGAGCCGAAATGGCCAAAGCGCCTTTTAGCCTAGAAAAATATAAAAATGCATTAAAACTAAACGATGTTTACGGCGAAAAAGGATACACAACAAACGAGAGAAACTCGATTCGCCCTACGC
The DNA here is from genome assembly GCF_014305155.1 of Flavobacterium muglaense. Lineage (GTDB taxonomy): Bacteria > Bacteroidota > Bacteroidia > Flavobacteriales > Flavobacteriaceae > Flavobacterium > Flavobacterium muglaense. The sequence goes on from NZ_JACRUK010000004.1 coordinate 117,243, forward strand.
TTGACGTAAACGGAATCTGGGGTGGTTATATAGGTGAAGGTGCCAAAACCGTTATCGCAAGCCAAGCATTTGCTAAAATTTCGATGCGTTTAGTCCCTAATCAAGACTGGGAAGTAATCACTGAATTGTTCACAAAACACTTCATGAGCATTGCTCCTGCTGGCGTTACCGTAAAGGTAAAACCACATCACGGAGGTCAAGGATATGTAACTCCTATTGACAGCATTGGCTACCAAGCTGCTAATATGGCTTATACAGAAACCTTTGGTACGCCAGCCATTCCGGTGCGTTCAGGCGGCAGTATTCCTATCGTTGCTTTATTCGAAAAAGAACTCAAAAGCAAAACGATCTTAATGGGATTTGGACTTGATAGCGACGCGATTCACTCGCCAAACGAACATTTTGGAATTTTCAATTACTTGAAAGGAATCGAAACTATTCCGTTGTTCTACAAATATTTTGTGGAGTTAAGTAAAAAATAAATGGTTTTAAGCCGAACGAACTCGTGTCAAATCGAGCGTCGCAGTGTCAAATCGAGCGCAGTCGAGATTCATCTCAAAACATACAATCACAATCCGTTCAGAAATGAGCGGATTTTTTTTTGGGCGTTACCCGCCGAAAAAAGCGGGTCAGGCTTTCCGTTACAATCTTTTTATTTTATGAAAAATAAAATAAAAAGGATTTCTACTTCAATCCTTAACGCAACCCACTACACTACATATAATTACAAATTAATTTGTTTTATTAAAATATAACTCTACATTTGTAGAGCAATGTTTAATTATGTAGAACAAATGAAAAAACTCACCTTCCTTTTTATCATCATTCTGAGTTTGAATTCATGCAAAGTAAAAACTAACAATCAAACAGTACATAAAAAAAGAGAAGGACTTTGGATAGAAACCTACGCCTTAGACAGCGCTCATTACAAATCGATTGGAACCTACAAAGACGATGATCCCGTAAAAAAATGGCGGTACTACCTAAACAGCCAACTTATAAAAAAGGAACGCTACCATAAAACCTATTGCAAGACCAAACTATTCCATCAAAACCGAAAAAAGCAAGCCAAAGGCATCACTAAACTCGACATTAAAGACAAAGATATACACTGGTATTATTCCGGAACTTGGAAATACTATAACAGCAATGGCCAATTAATCACCACACGAACCTACAACAAAGGAGATTTAATCTCAGAAACGAACAACTAATTATTCACAAAAAAATACAAAATGCAACAACTCACTAACGCCGAAGAACTAGTAATGGAACATTTGTGGCAACTAGAAAAAGCATTTATGAAAGATTTACTAGAAGCTTTTCCTGAACCAAAACCAAAAACAACCACCATTGCTACGCTACTAAAACGCATGATCGACAAAGATTTTGTGGCTTATAAAGAATTTGGTAACTCCAGAGAATATTATCCATTGGTAAAAAAAACGGACTATTTCTCCAAACACGTCAACGGACTCATTAGTAGTTTTTTCAATAATTCGGCCTCCCAATTTGCTTCATTCTTCACAAAAGAAACAAACCTCTCATCGGCAGAACTAGAAGATTTAAGAAAAATAATCGACGGCGAAATCCTAAAAAAGAAAAAATGATAGACTTTTTAATCAAATCGACCCTTTCTTTAGCAGTGCTTTTGGCACTATACCATCTTGTTTTAGAAAAAGAAAAAATACATCAATTCAATCGGTTTTACTTGCTGTTTTGTCTTGGTTTCTCTTTTGCCATTCCGTTCATCACTTTTGAAATCATTCAAGAGAGCAGCAATGAACTTATCAAAAAACCAGTAATCATAGCAGGACAAACGACGATGACTGTGGTACAAGACCAAGCCAACTATTGGATAATTGCCTTATGGACTATTTACGGACTGGTTACAATGGTCTATGCATACCGTTTTGTTAGCAATGTTTCTAAACTTATTTGCAAACAAAAAAACAACACTACAATTGCCTACAAAAACGCAAAACTGATTTTATTAAACGAAAAAATATTACCGCACACTTTTTTAAACTGCATATTCATCAACAAAGAAGCGTATCATACTCGAAAAATTGAAGAAGAACTGTACACGCATGAACTCATTCATGTCAACCAAAAACACACCATAGACATTTTGTTAATCGAAACAATTAGAGTATTTTTTTGGTTCAACCCATTATTCTTATTCTACAAAAAAGCAATCCAACTCAATCACGAATTCCTAGCCGATGAGCAGGTTATAACCACATATAACGATATTCCTTTCTACCAGAATTTATTACTATCTGTAGCTAATGTGAACACGAATTATTACTTGGCCAGTAATTTGAATTACTCAATAACTAAAAAAAGATTTATTATGATGACAAAAACCACCTCTAGAATTACAGCTACACTAAAAAAGATAGCCTTAATTCCTATACTTACCGCTATCTTCTTGCTATCCTGCGGTAAAAAAGTAGAGAAAGAAAAAATAGCACAAGAACCAACCGCACTAAAAACTCCTATTAATGGAATGGAAAAATATTTTGAAGATACAACCTTTAGAATTTTAGACGAAAAAGGAAATACAATTGCAAACAAAAAATTTAATGAGCTAACAACTGAAGAAAAAGACAATGTTCCACCTCCGCCACCTGCAACTGAAGACAAACAAAAAATGGAGGGACAACCTAATGCATTAAATAACACTAAAGGCCCACAATTTGTAGACATAAACAATCACAAGAACACAATTGAAAAAGCGTACAAAGGAAAAGAAGCCTTAGACCTTCAACCTACTTTTCCAGGCGGAATGGAAGCATTTTACAAATATGTAGGTCGTAATTTCAAGATTTCAGAGCAAGCAGCTGCAGTGAAACTAAAAGGCAAACTACTAGCCACTTTTATAGTAGAGAAAGACGGAAGCCTATCCAACATAAAAATAAATAAAGACCTTGGATACGGCATGGGAGACGAAGCAATTAGAGTCTTAAAACTTTCACCAAAATGGACCCCAGGTAAAGTAAACAACAAACTTGCAAGAGTAGAATACAGTTTACCCATAACAATCCAAACAGAGTAATACTCAAAAACAACAAATCCGCTTGACTACAAGCGGATTTGTTTAACTAAATTCTAAAAAACTATTAACTAAAAAACCGCATCTGGCTTATACCCAAAATACGACATGGTTTGTTCTTTAAAAACAACCCCATATTCTTCTAATTCTTTCAATATCGGTAAATACACTTCCTTACTAATAGGCAATTGCACCCCTGGAGTAGTGATTTTTCCGTTTAGTATTTGCAAAGTAGCCATAGCCACCGGTAATCCCACGGTTTTAGACATAGCAGTATAGGTTTGATCATCTCCAATACAAACCATTTTAGAGTCTATTTGTTGCTTCACACCATTCAACTCATAACCAAATTTATGATACATCACGATCATATCTTTATCATGCGGCTGCAAAGTCCATTTATCGCTTAATATTTTTTCTAAAATCTGCGCTGGTGTTGCATTTTTAAGTCCGACAATTTTCTTATCATTGAACAAATCCAATTCCAATAATTTATCCCACATGATATCATCTTGGTCAATTTTCAAGATTAATCTTGTTTTAATCTCTACAGAATCCGTTGGGTGATACGGTAAAAAGGAATTAACAAATTTACGGTAACTCATAGTCTCGGAATTTTCCATCACATAACTATCGTCCGTCATTCCTAATTGCACAAACATATTCCATGCTTTAGAAAAACCAACTTTTCTAATCGTACCTCTATATAAAGTAAGCACATCGTCTAGACCATAAACTGACCGATACTTTAAAGAATCCCTATTCGAATACGCTTCAAAACGTCCGTAATCCTCCACCTCCAAAAACTCAGTACGACGAAACAAATTGCAATACGGAATGTATTTGTAAGCACCTTCTTGAATAAACTTAGCGGCACCACCTTGCCCTGCCAATACCACATTCCGAGGTGCCCAAGTAAACTTATAATTCCATAGATTCGTATCCGATTCTGGTGCTACAAGGCCACCACAAAAAGATTCAAACAACAGCATTTTACCACCACGATCTTTAACTTCGTCAATTACCTTCATGGCACTCATATGATCCACACCAGGGTCAAGACCAATTTCGTTCATAAAGATCAAATTATTTTCTTTGGCCGCAGCATCCAATTCTTGCATTGCATCGCTAATATAGGAAGCTGTTACCAAGCTCTTTTTACATACAACACAATCTCTAGCAACCTCTATATGCAAATGCGCAGGCAACATCGAGATCACAATATCTGATTTTTCAATCGCTTCTTTTCTTTGTTTCGCATCAAAAACATCCAACGCGATTGCAGTAGCGTTTGGATGATTGTTCGTCTTTTTTTCGGCTAATGCCAAAGACAAATCGGCAATTACAAGATGCAACTGCTCTTTTACAGATTTATTCAAAAGATACTGTATTAATGAAGATGCTGATCTTCCCGCCCCGATAATTAAAATTTGCCTCATAATTACATAAATATAACACAAACATACAAAATTGTTGTATTCATAACAACTACTTCTCGTTAAAAGAAAAATTAAAAGACAAGCGCGAAAACTAAAAATCAAAATGTTACAAAACAATCCCCCAAAAACCTTTTAGATTGTACAATTATGGAATACTTTTACGGTAAAAAAGGCGATAAAAATGACTAAAAAAATAATTTCAACCGGAGCCATTTTTGGCGTATTAGCGATAATTTTAGGTGCATTTGGAGCACATGCCCTAAAAAAAGTACTAACACCTGAGCATCTAGTTACATTTGAGACTGGGGTACGCTATCAAATGTACCACGCGCTGTTTTTAATCCTAATTGGTACTCTAACCGACCTAGACGAAAAGACGAAAAAAAAGATCTACTATTTAATCCTTTCTGGAGTGTTGTTATTTTCAGGGTCCATCTATTTATTGGCAACAAATGACCTTACTCCATTTGATTTTAGAACGATTGGATTCATAACTCCCATTGGAGGATTCTTATTAATACTGGGCTGGGCCGTGTTTTTATTAAATATATTGAAGAAAAAATCATAAATTTTAGATAATCAAATACTATCTAAAATATTAGTTCTACTTTTGTAAGGTATAAACTAAACTACTCAATACAGAAAATTATGAATAATAACACACCGTTTACGAAATCGATTTCGCTAACTAACTTAGGAATCGAAAACGCAAAGATTCATTATCAATTATCAGCCAGCACATTACACGAAATGACACTGGCGTTAGGACAAGGAATTGAGAACTCGACTGGAGCTCTAGCCATCAACACAGGAACCTTTACAGGGCGTTCACCTGAAGACCGATTTATTGTAAAAGATAGCGTAACAGAAAACGAAGTATGGTGGGGAAAAGTCAATATCCCATTCGAACCAGCTAAATTTGATGCTTTATATAAAAAAGTAACGGCTTATTTATCTAACAAAGAAATCTTTGCAAGGGATTCTTATGTATGTGCCGATCCAAACTACCGTTTGAATGTACGTGTGGTTACAGAAACTCCTTGGGCAAACTTGTTTTGCTACAATATGTTTTTACGACCTGAAGAAAGCGAACTAGAAAACTTTACTCCTGAATGGACCGTAATCTGTGTTCCTAGCTTCATGGCCGATCCCGCAGTGGACGGAACTCGCCAAGCTAATTTTGCTATTCTAAACTTTTCTAAAAAAGTAGCTCTTATAGGAGGAACAGGTTATACAGGAGAAATGAAAAAAGGAATTTTCTCGGCCTTAAACTTTATCTTACCCGTTGACAAAAACACTTTGCCGATGCACTGTAGTGCTAATGTAGGTGACAATGGAGATACTGCCATTTTCTTTGGTTTATCTGGTACTGGAAAAACCACTTTATCTGCTGATCCAAAAAGAAAACTAATAGGTGACGATGAGCACGGTTGGACAAGTGAAAACACTGTTTTTAACTTTGAAGGCGGATGCTACGCGAAAGTAGTTAACCTATCAGAAGAAAACGAACCAGACATTTTTAGAGCAGTACGCAAAGGTGCCATCTTAGAAAATGTAGTTTTCAAAAAAGGGACAAATGAAGTAGATTACGAAGATGTTTCTATCACTCCCAATACAAGAGTAAGCTACCCAATTGAACATATTGATAACATTCAACCAGGATCAATAGGTAAAAACCCTAAAAATATCTTTTTCTTAACAGCCGATTCTTTTGGAATCTTACCTCCTATCTCAAGGTTAACACCAGGACAAGCAGCTTACCACTTTATCTCAGGATATACTGCTAAGGTTGCCGGTACAGAAGCGGGAGTTACAGAACCACAACCTAATTTTTCAGCTTGTTTTGGAGCGCCATTTATGCCGTTACACCCAACAAGATATGCCGAAATGTTGAGCAAAAAAATCCAAGAAGCCGATGTAAAAGTATGGCTAATTAATACCGGATGGACGGGCGGAGCATACGGAACAGGTAGTCGTATGAAATTAAAATACACACGCGAAATGATTACTGCCGCATTAAACGGACAGTTAGACGCGGTACATTATAAAAACCACGTGGTTTTTGGGATTGCTATACCGCAATCATGCCCTAATGTACCAAGCGAAATATTAAACCCAAGAAACACTTGGGATGACAAAGAATTATACGACAAAAAGGCAATTGAATTAGGTCAAAAATTCAACGCTAATTTTGCCAAATTTGAAGAATTTGCTAATGATGAAATCATGGCAGGCGCACCAAACGCATAAGTTAATTTTTAATTCGATTTTTCTTAAAGAGCTATTCATTTGAATAGCTCTTTTTTTTTTTTCAATAACGACCTTAGTTTCTCTAAACAAAAACAAATCAGATATTTATATATTCGTATTATTTTTGGCCTTACTTTTGCATTCATCAATCAATCAAATCATTCAATCATGTTAAAACATTTTTTTATTGTTTGCTCTGGAGCAGACAAAGACATCCTGGAAGGATGCTCAGAGGGAGAACAAACCAAGTACGTAGGTATTGGCGCCACTGTTTTCTTTACAGCAGTAATGGCGTTTATTGCCAGTGCTTATGCCCTATTTACGGTTTTTGACAATGTATATCCCGCCTTATTATTTGGTTTGGTTTGGAGTTTACTCATCTTCAATCTCGATCGATTTATAGTTTCTACTATTCGAAAAAGAGAACGATTTGGCCGTGAATTTCTACAAGCCACACCTAGAATATTACTTGCTGTAATCATTGCCATTGTGATTTCGAAACCCCTAGAAATAAAAATTTTTGAAAAAGAAATCAATACCGTTTTACTGAAAGAGAAAAACGCAATGGCCTTGCAAAACAAAAAGGAAGTTGCTACTTATTTTAAATCAGATTTAGATAAAAACAAAACCGAAATTGACGGACTAAAGCTAGAAATTAGTAAAAAAGAAAAAGAAGTAAATGCTTATTACGATACTTACATTGCAGAAGCCGAAGGAACTGCAGGTACTAAAAAACTAGGAAAAGGACCTGTTTTTAAAGAAAAGATTGCCAAGCATGATCTTGCCAAAAAAGAATTCGACAGCTTGCAAAAAAAGAATCTTGCCAAAATTGCCACCTTAGACAAAGAAGCAACGACACTTCAAACAGATTTAGATAAAAAGGTCAGCGAGACCCAACCTATTATCGATGGCTTTGATGGTTTAATGGCTCGTATTAATGCTTTAGATAAATTACCTTGGCTGCCCTCGTTCTTTATTATGCTGCTTTTTCTTGCTATTGAAACTTCGCCTATAATAGCCAAATTACTTTCGCCAAAAGGAGAATATGATTTCAAGCTTGAAGACCTAGAAACAGCCTTAAAAGCAACAATAGAACAGGATAAGTACCAGCGTGACTTATTAGTAAAAACATCAGCCGCTATGCATGACAAAGTTTATGATGATATTGCTCAAGACAAAAAATTATACGAGTTGCAACGAAAAAACGCTACTGATTTACTAGAGTTACAGTCCCATAATTTTATAGCAAAACAAAAGCGCACTTTATAACAAAACAAAACCCGACAATATAACAATTGTCGGGTTTCTTTTTTATACTTCATACCTCAGGAATACGTCAAGGCTATTAGCTACATATGGCTTAAAATTTCTTTTTTGTAATTATCATACTCTCCTTGCAAGATCAAACCATTGTCTAGTAATTTCTTGTAATTCTGTAGCTTTTCAAACAACTCATCTTGTGACAATTCACTTAAAGATTTCTCTTTTGACCCTTCATTAAAATTTTGGTTGTGTGTGTTGTATTCGGGTTGAGCAACAGGAATGATTTCGGCATAATTAACTACCTCTTCCGTTTCCACTTCTTCTACTTCCTCAACTTCTACTTCTTCTTCTTGAATCAATTCGATTTTCGGTTCTTCAACAGAAGCAGTTTCTACTTGGCTACCTGATTTTAAAAAATCCATTTGTTCTTTCGAAAAAGTATACAATTTTCTTGCTTGTGTTTTTGGAATATAATCGATCGAGATGGTTAACTCACTCTTAGTCGAGAATGAAAATTCAGAACCTAATATATTTTCTTTTACAAAAGCAGCAGCAACGTCTTCCCAATCATAATCAACAAAATCCATAGATAATCCTAAATTTTTAGGCTTACATAATATGATTCGTTTATTAGTCAAAACTATACTATCTGGGAACACGGTAATAGCAGGCTTTTTTTGAACCCCTATGTAGCCTACTTCCTCATTTTTCATTAATAAATCTTGCAATTTAGCAGTGATTTTTTCAATAGCTTTAGGATCTTGATCTTCGTTCAAGAATTTTTTAATTTGTTCTTTCATAATTCATTGAGACTAATTATATCTCTTTATTTTTTAACAAAAGTAAATGTTTTTTATCTATAATGAATAGCGATATGCCCAATTTGAAAAACAATTTTCAACGAATCTTTAAATGACAGCTTAGACCCATCAGCATGAATCCATCTTTTCAAGGGTTGCTCACAAACTATTTTCTTAGTTTCCTCGTCACCGTAGATTTTTTTCATTCGCATGAAAATCTCTACATCGAATAACCATTTTGTAATAAACTTGGTTTGAAAGGTATTCTCTATCACATCTTTACTCATTATTTTGGCACCACATTGTGTGTCATTAAATTCCATTCCGATTGTTTTTCGAATAATAAAATTAATGATTTTACTAATGATCGCACGAGCAGATTCCTTGGTGATATCCGCACCCATACGTGCCATTCTAGAACCACTTACCACTTTAAACTTAGAGTTTGAAATGGTTTTTACTAAATCATGAAAATCTTCAAAATCCGTAGACAAATCGGCATCCAAGAAACCGATGTAATCAAATTGATTTTGTTTAGCAAGATGCAACATTCCTAAACGAACTGCCTCAGCTTTACCACCATTTTTCTCACAATCATAGATACTAATATGATCTTCGTGACCAACTCTTAATTTTTCTAAAACTGCTAAGGTTTTATCTGTACTACCATCATTCACAAAGCATAAATGGTATCCTAAATTAGAGTTGATAAAAGCTTTAAACTCATCACCTAATAAACGCAACTCTTCATTGTAGCAAGGAATTACTACCCCGATACAGTCATTTTGAATAATTTGATTTTTTTGAGTATTGGATGCTTCTTTCACACCACTTCCTATCAAGCGTTTCACACGAGCGCCAATTTCACTTAAGCTCAAGGGCTTTTTCATGTAATCATCTACGCCTAAATCAAAACCTTTAACAATGGTATCTTCATCTGTATTTCCAGATAAAATCATAATGGGAGTAGATTGCCCTTTAGTGATTTTTATATGTTTTGCGATTTCTAAACCGTTATAGGCAATTTGAGATTCATCAAGATTTGAGTTCTGATCAGGATCATTTGAAAAAGGCATATTAATATCTGCAATTACTAAATCAGGGCTATGCAAGTCATATTTTTCAATACCATCAGTGATAGTATTCGCACTTACAACTTCATAACCTAAATCCAGCAAACATTTTTCAAGAGACAAGACAACCAGTTCTTGATCATCAACAATTAAAATTTTCATAAAATTTGTTTTAAGGTAGTTTGGTAAGAGTAAATATAATAAAAATCATCTTAAATGCAAATTAAATTTTTAACAGTTCTATTATTATTCCCTAATAAAAAGTTTTATTATTACATTTACCAAAACATCAATTTTATAGCATTGGCGAAGGAAAAAACAAATAAATATTTAATTGTTGCTCTATTAATTGGAGTCGTTTTTCATTCTAGTGCAATTTTTTTTACACTTGAAAGCACTTACGATGCTTTGATTCACATGTTTTTTGCACAGCATTATGCTACAAGTTGGTTTGAACCTTGGAATTACAGCTGGTATACGGGCTTTACCGTTATGGGATATCCGCCTTTAGTCCATCAAGCCATTGGACTATTGTCCTTAATTGGAGGATTAAAATTTGGGCTGTTTACAGTTGCCATCATCGGGATTATTTTATTTATCACGGGAGTTTATCGCTATACCTTAATGATAACCGGAGACCGAAACGTAGCAGGATATGCCGCTATTGTTGCCGTATTCTCCTCATCATTTGTTGAGACACTCCATATTTTTGGGCAATTACCTAGCATAGTAGGAGTTTCGGTACTGATGCATTGTATGCCTGAGATCTATCTTTGGATTAAAACGGGTCGCATTAAATATTTTTTCAGATCACTCTCATTGTTAGCTGTAACAATAACTTCCCATCATGTCACTCCCATTTTTGGAATGATTTTCTTCATTTTTCCATTAATTGGAACGGTAATTATGGATGCTTCAAGAGAACAAGTCAACTCGTACAAGGAAGTAAAATTCAAATTGTTCTTGTTTACTTTTTTCAAATTATTCAAGAGAATTGCTTCTTTTGGCGCAGGATCACTATTTCTTATTGTATTTTGTATTTTTCCGTATTGGGTAAACTCAAAGGCTAATCCTATCACACAAGTACCCATTCCGCATGGAAGTAGGGACAATTTTCTTGAAGTAACCTCTTCGGGCTTGATGTTTTTTGTCATTCCTTGGGGTGTTTTATTTTTTATATTACCCTATATTTTATACCGTTATTATAGCAAAAGATACATTTGTTTTGGGCTCTCTATTTCGTTGCTCATCGTACTAGGAACAGGTGGAACCACACCAATCCCAATCAAAGTATTAGGTGAAACCGCTTTTAACATCTTAACTCTTGACCGTTTTACGTTATGGGCTTCCATTATGAGCTTGCCCATGTTTGGGGAATTTACGTATCGCTTAGTTGAAGGCGATTTAAAAACAGCCATTCAAAGCCGTTTTGGGAATGTATACCACCGAATTTTAGGCGCTTGCTTTGCCGCTTTTTTTCTGTTTTTCGCAGGATTCACCATAACATTGGGCTATTTCAGGCCGTTTCAACCACAAAAAATAAATACAATACCACTTGTCAACTTCTTAAATCAGGATCAGCACGATCAATGGCGTTATTTACCATTGGGTTTTGGGGATCAAATGGCAACATTATCTTCACAAACCAAAGCAAAAACAGTTGATGGAAACTACCACTCAGCCCGAAGATTGCCCGAATTAACAAGTCGTGCAATTGAACGATTGGAGAATTCAAAATTTAGAGGAATGGAAGGAATTGGTTCTTTGCAACAATTCTTGACCGTGCCCGAAAAATACAATTTAAAGTATGTTTTTTCGAATGATAAATTCTATGATCCCATACTCTACTTTTGTGGATGGCACCGACTTTCATTACTAGAAAATGGGATTATGGTCTGGGAAAAACTGAATGTAGCCCCCTTGCCAAAAGTCCTACCGAAGGATGAAGTACCGCTCTACCTCAAATTAATGTGGGGTATTATTCCGATTCTGACTGTGATTATTGCTTTTGTTATTAATATTCAAAGCATATTCTTTAAAGCATTAAAAATCAAAGATGAAGAAAAAGCAGACTTTTTCAAATTTGCAGTTACCTATACAAAATTCCCATTCAAAGTAATCACTGTTTTACATCTATGGGTCGCGCTCTTGCTTGGTGTCATTGGGTATGGTATGTATGAAATATATTTAGTAAACGCTACGCAAATAAGCCCAACGAACGTAGTAAAATCATACTATGACGCACTCGATTTTAAGTATTATGAAAAAGCGCATTCGTATATTGATCCAAAAAGCAAACTATCCATTTCGCAATTTATGCTGGAAACATCTGTAGCAGACGGAATTTTAAACTCGTATGCCAAGCTGGATGCTATTGACATCAAAGTTATTAATAGCTCCGAAAGTCGTGCAACCATAATAGCCAAGACAAAATGGATTACTCCACTAGAAATAATCAATAAAGACTATTATCACGAAACGATTAAGCGCAACGGAAACTGGTACATCTTGCCACAAAAACAACCTTTGGACATTCCGCCAGATCAATTTCTAGCAGCCAACACCACTGAATATTTCAAACAAGGTCGCCGTAAGATAACGACCCAACAAACCTATCATGAGGATGTATTAAAACAACCGGAACTTGAAATTCTATCGGCTAAACTTATTCAATACAATAACGAGTATATCATTATTGGTGAATTACAAAATATCGACAACTTCCCTGCCGATGTCGTCTTAAAATCAACCTTATACAATCATCAAGATAAAATATTAGCTACCTTTAATGCCAAGGACGTAATCAAACACAAAATTATGCCCAAAGAAACTACAAGTTTCAAGGTTAATTTTGAAGAAATCTCTTGGCTGAAAAAAGAAGTGTCGCAACCCACTACTTTTAACCCAAAAGAATTTACCGCCAAAGACATTAGCGAAATTCCTGCCAACTTTGACATTCAATCTGCTGGAAACGTAGCTATAACTGACTTTTACATTCAAGTTGCTTTATCTGATTTGGTGATTGAAAACAACCATCTCAAAGGAACTTTATTTAATTATGGCATTCAAGAAGTCACTGTTCCAGAGCTATTAATATCCTATTACAATGACAAACAAGAGCTTCTCTACGTTGATCATTACTTTTTACGCGAAGGAGTACGCGTGCAACGCAAGCAATATTTTGATTACAAATTACTCGATTTAACGCATTGCCGCATCATCATTTCTTCTTTGGCCGATTGCTATGTCAACGGTTTACCCAATGGTGACCTTGCGCGTACTATAATTCCAAAACGAAATAAAGAAGTCGAAAAAGAACTGTTGCAAAAAGTCAAAGGAAAAGGCTTTAGCTACATTAAAATAGAAATGAACAATTACATTGGTAATCCAAAATGATGAAAAAAGTACTCTATAGCGCACTTCCTTTTTGTTGCTTCTTTTTATTTGTTTTTGCTGTTGCAAAAACAAATAATGCAGATGCTACATTTCGCTTACAAACTACTCAAAACAGTTTCACCGCAGGAACACCTATAGCATTGACTTTTGCAACAGCGTCAAAAACGGCAACTGCCCATTTATTTGTCATTCATAGTTATGGTAAAACGCTACTGACTTCACAAAACATCAACGGCCAACTGGTATTTCATATTCCTGCTATTTATTGTATTAAAACAGGAGATTTTAGTTGGTTTTTAATTCAAAACAATAAAACAGTAGTAAGTGGAACGTTTGTCACCACACCCAATAATACCACCCCAACCCTACTAGAGAACTATTTAGGACCACCCAGTTTACTAACCGGAACGGAACATTTCACAATGATGGTTGCTATTCCAACAGATAGCTATGACAACCCAAAGGACAACAATACTGCAGTTTATATCAAAGATCAGTTTTTAGAAAACATCACAACAACCGAAAAAAAGACCGACTTCTTTATTGCATGGAAAAATATTTATTCGCGCACAAAATCGGGTAAAATGCTGGTATCAACCGAATGTAACAACACAGCCTCAAAGGAATTTGAAACCGATATACAGCCCTCACCCGGCAAAAACTTCACCATCAATTACAGCCGCAACCATAAGTACGCGGATGGAAACCAAATTACATTGCTAGAAACATCCATTATTAGGGATAGTTACGGCAATATTGTAGGAGATGGAACTATGGTTACTTTTCAAGTGGTCACCACAAATGATATATTATTAAAAACCTATGCCGCTACTATAAACGGAATAGCGATTGCTCAAATATTACATCCCGATCATAATGAAACCTTTACTGTAAAAGGCTATGTTACTGGAATTGCTGAGAGTAACTCAATTAAAATAGACTATCTTGCTTTGATTAAGACCTTCAACTATGAATTTACCGAAGGCAATAGAAAAATCACAGTAGGTCCTGTACGCAGTTTTATGAATCAAATTGTACCGGACGGGATTAAGGTGGAACTCAAAATATACCACAAAAATAATTTGATTGAAAGTAAGATTGTAGAAACAGCCAAGGGTATTGCAAACTTCTATTTACTAGCTCCATTTTATAAAGAAAAAGAATATCAATTTGAGATATCCACTTTAGGAATTACTCAAAAAACAGCAATAAAAAAATATGAGACTAATTAACAACCGTAACATTTACAGAGCAGCTCTCATACTTTCATTTCTAGTGATTTGTATGTTTACCTTATTGGGTTTAGCCAAAATAATGGACTACTTGAACACCGGTGCAGACAGAAGCACAATGTTACATCTTGAAACAGAAAGTGAAGATGTTTATTTGCCCAAAGTGAACTGGACCAACCTAGCCAATCCAGCACGAGATATGGAAAAAAACACCCTAGGAAAATTACAACGTGATTACTTATTTTCTTGGTACGTAAAAAATACTGCCTTAAAAACCAACAACTCAGAGGGAATTGATGATTACTACACTGCCAATACCCGTTTGAATTTATACCGAACTATTAAGTACAATAAAGAACATCAAATTACTATAGAAAACACCACAATAAAACATTTTCCTGATTTACAATTTTACAGTGAAGATGGGCAATTAGTCGTTTTTACTGATAAAAATGTCATTGAATATCAAAAAATCTATCAAAACAAACAATTGCTAACTACCGTTCAAGACACTGCCACTTATAAGGTAATGATGTTGCTCGAAGATGGTTTTTGGCGAGTACGTCATGTGTTGAAAATGAAAGCCGAACCCTTTACAAAAGACACCACTGCAGTACATCCCGTGTTTACTGTAAAAAACGAACATATCCTTAAAAACAACAGCCCGTACACCATCAAAGGAATTAATTATTATCCAAAAAATTCAGCTTGGGACACTTTTGGCGAATTATTCAATAAAGACACTATTGCTGCTGACTTTGACATCATTAAAAAAGCAAACTTAAATACGGTACGTCTTTTTATTCAGTACGGTGATTTTGGAAAAGCAATGATTGTACCGGAAAAAATGGCGAAATTAAAAACCATTTTAGATTTGGCAGAAGCCAAAAACCTAGCTGTAATTGTTACTCTTTTTGATTTTTATAGTGATTACACTTTGGATAGCTGGACGTTAACACACAGACATGCCGAACAAATTGTATCTACTTTCAAAGACCACAAAGCCATTCTTGCTTGGGATTTAAAAAACGAACCCAATTTAGATTTCGAAAACAGAGACAAAGGCAATGTTTTGAGTTGGCTCGACCACATGGCAACAGTCATAAAAGAAAACGACCCCAATCATTTGATAACAATTGGTTGGTCTAATTCGGTTGAAGCAACCAACCTTGCTGATAAGGTAGATTTTATATCCTATCACTTTTACAATGACATGAAACACCTAGAATACGAAACAAATCTATTAGTAAAAACGACTAAAAAACCAGTTGTTATTGAAGAGTTTGGAGTTCCGTCTTATGGTGGAATATGGAATTTTTGGGAAAGTAGTATTGAGAAACAAGCGGCATACCATCAAAAAATGCAGGCTTATTTCAAGAAAAACAATTACTCGTTTATGTCATGGACTTTGTATGACTTTCCACATGTGCCAGATCAAGTTGCTGGAAGGTGGCCTTGGCAAAAAAACAGGCAAAAAAAATTCGGGTTTATTGATGATAAAGGAATCAACAAACCCGCATTTAAATATATTTCGAACTAAAATTATTTTTTAGACTGGATCACTTGCTTGAAAGTATCCATGTACATCTCGGTAATTTTATCCATTGATAATGCACTTGCTGCTTTAAAATTTTGCATGGCAATGGCTTTTCTATTATCATCATTGTTGATGATTTTTTCTATGGCTTGCGCCAAAGATTCAGCACTGTCTGGATTGAAGAACTCGCCTTTGTACCCCTCTTCTTCTACTAATAAAGCAAGATCTCCTAAGTCTGGCATGACAACTGCCTTACCATAACTACCCGCTTGATGCAGTACACCTGAGCTCCCTGTAGTTGATGTGTACGGAAAAGCTACAACGGTACTATCACCAAAGATTACGGGTACATCTTTCTCTTCAACATAACCCGTAAAGCGAATTCCTTCTACATTTTTGTATTTTTCTTGAACAGCAGCAAGATATCCTGGTGTGTTTGGGCTATCGGTTCCTGCAATGACTACTTCGATTTTTTCAGCACTACGTTGTCTGATCAAAATTGCTGCTTCGATAAGGATTTCTACTTTTTTATAGGTACCAAATTTCCCAAAAGCCATAATTTGTTTTGGTCCTGGAGTCAGCTCAAAAGAGGGTTCATCAATACTATCAAAAGTACCATGAGGAATCACTTTTACATTTTTTACTTTGTATTTTTTCTCTAAAACCTCCACGTATTTATTGATCGTAACAGCTACTACATCAGATTTTAAGATGAAACGCGTTAAAGTAGTTCCAATAAAATTATAGATTTTTTGAGCCCATTTATTATCGGTAAAACCCGCACTTTCTAAGTCTACTTGCTCTAAAATATTATGCAATAATGAAACAGTAGGTATGCCTTTCATTCGCAACACCATCGGAATCATAAGTCCTAATGCAGCTGGTACTTTCTTGTCACCAAATTTCATAAACTGAAGATTAATCAGTACTGCATCTGGTTTTTCTTTGCTAATTGCATTAGTGATGGAAAGAATATTTGAATAACTATTAAAAGACCAACATTCATTGACCTTCACTTTACCACTGTTTTCAAAGTCTAATTGTTTTGCATCTACGGTTTTATCCGCAAGTATAACCACCTCTGAAACTTCGCTTTTTTGTGCAAAATTTTTAACAAGATGATATCCATACTCGTTTAAGGTTACTTTACTGGGAGGAAATGCAGTGATTACGGCTACTTTCATGTTTTTTATAGATTGGGGTTAGTAGATTAAAGATAGTAAGAATTACACACTTTTACTTTCGATTTTTATAAAAGAAATAACACAACTGAAAAAACAATAAGACCACCATAGCAATGATTTGCATGTGTACAACTTGTTCTAATGAATTGTGATAGGCAATAATTAGCCCTATTTGAGTGGATCCTAAAATTGCCGAAACAATTACAGGAACATATTGATCTAAGGATAAATAGTAATAAGCAAAAATATTTGCAACAGCAAAAAGTGAAGTAGATAAGGCATATTTCCAAAGTAAAAATGAAATAGAAACATACTCTTTACCAAACATTACTCCTACAACAAACTCTGGAAATAAAGCGGTAAACAACACGATTGAAGTAGAAAGCAATACAATGTATCCCACATATTTCAATAAAATGGGTAAAGTATCTTGGTTGTCTTTTTTCATTTGGATTACCTTAGGCAATAGCAACATGACAAACATCCAAGCAACAAAATAAACCACACGGCCTATAAGAGCCAATGAAGCATACAATCCCGCTTGCTCACTGTCAAAAAAGTGCTTGACTAGGATTATGTCACTATTATTAATTATAATTTGCGTAAGCTCATAAAAAGCAGTTAGGGCAAAAAAGGTAGTAATCGATTTTTTATCAATTTCAGGTGTTTCGACTGTTTTTACACCTTGGAAAATTACTTTTTGAAAAGGAAAAACGCCAAAAACAAAGGACAATACGATGCCCGAAGCCACAATGATTGAGCTAGGCACGCCTGGCAATAGATAAATAGCAGCAATCGTTAATAGCAAACGACTAGCCATCTCCGTTTGATAGGTCGTAGCTAATTTATTCAGGACATTTTGACCTTGATATAAACCTCTATTGACACTCATTAAAAAATACAACGGAATACCAAAACCAAAAATAAAGAACATATAAGCCGTTTTAGTATGAAACAGCTCTTGTAATTCTTGGTAAAAAACAACAATAGTCAAACCAAACAACAGTCCTAAAACCGCAGCATATTTAGTGATAAGCTTGATAAAACCTAACAAATGCCCGCCTTCTAAAAGCACCGCATATTTTGCCGTTACAATTTGAAAAGTCATTCCAACGAAAGACAAAATTAATAGTAAGGTTATTAAAATGGCCGCATCAGAGAAAGCTGTAGGTCCTAAAATTCGACCTAACAACAAATTATAGACATAATTCCCTCCGTTAACTAACAAAATAGTTAGCATGAAAAATTGTTCTGGCCCTAGTTTTTTAGGAATCTTAGCTAGTAGGTTAGATATGATCTTCATTCGGTTATGTTGTTTTTGTAGCAAGAAATAAAAATAAATAATTTTGATTTAAAAAAATAGCAATTCCACTCTGGGCTGATGTGTAATTATCTTTTACTAACTCAAAACTAGGGCTATCAAAATCTTAAAACTGTGTTGTAGTTACTACTAATTACATTAATAGGTGATTTAAATTTAACGCGTTAAACTGGTCACATACTTTTTTATTTTTTTTTCCAATAATAAAGAAAACCTTATTGTTTCCTTGTGCTCGTTCTTGTAAGGAAGCAACACTTTTAGTGGTGTACTCATCGATCATTTCGACCTTATCAAGAGAGATCACAACGCCACTAGAATATTCAATAATGTTTTGCAATTGAAGTTCTAAATATACGCTATTTTCGGTATTTAACATACCTTGTATTTCATAAATACCTGCATTATAGTTAATTTGTAAAGACATAGTGGTAGATTTTTGGGGATTACTAACAAGACAAATATCATAATTAATAAGGCTTACCTTAAAAACTTTCGATGAATGGCTCAAATGTGTAGATGAGATATCATGAATTAATCATTAACTTGCATCATTGAAACCCACAATCTATATTCATGAAATACATCTTAAAAACCATCTTCCTTTCCTTTCTTATTTTTAGCCTTTCGGCTAAAGCTCAAGATATGACTGCTGGATTTTCCAATCTAGAAAAAGGAGAACTTGACCAAGCCGAAGTCTTCTTTGCCAACATACTAAAGGATTATCCCCAAAATAAAACAGCACGCCTGTGTTATGCCCGAGCAATTGGTCTAAACAAGCAAGCCGAAAAAGCTTTGGATAATTTCATCGTTTTGAAAAAAGAATATCCAGGAGATTTAGAAATCGAATTGAACTATGCCGAAGCGCTCCTTTGGAACAACAAGTTCGACGAAGCAAAAATATTTTATACTACACTTGTGGCAAAAAACCCTACTAATTTTGTCGCTCATTTAGGTTTTGCAAACACATTATCCAATCTAAAAGAATACAAAGAAGCCTTATTTCATGTCAATAAAGCGATCGAATTATCACCAGGAAGTGCTGGACCATTAGTATCTAGAAAATACATCAGACTAGGATATGCTGGCCAAAAAGTAAATGAGAAAAATTACAAAGAAGCTGAAGCTTTTTATGACGAAGTACTAGTCGATTTTCCAAATGATAAAGAAGCTTTAATGAATAAAGCCAACTTATACTTGATTACTAAAGAAATCAATAAAGGAAAAGCAGTCTATAATTTATTAGGAAAAGACAACCCTGTACTCGCTATGAACGGTATTGCGCTTCTAGAGCACATAGGTGGAAAAGAAAAAAACGCCTTAAAAATGGCAACTGAGTCCCTTGCAAAATCGGCTTCAATTACAGATGAAACTTTAAAAAACCAAACCGAAGAACGCTATGTTCAAGCTTTGATTTGGAACAAAAAATACACTGAAGCGGCAACAAAAATTGATGAACTAACAGCAGCTAATCCTAATAAAAACTGGGTAATGTCTCTAGCGGCAACACTTGCTATCTACAAGAGTAATTTTCCAGAAAGTATTACAAACTACGAGAACATCTTGAAGAACGATTCAAAATCATTTGATGGAAATCTAGGAATAGCCAATGCGTACAAAGCCTCTGGTGAAGTGTCAAAGGCATACAATGCTGCCTTAACAACGCTAGAGATTTTTAAAAATCAAGGCGATGCTATGAACTTCATTAAAAAATTAAAAGAAGAGTTCACCCCTTTTATCGAAGAAAAGTTAAGCTATACTTTTGACAACGGAAACAATACTGCTGTTGCTAGCCGCACATTGATTAGTATACCGTTATCAACAAAATGGACTGTAAACACTACCTACCAACACAGACAAACCCAAAATACGGTTACCAATGTAAATGCGAAGACCAACGACTTCATCGCAGGAATAGAATACAAGTTCCATCCCAAAATAAGTTACGCACTTGATCTAGGAGTGTCATCAGCCAACTCTAACGTAACTAGTTACACCCAAGCATTGATTCATACCTATTTTAAAATTAAGCCGCTTAAACTGCAAGATCTTGAGGTTGGGTACAAAAGAGAGATTCAAAACTTTAACTCTGATTTGATTAGTAAAGAAATCGCGGTAAACAATTACTATTTGAATTATAACTTGAGTACCAATTTTAATTTTGGATGGTTCACACAATATTTTTACTCATCGCAAACAGATGAAAATAAAAGAAACTTATTATTTACGTCTTTCTACTATAACTTTATGGCAAAACCAGTTTTAAAAGGAGGATTGAACTACCAATACATTTCGTATAAAAACAGAGTACCATTAGATTATTTTAGTCCAAAGAAATTTAATGCTGTCGAAATATTCCTTGAAGTATTAAAAGATGAACAAATGGCCGAAGTAAACTCTTGGTACTACAACGCAAATCTGGCTACAGGATACCAATTTATAGAAGATGACAGCAAACAATGGACTTATAGAATACAAGCTAAAGTAGGGTATAAATTTTCGGACCGCTTAATTGCTAATTTATACGGAACTAGAAGTAATATCGCATCGGCAACTGCAGCCGGATTTACTTTTAATGAGTTTGGGTTGCGTATAAAATGGAACCTTACAGGTAAGCCTATATTTAAACTTAAATAAGCACTACATACTATTCCAAACCACAAAAAAGGTTGTCTTTAACAAAGACAACCTTTTTTTATGAAAAATAAAACGATTCGAATTTAAACTACAGCAGTAAATATAAACTACTAGATTACCAACTGAAAAACAACATCATTAAACCCAATCATTCTTCTTACCTCAGCAGTATTGGGTAATGTTAAACAATCTACCTCATCGATCTTTGTTTGCACTAAATACGATTTAATAAGTGACAAAGGCACCATTAACATCTTCCCCTTAATGCATCTTTCAGCAGCTTCTACTTCGGTCAAAGGGCCAGCCCACTTTAGGTTATAGCAATAAGCCATAGCACCTTGTCTAACAAAAGTAATATGCTCTTCGCTAATCAAGGACCATCTCATAGAAACCAAAAAATATTTCTCAGTATCATTCAAAGATTGAACATCTTCAAATACTATTGTGTTGTGTAATTTTACTTCCATTTTTTTATCTTTTAGTTTCAGTGGCTAAAGTATAACATTATAGATTAAACTACACAAATAATCGATGAAATGCATTATTTTGTTAATTATATGTATTTTGTCTTACAATTAAGCAAAAAAACAATCGCTTAAAAGCTCATCCTGTTCCGGTACTGAACGATGGATAAAGCACCCAAAGATTGGCCCTGTTACGACCGCTAATAACAGTACAAATAAAACCAAAAAAGGACTGTCTAAAAATAGACAGTCCTTTTTGTATTTGAAAGTGTAAACAGCCGTTTGCTGTGATGTATAAATTTTATATAATGGAAGTTTGAAAAATTTAGATATCCGCTTTCAATAGTGACAACTTACACCACCATTTGAAAAGCGATTGCATCAAAACCAATTATTTTTCTAACTTCTTCAGTATTGGGTAAAGTATAACTTTCGACATTGTCAATTGTTGCTTTCACCAAAAAAGATCGTATTTGCGAAAGCGAAACGACTAACATCTTACCTTTAATACATCGCTCTTTAGCTTCTATCTTAGTCATTGGGCCAGCCCAATTCATATTATAACAATACGCCATAGCTTCTTGTCTAACAAAAGTGATGTGCTCCTCATTGATCAATGACCATCTCAAAGAGACAACAAAATATTTTTCTGCATCAGCTGAAGAATTTGCTTCTTCAAACAAAATTGTGTTATGTAATTTTACTTCCATCTTTTTTATCTTTTAGTTTCAGTGGCTAAATTATATAAAAACTGTTTAAGTGCATAATAAATCCGATCAAATACATCTTTTATTAATTATGATTACTTTTTTCTTACAAAATGAACAATAAACCAAAAAAAACTGTCCGTGGCAGACAGTTTTTAAATAACACAAAATCATGTTATTACGATTAAGCAGTTTTGGAATATATGGTAACTTTAAAAAGTGATTTTCTAATACAGGACGTTAGAAGAGCAAGTACAACTCCTATACCCTTTTATTTTCAATTGTATACAAGTTTGGCGCATACCAAAAAAAATGAAAACGAAAAGGTTAATTCCCTAATTCAAAATAAAGGTATGCACAATACAAAGCGGTAAGGTAGAATATTAGATTACTGGTCGCAATCTATAGGTGAATTGTAAAAATGAGGAGACGAACTGTTACAACAAGTTCAACCTTTTCATTAACTCAGGTCTATTGGCGCGACTTACAGGAATCACGTCTTTATCGATTAGAACGCTATTGTCTTCGATATCAATAATTTTTTTGGTATTGATAATAAAGGACCGATGTACTTTTAAA
This sequence comes from Flavobacterium muglaense, assembly GCF_014305155.1. GTDB lineage: Bacteria > Bacteroidota > Bacteroidia > Flavobacteriales > Flavobacteriaceae > Flavobacterium > Flavobacterium muglaense. The sequence goes on from NZ_JACRUK010000004.1 coordinate 140,180, forward strand.
AATAAATCTTTAGGTAATTTATCTTCTATCTTTTTAAGTGTCGAATGTACAATATAGTTTTTCCCTTCGGTTTTAATGTGAATATAATCACCTTTAGCCTCTACTATATTTACAGAAGCAATTTCGATTTTAATCAATCTTCTATCGATATTGATATAAAATTGCTCGTTGTTATCCTCCGTCAAAGTAGGAGTTTCTTTTACAACAGGAGCAGCGACTATAGAGTTCACTTTGTGAATTGCCTTTTCAAAACGGTCTTTGGTGATCGGTTTAACTAAGTAATCAATAATACAATCGTATTCAAAAGCCTCAATAGCAAAATTTCTATCAGAGGTCACTAATACAATATTGGGTGGGTTTTTAATGGTTTGAATAAAATCAAAACCTGTAAAATCAGGCATGTGTATATCTAAGAAAATAAGATCTACCTCATTATGATTCAAATACTTAATAGCCTGTAATGCATTTGAAAATTGAGCTGCAATTTCTATATCAGAATAATCGGTAATGAACTGAGCTATAATAACTCTTGCCATTTCTTCATCATCAATAATAATGCAATTCATAAACAAAGGTGTTACAAATCACTCACAAATTCCTGCATGCTTTCTAAAATATTTTCAAAAACGGCTTTTAAATCTGTTGAGTTCTCTTTTAAGTTATTTTCATATTCTTCAGCAATATAATAACTTTTTTCTAAACCTAGTATAGATATTTTATGTTTTAATTTATGTACGGATTGTGCAGCTAGTAAATAATTGACATTTGCATACTCTTTATTGTACACATCGATCTCCTCTGGAAGCTCTCTTTTGAGAATTGCAATCAGTTTTTGTTTGAATTCGGCGTTGTCTCCAGAGAGATCATTTATATAATTTAAATTAGGCTGTTCCATTGTCTTTTTTAATTGTAAAATAAAAAGTTGTTCCTACACTCATTTGGCTTTCTAGCCATATTTTTCCTTTATAAAACTCCACGATTTTCTTCACGATCGCTAAACCTATTCCTGATGAAGAGTCATTGTTTTCTAACTTAGAAAAAATATTAAATATTTTATCTTGGTACATATCAGGAACACCAATTCCGTTGTCTTTGACATAAAAACTATACTCCATTTCATTATCAGTGCTTCCTATTTCGATCTCGACATTCGCTTTATCATTATATTTTATTGCATTTTGAATTAGATTTTGAAACATTTGCTTGAATCTAAAATCATTCCCCTGCACTTTAGGTAAAACATTGTTCATTTTAACACTAACATTACTTGGAACAGACATGGTTCTCAGAATATCATCTACCAAAACATTCAAATCAATCAAACGATCATCATCGCGTTGTTTCTCTATGGCCGAATAATCCAAAATTCCTTTGATCAAGAAGTCCATTTTCTCTACATTGGACAAGATTAACTTTAAGGACTTGGTGTTGGCATCATTCATAAGTGCAGTATTATCCTCAATAAACCAGTTGATCAAGGTGTCAATACTTCGCAACGGAGCCTTTAAATCATGCGACACCATGTGTGCATACTCGTTTAATTCCTTATTTTGTTTTTCTAAGCTAATTAAAAGATCTTCCCTTTGCTTGTTGATTTTGACGATCTCGATAGACTGTTCTTTTACATAATCAGAAGTATTAAACGCTTCCGACTTAGCCGCTACCGTATCATCAAGATTCATTGAACTTAATATAAATTCAAGATTCTTGTTTACTTCCTTTAAACTTTCGGCTTCGTCTCTTAGTTTTTTATTGGCCTCAAAAAGTTCGTCTGAGCTTATTTTCATTGCTCTTTGTAGCAACTCAATTTGCTCTTCGAAGTTCTTATAGGATTCATTAATGGCTTCTAGAAAAATATCCAAGTCATTTAAGCCACCCTTCAGTTTTTTATCGATTTGTCTTTTTAATAATGGATTCATTATTCACTTATTAAAGTTAATGTCATCGTTTGATTGTGCAATTGACAAGCTGTACTACCATTAAAAGGCGCCATTTCTCCGTACGAATAAAATCCAGTCATGGGCACCTTCGATCCAATTGCATCACGTACTTCTTCAATTTCTTCTTCCACTCTTTGATCCATGACCAGTTTACGCCCAATACAACTTACCAAAATTGCAAGTTCTGGTGCATTAACTCTATCTTTCATAGCAAATTCAGCAGCTACTTGAGCTCCTCCAGCTATGCCATCAACAGACGCCATCATCAATTGCACCTTAGAATTAACAGGTACATCTCCGGCCAAAGTCATGGAATGATCGTCATTGTTGATCTTTAAAATAGTACGTACAACAGGAGCCGATTTTCCTTCGGGAGTCACATTTAACGGATACAATAAAGATGCTTGAGGCAGTTCCTTCGCTTTATCACCCAAATATTTTTTATATAAATCTAATGCGGGTTGCCCGTCAATCTCATACAATACATTAGCTTCCGCTTTTGTTATGACACGTTCCGGACCAAACGGAATCCAACCTCCAAAACTGGCATAGGACACCTCTAAACTCTCTCCATAAAAACCAATTAAAAGCACTTCCCCTTCCTTAGGATCTTCTTTATAGGAAGCAACTGTTTTCTCAAAACGTGCATCGTCACCACACATTCCGCCAGTAATTGAAACCAAACTGTCGATCCCTTTTTCCAACCCATTAATCAAAGAGCTTCCATTGACAAAACTCCCTTCTGAGAGTACAAACAAATGTTTTAAATTGTCTTTTGGTATTTTTTTATAAAGAGCCTCTCCCAATGCATTGGCATTTTTATCATAATTTAAAATATTATCTCGCTCTACAACAAAACTGCTTTTTTCTAATTCGATAGCAGTCACAGAAATAGAGTTGTCATTAACATTGCAACATAAAATTTCTCCAGCTGTTGATCCAAAAACAATGTGTTCATAGGGAAACTCTTCTCGAATTCCTTTTATAACCTCTTCTTTTTCTAATAAATAGCGGTTACCAAAAACCAATACTAACGGATTATTTAAAATTATTTTTTCTTGAAAATATTTCCAGTTTTGAGTTCCTATTTTTGAAGCTTGAATAATTTTCATAATTTATTTATTAAGTTTTATAAAAAAGGTTGTTCCTACTCCCTCTTCACTTTCAATCCAAATTTTACCCTTGTAGGTCGCTACAATTTTCTTTACTATAGACAAACCAAGTCCTGTGGAATGCTCACTTGTGGTAAAAGATTGAAAAGTATCAAATATTTTTTCGTGATTTTTCTTAGCAATCCCTACGCCGTTGTCTTTGATTGCAAAAACATAATCTGTAGCGTGTTCTTCACAAGAAACTTCAACTAGACCTACTGCTCTTTCAATATAATTCACCGCGTTTCCTATTAAATTTTGAAACAATTGCTGCACTCTATAGCGGTCAGCATTTATAACCGGTAAGCTGTTTACAATTTTAACAGTAATATGCTCTGGAATATGAATAATCTCAATTATAGTTTCAATAATATTGTGAGTATCTACCTTCTCTAGCGCTATATTTTCTTTATCAATTTTAGAATAAGTCAAAATACCTTCGATTAAATGATCCATTTTCTCTACTTTATTTTCCATCATTGAAAAATATTTCAAAGTTTGTTCACTAAACGCTTTATCATTATCTTCTTTAATCCAAGAAATTAAAGAGTGCATGCTGCGCAATGGCGACTTTAAATCATGCGAAACAATTTGCGCATAATCTTCTAACTCTTTATTGGTTTTTGCTAGACTATCCACTAATTCTTCACGCTGTTCCTCTAGCAATTTCTTACTAGTAATATTTTCTTCAATTGCAAAAAAACGAACCACTTCGCCACGCTTATTATACAAAGCTTGGCCTTGGATTTTTACCCAATATTTAACCCCTTTTTTCGAATAGTTTACAATTTCGCACGCAAAAGGTTGTCCTTTACTAATTTGGTGACTCAGATATTTAATCGTTTCAGGATCTGTATCTTCACCTTGCAAGATATGCCCTGGTTTTTTGCCTATTAAATCCTCTTTCGAATAACCAGACATTTTTTCGAAACTACTATTAACCCATTCAATTTTCCCGTGTATGTCGGATATAACTACAGCATTAATATTCTTTTCGGCAATTAAAGACAATAAGTACAGTTTGTCCTCTTGTTCTTTTTGCTCCGTAATATCCAGGTGTATCCCTATCGAACCAATTACTTTACCATTACTATCATAATTGGGTGCTCCACTTATTAACCAATGACGAATTGCTCCTTCCTTGTTTTTAACCTGTACTTCGTAAGAGTCAGTAATCCCCTTACCTCTTAATTCGTTTTTATCTTTTACAATTTGCATGCCTTCGTCAGTAAGCAGTAAACTAGAAGCTTTTTTACCAATTAACTCCTCTAAATCATAACCACTAATTTGACAAAAACTATTATTGGCTAAAATTATTTTTTCGTCTTGATCCACTTCAATCAAGCCCAAATTCATATTGGCAATAATATTGCTGTATTTTTCTCTTTCGTTACGCAATACTGCTTCGTGCCTTTTCTTTTCGGTTGCGTCCTCAATCATGGCAAAATATTGTTCTACCTTACCATTTTCATCTACTATAGGTTGCGCCTTGGTTGTTACCCAGAAACTTTTTCCTTCTTTTCTTCGATGCAAATGCTCTACATTAAAAGCTTCACCATTGACAAAAGGCACAATCATCTTTAACAATTCTTCTTGCGGAGTTTCGTCACACTTCCCTAACTTAATAGGCGTGTTACCTATCACTTCTTCTTTTGAAAAACCAGTTAATTTTAAATAAGCATCATTACACCAAAAAATTACGCCGTTGGGTTTTGTAAATAGGATACCATTTTCATTGGCACTAGCCACAAGTGAAAGCCTGTTTAACTCTTCTTGATCGCTTTTAAGATCTTTCTTTTGATTATTAATTTTACCTACTAATTCTTTTAACTCTTTAGTAGTGATTTCTTGATTTTTTAATACATGAAGTAAATCGAACAAAGGGTCGTGAAAAGCAAAATCATGCATCGTTAACTGCTTTTCTTTTACTTGCTCCATCGACACAAACCATGGAGAACCTACAAATAAAATAGCCCCTTCATAATCTTGAAACTGCCCTCTTAAATCAACGGTATCACTAGTATTAGACAACAATACTAACTGGTTGCAAATGGCAGACAAATCGTCAAAACTAGCCGTTGTAAGCTGTGGCCTTTTGACATCAAAGACCGAATTAAAATTATCATTCAGTTTAATGCTTGGCAATGTTTTGGCTAAGCTTTTACCAAAACCTTTTATTTTTAAATCAGTATCAATTAGAATATAAAAAGGGAATAGCTTGTTGAAGCTATCTTCATTAAAATTAAATTTTAAATTTTTCATCCTTTCTACTTACCAGATTATATTAAAAATTTCATGTGAGCTGCCTTCGTCACGAGTTTGAATCAAATTAATAGTTACAGGAGTGCTATACATAATTCCCAATCCCTGTATCAAACCTCTAACAAAATCTTGAAGTCCTTCTCTTTTAGATAAATAATGCAAGTTGATACTGTTTTCAGTAACATGTGTAACCTTAAACTCAGGCGGTGTTAATTTAGGGTAAATTAACATCACACGATTATGAAACAGTGGTAAATTTATTAAAAATTGTTTCAAGTTATCGCCGCCAGCTTCCATCAACCCGCCATATTTTTCTTTAGTAGTTTTTACAACCCACCATTCTCCAAATGCTATTAACACTGCGCTTAATGTCATATCCATTTCCTGAGAAACAGCTGTTGCTAGTTGAAAAGTAATTGCATCATCATATGGTTCACTGCTTATAAAATAATCAATATCAATGCCTGATCGGAGCTTAATGGCTTCCCATTTTTCTTCTCCAAAATTAGCAATAACTAATTCTTCAATTGCTTTATTTACAATGCCGTACATATTATTGCTGTGATATTAACTCATTACAACTCCAGTAATCAATAAGTTTTTTAATACGATCAACATAATCATCGTATTTCAGTGGTTTAATTAAATAACCTGCAATACCTATTCGATAACATTCCATCACATCAACGCGATTATTAGATGTAGTTAAAATGATCGCTGGGATGTATTTTAAATAATCATCGTTTTTTAATATTCCCAAAAATTCAATTCCGTTGATTTTTGGCATATTTAAGTCACAGATAATGATATCCGGTATGATTTCTTTAACTTTTAAAACTGTTAATGCCTCTTCTCCGTTAGCTGCTTCAACAATTTTGTGTTTGATGTCCATTGTGCTTAAAACCCTATTGAATTTCATAACTTCAATAGCATCGTCTTCAATCAATAGAATATTCAGTGATCTGCTCATTTGTTTTTGTTTTTTTCCTTGTTTAAAAGTACTCTGATTAACTCAATGATAACAATAATTTCGCCTACATTATTATTAGTATAGTTCAATTGCAAAAAAGTATAGACGAATGGTTTTACAATTTTTCCATTTCATCCTTAACCTTTCTAGCTAAACTTTTATAAATCAAATCATAAGAATGATCTATCAACTCCTTAATAAAATTATCATTGAGAGCGTTATTGATCGTAACCGTGTTCCAATGCAGCTTACTCATGTGCCATCCTGGAACAATATCATCATACTGGGCACGCAGTTCTTGAGCGCGATCAGGATCACATTTTAAATTGACTCCCGGAGCTCCCTCTTCCCACTTTTTTAATGATGATAAGGCAAACATTTTTCCGCCTACTTTAAAAACCAAAGTATCCTCATCAAACGGAAAATGTTCCGTTGCTCCTTTTTTTGACAAACAATAGTCATAATAGCTTTCAAGATTCATTTTGTAAAAATTATTTGATTACTTTCTCCATCATTCGTTCCGGACTTGCCAGTGCCTTGAACCCAAATTTTTCATATAAAAAATGAGCATCAGCAGTAGCTAGCCGCCATATTTTAACTTGTTGTAATTCTGGCTCCTTCAACATCCTATCAATCAATAACGACGAATAGCCTTTGCCTCGGTATTCTTCAGCAATAAAAACATCCATAACATAGGCAAAAACAACATAATCAGTAATTACTCTCGCAAACCCAATTTGCTGCTCATCCAGATAAATACCAAAACAAAAAGAATGATCTATAGTCGTTTGCACTTCCTCCATGGTTCGGCCAGCCGCCCAATAAATATCTTTTAGAAAATGCTGAATAAAAGGAATGTCTAATTTACTTTTATTAGTAGAAATCGTTATCATATGCTATACAAAACAGGTTTACTAGGACTTGCATCATTTTCAAAAGAAGCGATTTGCAAATTCAGCAAATAACTACCGTCTTTCACTGCATCTACTACATAAATCATCTCAGTTATTGTGGCATTCAATCGCGCTTCTTCATTCAAGTTTTTCACATCCGTAACGTTCCAAAAAGCTTTGTGGGCCAGCAATTTCCCTTCGTCTTTTTCTTTATCAACACTTGGTAAATCAATCAGTAAATGTTGGATTCCGCTTTCGCAAATGAACCGCGCCGCATCTTCAGCCAAATAAGGCGGATTAGTATGTGAATATTTCTTTGAAAGTTTGCTAGCGCTATTAGGCAAAGTTCTAATAATAATGGCTTCGGGTGTTTTTCCGTTTAACGCTTGTACAACCTGATTTTTAGTAATCACTAAATCACCGCCTTGTTCTTCTGGAGTAACCGAAATCAATTCGGCCAGAAAGAAAAACTGTTTCAAAGCCTGATTAACACTGTAAAAATCATGGGTAATATGCCCTAAACACTCTGTATGTGTCCCGTGACCGTGTGGATTGAATAGGATGTTATTAAAATTGGTAGAGGACATACCCGAAGATACTTTCCCTACCCATTCATCAAATTTCACCGGTTCAATCACTGGTTTTTCAATGTACCAAGCAATTGGATTTTCGTCTGTATTGGTTAGCGGAATCGAAATGTCAATAGGTTTTGATAAATCGACTTTGATATTTTCAATAGTTGCAATCATATTTTTTTTAACCACAAAGGGCAGTAAGATTTACACAAAGATCACAAAGTTTAATGCCCTTTGAGCCTACTTTGCAAACCTTGCGGTTAATTCGTTTACTCCAAATTTAGCCAAAAAAGATCAGAAGCTATCCCATCTGTCAAAAACTTTCCTTTTTTAGTGGGTTTCAAAATATGATTTTTGATCGAAAGCAACTCGTCTTTCAAAAATTTATCGGCTTGTTTCAACAGATAATCCAAGTACAGTTGCCCGAATTCTGATTCGATTCGTTCCAAAGAAACACCCCAAATGGTGCGCAATCCAGTCATAACATATTCATTATACCGATCAGCAATCGTTAAGAACTCGATTTCATTTGGCAATTCATCAGCTTCAATTGTTTTTAAGTACAGCGGATTATTGGCTATATTCCAAGAGCGAGAAACACCATCGTAACTGTGCGCCGATGGTCCGATGCCTATGTATTTTTTTCCTAACCAATAAGCCGAATTATTTTTAGAAAAATAGTTTTCTTTTCCAAAATTGGATAATTCATAATGTATAAAACCATTTGCCTCGAGTGTTTCCTCTAGAATCATAAAATGTTCTTGAGCAACTTCGTCATTAGGTTCCGCTACTTTTCCGGTTTGAATTAGTTTTTTCAAAGCCGTTTTGGGCTCTACAGTCAAAGCATAACTGGAAATATGCGGAATACCAAATGACAATGCTTGCTCGATATTCTGCTTCCATTTTTCATTGCTCATTCCGGGAACTCCATATATCAAATCGATCGAAATATTATCAAAATAGTTCGTCGCTTCTGTTAAACATTTTTTGGCTTCCGCCGAATTATGTGCGCGGTTCATCATTTGTAAATCATCTTCAAAGAAAGATTGAATCCCAATGCTTAATCGATTGACTTTGCTTTTTGAAAGTTCAATAATCCTTTCGGTTGACAAATCATCAGGATTAGCTTCCAGTGTGATTTCGGGATTTTCTACCACCGAAAAATGCTCATAAACTGTTGCAATCAAAAAATCAATTTCTCCAGAAGTCAGTACACTAGGAGTTCCTCCTCCAAAATAAATAGTCTCAATTACAATGTCAGTTCGAGCAGAGTCGAGAAAAACAGCTTCACTTTTGCGTAAGCGAATTTCTTTGGCCAAAGCCAAAACCATTTCCTCCTTTTTTTTCATAGAAGTCGAAAAATGGAAGTCGCAATAATGACACGCTTGTTTGCAAAATGGGATGTGTATGTAAATGCCGCTCATAATAATAGTCGTCAGTGGTCAGTTTTTCAGTGATCAGTTTTGAAAAGTTAAGAGTACTACAGTTTTTAGTCTTTTTTGACTCCAAATTTTTCAGGGTTCAACAACATATAATTAATTAATTTGCCTATTTCAAGACTTTCAGAAACAAACTCATTAAAAACTGATTCTGAAATATAATTACATGCTAAAGCGAATTCTAACCATACTTGTGTTTCAGAATTTTCGCCGTCACAGTCAGTTAATTTACTGTAAAAATGTTTCGGATAAATTCGTTTTCTATATCCTTCAGCCATCGTAACAGGAACACTTCTAGAAGAACGTCGAATCTGATCCGTTAAAGAATACATTTCTTCTTTTGGAAATGATTTTGTTACTTCAAAAATTTTCATTGCTAAAGAAGAAGACTTTTTGTACGCTAATAAATCTTGAAATCTCATAATTAATTCTCTATAAAATTAAAGCTGATTACTTTATCAGTATCCAGACTGAACACTAAAACCTGAATACTGATCACTATTTCTTAACTCGTTCTTCATTTTGTTGTACAAAAGCATCCCAACCGGTATAACTTTTAGTCCCAACGACTTTCCCTGAATTAAAAAAGTGACAAACGGCTGCTGCTAGTCCATCCGTTGAATCGAGATTTTTAGGTAATTCTTTTAGTCCCAATAGTTGCTGCAACATTTTGGCAACTTGCTCTTTGCTGGCATTTCCGTTTCCGGTAATAGCCATTTTAATTTTCTTAGGTTCATATTCCGTAATCGGAATATCTCTAGACAATCCTGCTGCCATAGCCACACCTTGTGCACGACCCAGCTTAAGCATCGACTGTACGTTTTTACCAAAGAAAGGCGCTTCAATCGCGATTTCATCAGGATGATGCGTATCAATCAACTCAATGGTGCGTTCAAAAATCCGTTTTAGTTTCATGTAATGGTCGTCCATTTTGTTCAACTGCAATTCATTCAACTGAATAAATTCCATTTTTTTATTGACGACTTTAATCAACCCAAAACCCATTATAGTGGTTCCAGGGTCAATTCCTAATATGATGCGTTCGTTTGCCAAAAGATTTGTTTAAAATTAATTTATTACACAGAGCTACACAAAGAAGACTCAGAGAATCACGAAGATATTGAAACCTATGGTAGTTACACAGAGATACTCAAAGTAAACCCGGAGAATCACGAAGAAAATTAAACTTTGCTCTCTCTTTGTGAATCTTTGCGAAATGTTTCATTACACAGAACTTAGCAGCTACATAAAACAAATTAATCCCTCTGTGAATCTTTGCTCTCTCTTTGTAAATCTTTGCGAAACATTTCACTACAAAAAACTCAACTAGACCTTAAAAGCGACACAAAACTATTTTAATCCCTCTGCGAATCTTTGCTCTCTTCGTGAATCTTTGCGAAATATTTCACTACACAAAACTAATTAATCCTTTTGCGAATCTTTGTGAAACACTTTTTCTCACAGTGAGAAATCCACAGACAGGTCATTTTCACGATACTTTTTCCTTTCTTTGCACTCATGATTTCAATTCCTCACAAAACTAAGCAATTCCTCGTACTTCTAATCAAAGTTTTGATTGTTGCTGGTGCCTTTTATTTTATTTACAACCAGCTAGCCAATAACGATAAATTAGATTGGGTACAGTTTATGACCAAATTCAAAAAAAACCAATCGGTTGCAGGAATTGGTTTTATATTACTATTGAGCGTACTAAATCGTTATTTTGAGATTTTAAAATGGCAAAATCTAGCATCCTACATCAAACCCATTTCGGTTCTTGAAGCCACAAAACAAGTGCTTGCTGCACTAACCGCAGGAATTTTTACGCCAAATGGCGTGGGTGAATATGCCGGAAAAGCATTGTATTATGAAAAACACGAAACCAAACAAGTCGTTTTCCTAAACTTAATTTGCAACGGAATCCAAATGGTGCTTACCATACTCATCGGACTGGTAGGTTTGTTCTATTTCAACATCCAATTCAATATTGTAGAAACCCAAACCGTTTTGTTGATTTTTGGCGTTTTAATTTTAGTGTTTGTTGTTTTATTTTCGATAAAAAAAATAGCGATCAAAGGCTATTCGATAGAAAAACTAATTCAGAAAATCAACGAAATCCCAAAACGCATTCACCGTAAAAACATACTTTTGGGCAGTTGCCGTTATTTGGTTTTTTCGCATCAATACTATTTTTTGTTTTTAGCTTTTGATGTTGATTTACCTTACCTGACACTGATGTCAGCCGTGACTAGTGTTTATTTTCTAGCATCCTCATTACCTACTTTTCAATTTTTAGACTTTGCCGTTAAAGGCAGTGTAGCTATCTTTTTCTTTGGGATACTGGGCGTAAACGAGTGGATCGTTATTTTTGTATCCACGTTGATGTGGTTTCTAAATGTAGTTTTACCTGTAGTTATAGGTAGTTATTACGTTCTTAATTTCAAGAGCCCATTAGCCCCCGAAAATTCAGCTACTCGCAAACACATTTAAACTCATGATTACAGTCGTTTTTACTTTTGTTTTCTGTATCTATATCGTGGCAATTGGCGCCCTTATTTATGGTTTTACAAAAGTAAAAAACTATGAAAGCATTGGCTTAAAGCCAAAAACTGCTTTTACTATTATTGTTCCGTTTCGGGATGAAGGAGATAACCTGCCTGTTTTACTAGAAAGCCTCTCTCAACTCAATTATCCCAATCATTTATTCGAAGTAATTCTAGTGGATGATGATTCCAAAAACAAGTATCAGCTCGCTAACTTCAGCTTTCAAGTTTCAGTAATAAATAACAATCGAGTTTCTAATTCGCCTAAAAAAGATGCGATTGTAACTGCAATGCATCAGGTCACAACAGATTGGATTATCACTACTGATGCAGATTGTGTGGTGCATAAAAACTGGCTTTTGACCCTTGATAATTACATTCAAAATCAAAAGGTAAGTATGATTGCGGGAGCAGTGACTTATGATTGCAACAGTACTTTTTTACATCAGTTTCAGCAACTGGACATGGCTAGTTTACAAGGAGCTACGATAGGGAGCTTTGGGATTGACAACGGTTTTATGTGTAATGGTGCCAACTTAGCGTATACCAAATCGCTATTTACAGCACTAAACGGTTTTGATGGAAATGACGGAATCGCCAGCGGAGATGATGTGTTTTTATTGCAAAAAGCAATTGCCTACGCACCCAATACAGTACATTATTTAAAAGCAGAAAGTACAATTGTATCTACAAAACCAGTAGACAATTGGACAACTTTGTTTTACCAACGTGTGCGCTGGGCATCAAAAACCAGTTCTTATCAAAGCACTTTTGGAAAAATACTGGCTATCGTTGTTTTTGGAGGAAATACATGCTGGATACTAACTTTATTCTATGTTTTTTTCAACTGGGATAAAGCCTTTTACTTATTGTTTTTTCTAGTGCTAAAAATGAACGTTGACTCCATTTTAATTCTGCAGTCCAATCGCTTTTTAAATAAAAACAGAGTATCTTACTTATTATTAGGTAGCATCCTGTATCCGTTTTTTAGCGTAAGCGTTGCCTTATATTCTTTATTGGGTCAATACCAATGGAAAGGACGATCGTTTTCTAAGTAGCGGTTTTGTCCTTAAAAATAATTCCTGTTACTACAGTAGCCATAACGATTGGCGAAATAATACTCACAATTGCATTCCCTATTTTATTTAATTCGGTTCCAAAATAAAACCGCATAATTAAAAAAACTACCGACAATAAAATTGCCACCAACCAATAACTTGAATTTATTTTTTGGACATTCACAGTTTCTTCTGGTTGCTGATACAAGTACAACACCAGACCTAATAAACCAATAATTGAACTCAAATGTTGTGCAATTTTATAAACGGGTATGGTGTAAATTTCTAAATTAAAAAAAGAAAATTGTTGCACTATAAGTCCATCCCAATGTGTCATGGAATCCCAAAAAATATGAGATAATGTCCCTATAAAAAAAGACAATAAAACCGTTGCAACATTATTTTTAAAATAGTCCAACCAATTTGATTGTCTTAACTCCTGCAATCTTTTTTGAAAAAATGCTGGTAAATTGTCAATAAGCGGCTTTTTAATGATTTGATGAAATGCAAACATTACAATTAGGCCCAACGGAAAATCAATTAAAAAAACCCCTGGAAGGGTATGACTGATTTCGCTTTGCATTCGCATTCGGAAAAAATACTCCAAATCAGGCGACATAGCTCCTACAAACAAAGCTGTGGCTGATATTTTTTTGTTTTTAAAAAAAGGTAAAGCAAGTACGGAATGTGATAAAGTAAATGGCATTCTTTATTCTACTTTAAGAATTACTGGTAAAATAAATTGTGTTTTTACAGGAATTCCTCGTTTTATAGCTGGATGAACCGTTGGGAAATTGACTAGTCTTGCGTGCAAAATACTGTCGATTTTCACGGTATCATAAGCCACCGAATCTTTTGGAAACAGCGGTTCGAATTGCATTTTAGAATTGGGAAAAATAGTCACTCTTACTTCAATCGTATCCAGTTCAGGATAAAGAATAGAGAGCGTGTCCGTACTTAGTTTTTCTTGAATTAACTGCGTTAAATATTCAAAAAAACACTGTTGACGACTTGCTTTGTCCTCAATTTTATCGCAATCAACAAAAGACGGATATTCATCTACTTCTTTCCAGTTAATGGATTTCAATTCTTTTTGCAAGAGTTCCTTTTCCGAAGGCACTTGCTTTTCGAAATATTGGCAGGAAGCAAACAATAAGAATACTAAGAAAAGGGAGTAATGCTTCAATGTATCGTTTTTGAATTTGACTAATTTTTTATAAAAATACAATTATTATTTATGTGTCGCTTTGGAAAGCAGATAATCTTCGTAGCTTTCGTTAAACCATTTCTTTTTATTGGTCTCGGCAATTTCTTTTTCTTTTGGATACAAGATTGCTAATCGGTCCGAGAAAGTAGCTATTTTAATCGTATAAGTATAGAATGCTTCTTTTGTTAAGAGTTCTGTTTTACTTCCTTTTTTATTGGTAAACTCAAAAAAAAGTGTGTCAAAATCTTTCATCGAATAATTCATAACGCTTTTTTTATTTTCGTTGTATATTCGTTCTTTTAAAATATCATCTGCAGACATCTTTTTTTTATTCTGAGCAAATAGTATCTGAAAAGAAGCACTAAAAAACAGTACGACACCGAATATTAAAGTTATTTTTCTCATATTCGTAAACATAATAAAAATCTATTGTTGTAGCATTAAAAATACTAAAAAATTTAATTTATGGACCTCATTCTTTTACTTATTGGTTTCCTCTGTATGCTTGCGGGAATAGCTGGGAGTTTCCTGCCTGCCATCCCGGGTCTACCTTTAAGTTGGTTTGGCTTAGTCTTGCTATATGCAACAAATACTGTTCCAACAAACTACTGGATTTTAGGAATCACTTTGATCATTACCGTTATTATCTCAGTTTTGGATTATTTCATTCCCGCCCAAGGCGCTAAAAAATTTGGAGGAAGCTCCTACGGAATTTGGGGAACAAATATTGGCTTAATCATTGGCCTACTATCTCCTCTCCCATTTGGTTTTTTAACCGGTGCCTTTGTAGGTGCGTTAATAGGAGAACTAGTTTTTGATGCTACAAATCACAAACGCGCTTTAAGAGCTGCTACAGGTTCCTTTATCGGTTTCCTAGCGTCGACCTTTATACAATTCTTCGTATGTTGCCTGTTTTTAGGGTTGTTTATTAGCATTGTTTGGCAAAATAAAGCAGGGTTGTTTTTATAAAAAAACGCCTATTCAAGAACATGAATAGGCGTTGATATGAGGTGTAAAACAACTAATTACTTCACGATAATTCTTTTTACTTCTTTCTTGCTACCATTTTCTACAGTCACAAAATAGATTCCGCTTTGTACATTTTTAACTTGAATAGGTTGATTAAAGTTAGTCGCATTTTTCTTGTACGTATTCGCATAAATCTTTTTTCCTAATGCGTCATTAACCAAAACCTTCACATCACTATCTTCATCCGAAGAGAAAGAGATTGTAAAATTCCCATCATTGAACGCTGGGTAAATACCAAAACTTTCTAAACCAAATTTCACTGTTGCCAATGAAGTTGTTATAGCAAAATCAGTTGCGTTTACAGCATAATAAATATTTGCAATTGGCTTAATCATTAATCTACAAGTCGTTGATGCAATATTTGGAATCACAACAGAAGCTGTTCCATTATTGGGTACAGAAGCAGCAACAGTAGTTGTAAAAGTTTTCCCTCCATCGGTAGACAATAGAATCGTCACATTAGCTGATCCATCAAGTGTTGCCGTATTATTCACATCCCAAGTAATAGTTTGGGTAGTTCCACCCGTATAGGTAATAGCAGATGTGTTTTGAGACGTTACTACAAATGGACCTGCAGTTGTCACCACACTTACTTTCATTAAATCCGAATTAGTTTGACCTTCTGTTGCATGATTGTCTCTAGCTGTAAATGCAAAATTCAAATCTCTAGCTACATTTGAAACCGATTCCCAATTGGTTGGAGTTGTTAATTGACCCAAAATTACACTAGCCAATTGTGGCATGTATCGCACAGGAGAGCTAGAAGGTTCCTGAATTCTAAAAGTTGGCCCAACTAATTTAGTATCTAATGTTCTACTTAAATCCCCTATTGTGGCAGCTGTACTCACATCATTTTGCTCCCAACTGTAAGTCAAAACATCTGTCGCATCAGCATCCGTGGCTGTTCCTGTCAAAACGAAAGCAGTCCCCTTAGGAATAGTAAAATCGGCTCCCGCATCTACAACAGGTGCCGAGTTAGTAGTTGTAACTGAAACCGGACAGGTCTTAGTCGCTAAATTTTCTTGTACTTGCTTGATGCTTACGTAAGTAAAATTTCGCATATTATGCGGCTGAACATCCCAGTTTGTAACACCTGCATATCCCATAGTTGTACATCCACTTCCAGGTTCTACTTGCACACCCGAACCTTCAAATTCATAACTAAAGGTATGGTTTGCACCAAATTGATGTCCGAACTCATGAGCTGCAAAGTCAAAATCAAATACATCTCCAGATGGAGCTGCTGTTTCACTTTCTGGTGACGTATAACCAGATCCTTTATTTAAATCGGTTAAATTAGTAACATCATCGTCGGTACATACACAACCGATACAACCTGCATTTCCACCACCACCCGTTTTACAAAACACATGACCCACGTCATACGCTCCGTTACCAATACGAGTGGACAGCATATTTTGCACTTCCGTATTCCAAACTTCATTTTTAGTACCTACATCCCCGTTAGAAAAAGGATCCGTAGCAGCATTTAAGTAAATTAATTGGTCATTATTAGCTATTAAATTCATGTGCGCCGCAAAGTCTCTTTCAAAGATCGCATTAATACGCGTTAGAGAAGCATTCATTCCAGCTAAAGCTAAAGCAACAGTTCCCCCAAAATGTGCCGCATACTCTCCATTACAACTTAATGCTAAGCGAAGTGTTTTATACGATTTATTGCTAGCAGTGCTTTTGCCAGTAATTGAAGTTTTCTGGCTCACTACCTTTGTATCTGGAGTTGTGCATAGATACCCTTGACGCGCTGCACTATCTATATTCGAATCAAAAACAACATAAGTACTGTTTTGATTGTCGTACATTTCTACAAACTCCATTTGGTTATCAGCCCTAAAAACAACAGTTTGCAACCCTAAAGCCGACAAACTAAAATGTACCCTAGCATTTTTATCGGTTTTTCCTTGACCTACATACGATCTAATATCTGGATATTTAGCTTGCAATACTGGATCAAGATTAGAATTTTCAGTCACAAGATACATATCTAAACCCCCTTTTAAATTGGGAATACCTACCTCAGCAGGAGTTACTTTTACTGATTTTCCACTAAGATTATTCAACTTCTGTTTTAAAACCACAGCATCTAGCGTAAAATATTTCCCTGTATTTCTAGCCTTGTTTTTTCTAGCCAACAGTTCTGATTTACCAAGCTTAACCTCGTTCCAATACGAACTGTTTTGACTTTGTATTTGTCCAAAAAAAGACAAAAAAACGATCGTCATAAGTAAAGTTTTTCCCATATCCCCAATAGTTTTAAATTTTAATATATAAGTTTGTAAACATAACTCAAACTACCTAACCACTTCATTTTAAAAGGGGGACAGTTTGGGGTACAAATTTTAGACAACAGTAAACCGAAGTCTTTACAACCCTCAAAAGTTACAATACAATGCGATTAGTCTTATTTATATTTGCCCTGTTTTTTTCGAATCTTACCCAATCACAAACCTACTTTAAAACAGCTTTAAACAAAGCCGATCCAGTAGTAAATAAAACTCAGAGCACTACTTCAGAAAAGATAAAAATTCACAAAATATTTTTACAGAAAGCAATTAGTAATCAAAACAAAACAAATGAATTATATGGCTATCTCTATTTGCTTGCCGATTATTTCGACTCATCGAATTATGTAATGACTAGTAACTACTACCTAAAAGCAGAAATTCTTGTTACTAAACATAAAAATCCAAGTTGGGAAGCCGCTTTAAATTTAAAAAAGGTTTTAATTCTAGCCATAAAAAATAACCCAAAAGGGAAGCTTAATCAATTACAAAAAGCATATCAAAAAAGCAAAGCTGCCAAAGACAGCATTTATATGGGCGAGAGTCTGGAACAAATGAGCGCTACTTATGGAGAAATGGATCAATACGAAAAAGCCGAATACTATTTCCAACTCGCACTTCCCTTAATTAAAAAATTTGACACGAAACAATACTTAGGCATTGCCTACAACAATTACAGCAACCTAAAAAGCTACGAAGGCCAACCTACCAAGGCACTAGCCTACATAAATTCTGCTATAACCATCACTCAAGAAACAAATGATCCGTATACAGGAATGATGTACCGATTAAACAAAGGAGCTGTTCTGAAAGAATTAAAACTTTTTAAAGATGCCGAAACACTGTTAAAAGCTTGCGAAAAAACAAACGTAAAAAATGATTGGAAAGAACGTTTAACACACAACTACATTGGACTAGCTGATTTATATGAGCAATGGGGCGACTACAAATCATCACTACTTTATTATCAAAAACACTACGAAGAAAAAGAAATCTTAAATGGTAAAGAAGTAAGACTCAAAATCGCTGATTTAGAAGACCAAAACCTAAAAAACGAAAGAGAAATAGAATTAAAGGACAACCAGATCAGTATTATTAATTACAAAAGAAAAATTGATCAACTTGTTTTAGTCACGATCATAATACTATTAACACTACTTGGCACCTTATACTTTTGGAAAAAACAAAAAAAGCAAACAAAAGCTGAATTCGAAGAAAAACTTAGCGACTTAAAGAAACTAACTCATTTGTTGATTTCAAAAAATAATGCATTGTTGAATCAAAAAAACACAACTACTGAAACCACAACTGACGAACACGTTAATGAATATGACAATCTATTGATAAAAAAGATTTTGACAGATTCAGACTGGCTTTCTTTTAAAACGTACTTTGAAAAAGCATACCCAAATTTCATCAATCGTATCAGAAGTACCTATCCGCAGATAACGGCAGCTGAGGAACGTTTATTTTTATGCTTAAAACTAAACCTAAACAACAAAGAAGTAGCATCTATACTAGGTATATCAAATGAAGGGGTAAAAAAGAGCCGCAATAGACTTAGAAAAAGAATTGACCTCAACGCTGCTGAAAAGTTGAATGACTACGTTCGTACCTTTTAACAGTGGTACACAAACTTCAAAACCTTCCTAAAATCAAAAAAGCCATTCACCGAGGTGAAAAGCCTTTCATTGGTCTAACTACTAAACCGTGGTCAGCTTACAAAGGCTAACCAAACAACACAACTAATCTTAAAAACCTTTATGGGGCAAAAAAGCCTTTCTGTTACGAAAGGCTTTCCCCAATATGCGGTCTGGACGGGACTCGAACCCGCGACCCCCTGCGTGACAGGCAGGTATTCTAACCAACTGAACTACCAGACCCACTCATTATTGCGGTGGCAAAGATACAATAGAAGTCGGATAATACAACTGTTTTCTGCTTTTTTAATCAAAAAAAAATTTAAAAAACTTAAATTATTGATTGTCAGTTTTTTAAAAAACCTAAAAAACTTAAAAAATTACAGAACTACCCCAAAAAAACCGCTATTCGACTCTTACACCTATTTTTTAATCAAAAAATAAACTGCAATACTTACAGTCTATCCATTTGAACTATCCTTAAAATCAAAAAAGCCATTCACCGAGGTGAAAAGCTTTTCATTGGTCTAACTACTAAACCCGGTCTCATTGCTACCAACTCGACCAAACAACACAACTAATCTTAAAAACCTTTATGGGGCAAAAAAGCCTTTCCGTTAAGAAAGGCTTCCCCAATATGCGGTCTGGACGGGACTCGAACCCGCGACCCCCTGCGTGACAGGCAGGTATTCTAACCAACTGAACTACCAGACCAGCTGCGTATTGCGGTTGCAAAGATACAATAGATTTCGAGTTATACAAGCGTTTTTAATTAAAAAAATAGCTTTTTTTTACAACTATTACCCAAAGTTTTGTTTCTCAGCCAAGTATGTTATTAGTATTTTTTCAAAATCATCACCCACATTGACCGGTACGTACTTAATTCGGTTTTGAGCACAGGTTAAAGCCAGCTTTTTAAAATACAATTGCATCTGTTTTTCATATTCTACCTTGACATTATCTGCATAAATCGCCACTTCTTGACCAGTTTCAACATCAATAAACTTTCTTGGAGCATTATCAAAGTCAAAATTCAATTCTGTTTTTGCATCCACGACATGAAATAAGACCACTTTATGCTTATTATGTTTTAAATGCTGTAGCGCATTAAACAAAACTTCCTCATCACCATGCTGAAACATATCCGTAAAAAGCACAATCATAGAACGCCTATGCATCTTCTCGGCTATTTGGTGCAGAAAAGTAACTGTATCCGTACTTTTCTTTATCGCAGGCTTAGCCAGCAAGTTTTCCAAGGCGTTCAAAATCATTCTATGATGACGATCACTACCTTTTTCGGGAGCGTAGTACTCATAACTATCCGAAAACACACTTAAACCTACTGCGTCTCGTTGCTTCTTTAATAGATTCATTAATACAGCCGAAGCTAAAACCGAAAAACCTAGCTTACTTTCATAGAAATTTTGACCGTCAACCAACTTAGGATAATGCATCGACGAAGAGTTGTCAATAATAATATGACAACGTAAATTAGTTTCTTCTTCAAACCGTTTTGAATACAGGCGATCCGTTTTTGCATACAACTTCCAGTCAATATGCCGCGTGCTCTCGCCCACATTGTATACTTTATGCTCAGCAAACTCAGCCGAAAATCCATGAAACGGACTTTTATGCATACCCGAGATAAAGCCTTCTACCACTTGATTTGCCAATAACTCCAGATGCTGAAAACTGGATATTTTTTCTATTTGAGATTCGATCTTCATCTTTCAAAGTTATTAAAAGATTGAATCAATTAAAAATTAAAAGATTACAAAACTCAAACCCATCCAAAAACCACATAACAGCACAGCCAGTCTGAATTTGGCACAAAAAAAGGTCTGACTTTCGCCAAACCTTTAATCTGAATTTATTTAAAAATTCTATAATAAATCATAATCTACCGATTACAACAAAGCGTCTAAACTATCAGCATAAGTTTGCTTAGGAGCTACTCCTACTTGCTTTCCTACTACCTCTCCGTTATGAAAAACCAAAACTGTTGGAATATTTCTCACACCGTATTTTGCAGCAAATTCTTGGTTAGCATCAACATCTACTTTCCCAATTACCACTTTTCCGTCGTATTCAGTACTCAATTCGTCAATGATTGGTCCAACCATTCTACAAGGTCCACACCATGCTGCCCAAAAATCTACCATTACTGGTTTATCTGATTTCAAAACCACTTCTTCAAAAGTAGCATCTGTTATTGCTAAAGCCATAATATCTTAATTTAAAGTTTAAAGTTTTAATCGATTTAAAAACTAGACTACAAATTTAGAAATTAAAAACAAATTGCGCACTATTTGTGAATTAGTTTTGATTATAAATGCATTGCAAAAAACTATTTAAAAAATGCCAAAATAGTCTAACTACCATTTTATCGACAGCAATTTCTGCGCCCGAATGCTTTCAAGAAGCTGTATGCCCAAAACACAAAACTACGGTCAAAAACCTTGTTTTCCAATCAGGAAAGCCGCTCCTATTAGAAACTATGCAAGCTGTAACTTTCGATAAAAATAAGCACAAAAAAAAGACCCTCTTTTCAGGAGGGCACTGAAAAACTACGCATATTTTGATTAACGTCGTTTTCTAGAGATTAAAAAAGCGCTTATAATAGGATTTCAAACATCCATTATAAGCGCTTTTGGTTTTGCTGTTATTTTTTATTTTATGTTATATGAGTCTATTTTTGGTGTATACGGGTTTCTATTGACCAAGTGTATAGGTAGATATTATTTTCTACATTAATTTGAGTATTCTTTTTAAGTTCACTGTGAAAATAGCCATTGCACCTTGCATTTGCATATTGTTTATGCCATAAGAAATCGCTCGGTCATAACCATGTACATTTTTTAACTCACTATTCTTGGCTTCTATCTTGTATCGATGTTTTGCTTTTTCTTTGTAATACTCTGTTTCTTGA
>NZ_JACRUK010000040.1 GCF_014305155.1 Flavobacterium muglaense
GCATTTAAACAAGAAAAAGTAGCTCTAAATACCTCTGTTTTATTGGATTTGCAATTTTTCAGCAAGCCCTAAATAATATTGGATGGGAATTGCTAGAAAAGCCCAAAATATAGCTCTCCTATCAGAATCTCTAAAACCTAAAATAGAATAAAGTTCTCTAAACGCTATAAAAGAAAGAAGTCCAATTGCTGGAAAAGTAATCTCTCGGTCTAAAAGAGCCGAAAAAACAAAAAAGCCAACCATTACCCACCAAGATTTGGTTCTTGATTTTAGTTCTACTAGATTGGCATTTGGTTTTAATTTCCCCCAAACAAAAAAGAGGGAAGATGCAGTAATAAGGAGTGAAAATATAACTGCTACCACTAGTAAAATATCTGGTTTTGTAAACAAATCCAGCTGTAGCACATACCCTAAAATTCTTTCTTTCATATTATAAATACTATTTTAATAAAAATTAAAGCTTTCAAGCGACCTCCAGTTCTTTATTTATACTGTCCCTTTATATGAATGATGCTGTAACTTTAACTAAGTTAATTCGTTCAAATGTAATAAATTATTAAATATTTTCCTATGATACTTTAATGAAAAGCGACATCATCCTTTTTAGCAATAAACATCTAGACAAAGAGATGCAAGAGGGATAGCAGCTAGCTACCGAAGTAGCGCGTATAGCCCGACTATAATAGAAAAAGGATTGAAAACCTTAATTTGTTTTATGGAAAGCTTTTTTATTAAAGAATATTAATATCCCCACGCCTGTAGATATTGCCATATCGGCTACATTAAAAATCGCATTAAAAAAGGTAAAATCTTTACCGCCCCAAACTGGAATCCAACTTGGAAGGACACCATGCCAAATAGGGAAATAAAACATATCTACCACTTGACCATGAAACCAAGCTCCATACGGTTTGTCTGAAAATAACGTAGCTAATTGAGCGTTACTGTCATTGAAAATGCGGCCATAAAAAACAGAGTCGATGATGTTACCAAAAGCACCTGCAAGAATCAAGGCTATTGCTACAATAAGATAGTTTGATCCATTTTTTCTTTCTACTGATTCCCACAACCAATATCCAATACCCGTTACTGCGACCAATCTAAAAAGAGTAAGAAACAATTTCCCGTATGTTCCAGGGATCTTTGTACCCCATGCCATTCCTTCGTTTTCAATAAACAGAATCTTAAACCAGCTAAAAACCTCAACTTCTTCACCTAGTATGAAATTAGTTTTCACAAATATTTTGGATAGTTGATCTACAAGTAATACAAGGAAGATAATAAGGTACGCTTTTCGTAATGACATTTTTTAATTTTTAAGTGGCGTAAAAGTAATAATTTTATCAAAAAAAACGCTCCCAAAGGAGCGTTAATTATTTATGAAATGAAAGTGCGATTATCGTTGTAAATTTTTAGCTTCAATACTCATTGTGGCATGAGGAACGATTTTCAATCTTTCTTTACTAATTAGTTTTCCAGTTACTTTACACAAACCGTATGTTTTATTCTCTACACGGAATAGTGCATTTTTTAAATCACGAATGAATTTTTCTTGACGAATTGCTAACTGTGAATTGGCTTCTTTGGACATGCTCTCGCTTCCTTCTTCAAAAGCCTTAAATGTTGGTGATGTATCATCAGTACCATTATTTAAGTCATTCATGTAAGCACTCTTAATTAAATCTAAATCCGCTTGCGCTTTTTGAATTTTATTTAGAATTATCTCTTTGAACTCAGCCAAATCAGCGTCTGAGTATCTTGTTGCTTCATCTACCATAATCTACTTATTTGTAATTGTTATTTTAGTATTTATATCATCAAACTCAATTTCTGTACCATTTTCAATATTTGCCTCAAAAACCAATTCCTCTGTTAATGTTTCTGATTTAATATATTCAATATTTGATTGTACAGCTTCTTCTAGAGTAGCGTGATTTTGCAAATACACTTTTATTTTGTCTGTTACTTCAAAACCAGAATCTTTTCTAATATTCTGAATTCTGTTTACTAACTCTCTTGCGATTCCTTCTTTTTTCAATTCAGGAGAGATAACAATGTCCAGCGCAACGGTAATTCCGTTTGAATTAGCAACCAACCAGCCCTCTATATCTTGGGATGTAATCTCTACATCTTCTAATGTTAAAGTTATGCTTTTTTCACCAATAACAACATCTATCACTCCTGCCGCTTCCATCTCGGCGATATTCTCTGCCGAAAATTCCTGTATCTTCTTAGCAATCAGCCCCATATCTTTACCAAATCGTGGCCCAAGAGCCTTGAAATTAGGCTTAATTTGCTTTACTAATATCCCTGATGCATCGTCTAAAAGTAAGATTTCCTTAACATTTACCTCTGCTTTTATCAGGTCTGAAACCGCCTCGATTTCAACCCTTTGAGCAGCGTCAAGTACTGGAATCATTATCTTTTGTAACGGTTGACGCACCTTGATCATTTCCTTTTTACGGAGTGATAAAACCAGTGATGAAATGGTTTGCGCCTTCTGCATTTTGCTCTCTAACATTTTATTAACATAGTTTTCAACCGAAACTGGAAACTCCGCCAAATGTACACTATCGAACTTTTCAGACTGTGTTGCTTGCGTTAAGTCTCTGTAAAGTTTGTCCATAAAGAACGGCGCAATGGGTGCACTTAACTTACTTACCGTTAACAAACAGGTATATAACGTTTGGTACGCAGCAATTTTATCTTGTGCATACTCCCCTTTCCAGAAGCGACGACGACACAAACGTACGTACCAGTTGCTTAAGTTTTCTTGAACGAAATCAGAGATAGCACGCGCTGCTTTTGTAGGCTCGTAATCCGCATAAAAACCATCAACATCTTTTACTAAAGTATTCAACTCAGAGATGATCCATTGATCAATTTCTGGTCTTTCATTTACTGGAATCTCCGCTTCTTCATATTTGAACCCATCAATATTAGCATACAAACTAAAGAAAGAATAGGTATTATAAAGTGTCCCAAAGAATTTACGACGTACCTCAGCAATTCCTTCTAAGTCAAATTTCAAGTTATCCCAAGGGTTTGCATTGGAGATCATATACCAGCGTGTTGCATCTGGACCATATTCTGATAATGTTTCAAATGGATCTGCGGCATTCCCTAGACGTTTAGACATTTTTTGTCCGTTTTTATCTAATACTAAGCCATTCGAAACTACATTTTTATAGGCTACTTTATCAAAAACTAAAGTGGCAATAGCGTGTAACGTATAAAACCATCCACGTGTTTGATCTACTCCCTCAGCAATAAAGTTGGCTGGAAAATCTTGGTTTCCGTCAATTTTTTCTTTGTTTTCAAAAGGGTAATGCCATTGTGCATACGGCATAGAACCTGAGTCAAACCATACATCAATCAAATCAGCTTCACGCGTCATTGGTTTTCCTGACGGAGAAAGTAACGTAATTTCATCCACTACATTTTTGTGTAAATCGATTAAATCATAGTTGCTTTCGTCCATATTCCCAATTTCAAAACCTTTGAAAGGATTTTCTTTTTGGAAACCAGCTGCGATTGATTTTTCTATTTCGTTATACAGTTCTTCAACAGATCCAATCAAGATTTCTTCTTGTTTGTCTTCTGTTCTCCAGATAGGCAACGGAATTCCCCAATATCTTGAACGTGATAAGTTCCAGTCATTGGCATTTTTTAACCAGTTTCCAAAACGACCTTCTCCGGTTGCTTTTGGCTTCCAGTTGATGGTTTCGTTCAATTCGAACATTCTATCTCTAACTTCTGTGATTTTTATAAACCATGAATCTAGCGGATAGTATAAAATAGGCTTGTCTGTTCTCCAACAATGTGGATAACTGTGGACGTATTTTTCTACTTTGAATGCTTTGTTTTCTTCTTTTAACTGAATAGCAATCTCTACGTCTAAAGAACGTTCTGGAGCTTCGCCATCGTCATAGTATTCATTTTTAACATACTTACCTGAATATTCACCTAAACCTTCGATGAATTTTCCTTGTAAGTTTACCAATGGTACCGGAGTTCCATCAGCATCCAAAACTAACATTGGTGGGATTTCTGGAGTAGCTTCTTTGGCTACTTTTGCATCATCAGCACCAAATGTTGGTGACGTATGTACAATTCCTGTTCCATCTTCTGTTGTAACGAAATCACCTGAAATTACTCTAAAAGCATTCTCAGGGTTTTGATACGGCAATACCAACGGCATTAATTGCTCGTATTTGATTCCAACTAAATCCGCCCCTTTTGCTTCAGCAATAACTTGGAATGGTATCTTCTTGTCTCCTCCTTTATAGTTTTCAAAGTCGGCGGCATCTTCACTAGCGAAAAATCCTTTTCCGAATTGTTTTCCAACTAAGTTTTTAGCTAAAACTACATTTGTAGGTAAGAAAGTATATTGATTGAATGTTTTTACAACAACGTAGTCAATTTTTGGCCCTACAGTCAAAGCCGTGTTTGAAGGCAATGTCCAAGGTGTTGTGGTCCAAGCAAGGAAATAAAATTCCCCACCCCTGCCCTGCCCGAAGGGAAGGGAGTCTAGTCCGAATGCTTTGGCAAAAGTATTTTCCACAACGTCTCCCTCTCCTTTGGAGAGGGTCGGGGTGAGGACTTTGAATTGCGCCACAACAGTTGTATCCGTAACATCACGATAACTTCCGGGTTGGTTTACCTCGTGAGATGACAATCCGGTTCCAGCTTTTGGAGAATATGGCTGGATTGTATATCCTTTGTACATCAAATCTTTATTATAGATTTGTTTCAAAATCCACCAAACCGTTTCCATATATTTAGGTTTGTAAGTCACATACGGATCTTCCATATCTACCCAATACCCCATTTTTTCAGTCAAATCATTCCATACATCTGTATAACGCATCACGGTTTTTTTACACGCTTCGTTATATTCTTCGATCGAAATCTTTGTACCAATATCTTCTTTTGTGATTCCGAGTTCCTTTTCAGTCCCTAATTCCACAGGCAAACCATGCGTATCCCATCCGGCTTTACGCTTTACTTGGTACCCTTTTTGAGTTTTATATCTGCAAAAAATATCTTTGATCGCACGTGCCATTACGTGGTGAATACCTGGCAAACCATTTGCCGAAGGTGGCCCTTCAAAAAACACGAATGGTTCATTCCCTTCACGGGTTGTTACACTTTTTTCAAATATGTTTTCTTTCTTCCAGAAATCAAGTACTTCTGATGCTACAGTTGGCAAGTCAAGTCCTTTGTATTCAGTAAATTTTGTGCTCATTTTATCCTTTTCTTTAATCGAAGTGCGAAAGTAATAAAATTATGTCGAAAGTCGAAAGTCGAAGGTCGAAAGTTGCTAAACGAACTACTTTTGTTTGAAAGGTTATGATTGAATGTGTTGCTCCTCTGGAGCAATGGTTTATCGTGGCTGTTGTTATAAATATATCGCTCCGATGAAGCGCACCAATATAACACAGTTAGTTTTTATGTAAATACCAAGAAAATACTATTCATCATCGTCTAATTCAAAAAATTCATTAACTGATTTACCAAATAACAATGATAATTTCAAGGCTAGAACCGTTGATGGAACAAATCTATTTTTTTCAATTGAATTTATCGTCTGCCTAGAAACTCCAATCTTCTCAGCAAGTTGTTCCTGTGTAAGATCTAAAATGGCCCGTTCAATTTTTAGTCTATTCTTCATTGTACGCTTTTTTTAACTTCTTGAAGATAAGAATCTGCAAAAACAATAAGAAAGATAAAATGGCTGTATCTTTACTTCCCTCTATTGTAGCTACTTTTGAAAAACTTAAAATAAAAATATAATGGATAAATGGAACCAATGAATAAATTAATACTGCGCTAATAACGGCGTAATTGAACGATTGCATTCGGATTTTTGAGATTAATTCGTCTTCTACTTTTTCTTTTGATATTGAAATCATCAGTAATCCTAAAATCATGCCTGTTTTAGCAATTCTCTCAAATAAATCTTGACTTCTTAAATCTGTGAAATAGAGTTTAACAGAGCTAACAATTGCTAAAATTGAAACAATTATTAGTACCAAACCAACTTTCTTGAACTTATTAGGCAACTGAAATCCTGTAAATTTATTGATTTTTTCGATATCACCTTCTAGTTTTGTCATTCTCTCCATAAAGTCAATTAGTTAAAGTTTGTTTTCCTTAAAGAACAACAAACTTGATTAAAAGACAAATATACTTTACTTTTTGAAATAAAGCAATATTTATTATTACATTTATTGCAGGAATAAAATTTAACTAAGAGGTATCGCCAACTTTAAATAAAATCGAAAAATATTAATCCAAAGAGTTCTTAGAAACAAATTCTAAAAATCGGTTTTTATATTGGTCGGAAACCGTAATGCGTTGCTTATTGATTAGAATTTGACTGCGTTCGATCGTGTCAATATTATTCAATGCAACGATAAAAGAACGGTGCACACGCATAAATTGATCAGTTGAAAGCTCTTCTTCAAGGGTTTTCAAACTCATTAAAGTAAGGATGGGTTTTGTTTCGGCTTTAAGCCAAATTTTAACGTAGTCTTTTAAACTTTCAAAATACAGCACGTCTTTTAAGTTTATTTTTATCTGCTTGTATTCTGATTTTACGAAAAGGAAATCTGGTGCTTCTGGTGCTTTTTTCTCTTGGTTTTTAACCAATTCAAACCATTCTTTGGCTTTAGTCGCTGCCATTAAAAACTCTGAATAATCAAATGGCTTTAGCAAATAATCTAAGGCTTCGGCTTTGAAACCTTCAATAGCATATTGATCAAAAGCAGTGGTAAAAATTATTCTTGTGGATTTAGGAAGCACTTTGCCTAATTGCAAACCGGTTAAATCAGGCATTTGAATGTCTAAAAAAATCAAATCGACTTTTTCTTCATCTAAATACGATAACGCTTGAATACCGCTATGACACTTTTTAACCAAATGTAAAAAGGGTGTTTTCAAAACATAGCTTTCTACTAAGTTTAGTGCCATTGGTTCATCATCTACAATCAAACATGATATTTTCTCCCCCATTTTTTCTTTTGCTGTATTTTACTATTGTACCAAATTTACCGTTTTTCCTGAACTAAATAAAAAGTTTAACCACATAGAAATATAGAAAAAAAAAAGAAAAAGAATTAGACAGCCCAATAATTGGATTCACATAGCTATGATGCTCTATCATAAAGTAAAACAACTTCCAAAATTTATAAAACCTATGCTTCTATGTGGTTAAAAAAACACAAAATTTGAACTAAATCTCAATCGTTAAATTATATTTGGATCTTTAAATCGACTGAAAAAACATCGTTTTCGACCTTTTCAATAAAAGAAAATTGACTCGGATACAGTAACGAAAGTCGTTTTTCTACATTATCAAGTCCAATACCCGAACCACTTTTATCAACATCCGTCTTAGGGAAATTTTGATTTTCTGAATAAAACGTCAACTGCTTGTCTTCAATTTTCATTTCGAAAACTATAGCAGAAGCTTTATCTGCCGAAACTCCGTGTTTGAAGGCATTTTCGATTAAAGAAATAAACAACAAAGGCGCAATTTGTATGTCGGTTTTTAAATCTGGAAAAGAATAGTGTACTGTTGTATTCTCATACAATCGCAATTTCATCAACTCGATATAATTGGTCATAAAAGTAATTTCGTTCTTCAAGCTCACCTTTTCATTATTAGTTTCATACAATAAATAACGCATCAATTTGCCTAGACTATGAATGGTTGCTTGGCCATATCAGGCGAAATATCGACCAGTGAGTAAATATTATTGAGCGAATTAAAGAAAAAATGTGGTTGCAACTGGTACTTTAAATGCTGCAATTCAGACTGTAATTTTATGTTGGCTGCTTCCACACGTTCCGCTTCTGTTTTGCCCCATCTTTGAATGGTTTTTAAGGCCAATGAAAAAACAACAGGTACACCAAACGCGATGATATCAATATAAATGAAAAATTTTCTTGGAGGCTTCTTCAAATCGAGTTTTTCATTGGCTAAAAATTCTGAGAAAAAAACTTCTCTAATTTTACTGTTTAACCATACAAAGAGCACAATCAAAACAACGTTTATTACAATGTACAACACCATTTTCTTTTCAAACAGAAAACGATCCACAAGTACAAAATAATTAAGATAAAAAAGCACAGCATACAAACTCAATGGAATCCAAGAATGCACAATTACATTCCTGATTTCTTGACTTTGCCCTGAAGACAACAGATACGGTAGACTAAACAATAGTAGCCAAACCATTAAATGAAAAAAAACGATGCCCGATTTACTCTTTATAAAATTCATTTATTCTATTTTTATTCGTAACGAAGCGCTGTTATAGGATCTAAACTCGATGCTTTTTTAGCAGGATACCATCCAAAGAATATTCCGGTTATGGCACAAACTACAAACGAAATTATAATCGACGAACTCGTCACAGAAGTAGGCCAATGTAGCACATTTTCGATAAATAATGTCGCTCCCAGACCCAAAGATACACCAATTAAGCCACCCGTAATACTGATTAACATGGCCTCAATAAGAAATTGCAACAAAATATCAGACCCTTGACCACCTACTGCCATACGCAAACCAATTTCTCGTGTACGTTCTTTTACCGATACGTACATGATATTCATAATCCCAATTCCGCCCACTAACAAGGAGATACTCGCAATAGCAACTAATAAAACCGTTAGCATTTCACTAGTAGAACTGAATGTTTTGATCATTTCTTCCATCGAAATAACATGAAAATCATCTTCTACGTTGGTTGTTAACTTATGATTTTTTCTCAATAAAGCAGTGATTTCAATTACGGCATTTGGAGCTTCTTCTTCACTTACAGACGAAACCACGATAGATTCTAAATGCGTGATTGCCAAAATTCTTTTTTGTACCGTTGTGTAAGGCGCAAGGATAACATCATCTTGGTCTTGACCACCAGTACTTTCCCCTTTACTTTCTAGAACTCCAATAATTTTAAGCGGAATACTATTAAAACGGATCATTTTACCAATAAGACTTACTCCTTCTTCAAATAGATTTTCAGCAACTGTTTGCCCAATAACCGCCACTTTCGCAGCCGAGCTCACTTCTTTTTCCGTAAAGTTACTTCCTTCGGCTAGATCCCATATTTTAATTTTTAAATAATCTGGCGCCACTCCATAGACTGAAGTTGGCCAATTATTCGCTCCATAAATGGATTGACCTCCACTATTTACCATTGGCGAAAAAGAGGTTAGCAAGGTGGTTTCCTTCTTAATGGCTTCGTAGTCGTTTAAGGTCAAGGTTTCCATGGCGCTTCTTTCTAGACGTACGCCACCACGCACATCACTACCAGGTTTTATAGTAATCATATTAGAACCCATACTCGAAATTTGAGTTTTAATACTCTCTTTCGATCCTTCCCCAATGGCAAGCATGGCAATTACTGAGGCTACCCCAATGATAATCCCAAGCATCGTAAGAAAGGTGCGCATTTTATTGAGCACAATTGCTTTCCAGGATATTTTTAATAAATTTTGCGTTCTCATATTAGTCTTCTTCTATTGGCAAAGCCAAAAGTGCTTCGGCTGCCGATTGAACATTGTTATTGATGTAATCTTGGATAATATGCCCGTCTTTCAATACGATGGTTCTCCCTGTGAAGGTGGCAATATCCGGCTCGTGTGTTACAAACAGAATGGTTTTTCCTTGCTTGTTCAACTCTTGAAACAAAGCCATGATTTCGTATGATGTTCTCGTATCTAAATTTCCTGTGGCTTCATCAGCAAGAATCACCACCGGCTCATTTACAAGAGATCTTGCAATCGCCACTCTTTGCTATTGCCCACCCGAAAGTTGTGAGGGCGTATGATCTAACCGGTCCGAAAGATTGACTTGCTCCAATGCTTTGAATGCCTTAGTATGGATTTCCTCTGCCGTTAATACTTTGGTACTATAAAGCAATGGCAACTCCACATTTTCAATAGCTGTTGTTCTAGCCAACAAATTATACGATTGAAAAATAAAACCTATTTTCTCGTTTCTAATTCGAGCCAACTCATTTTTAGTCAATTCTTTTATGGAGACACCATCAATTTCATACACGCCAGAATTGGGTTGATCTAAACACCCTAAAACATTCAGGAGCGTACTTTTTCCAGAACCACTGGTTCCCATTATCGTTACAAACTCCCCTTCTTGAATGCTGAACGAAATTCCTTTTAAAGCATGAACCGTCTCTTCACCCATGGTAAAAGAGCGTTTCAAATCTTCTATTTTTATAATTGTTTTTGACATGATTTTTATTTTTTTCCTCCTGGTGGTTTAGGCATAAACGGACTCTCATTATCTCCTGCTTCCGATTTTGCTTCGGTTTTTGTCAACGCTTTTAGATTATATACAACTTCTTCACCCGCTGACAATCCGCTAAGAATTTCAACATTTATACCGTCACTAGTACCCGTTTTAATGGCTTTGGATGCAATTCCTTTGCTTGTCATCACCCAAATCGTAGCTGTTTCTGATTTACCAACCTCAGCAACCGATGAAAATCCATTCGCTTTTTGGTAGTTGTTCAAAACCGTCATATCTGGTTCAAAATTTACTCCTTTTGCTTCAAGCGTTAACACATTTTTTAATTCTAATGTATAAATCGTAATCGTTGCTGTTAATCCTGGTTTTAATTTCAAATCTGGATTTTCTGCTTTTATAACTACTGTATAAGTCACAACATTTGAAGTTGTTGTTGGGTTCAATCTCACTTGAGTAATTACTCCTGCAAACTCCTCGCCTTGATACGCATCTACTGTAAAAGAAACTCGTTGTCCTTGTTTTACCTGACCTATATCGGCTTCATCCACATTTGCTTCTACTTGCATTTCGCTTAAATCTTCAGCAATTGTAAATAATGTTGGCGTACTTAAAGATGCTGCTACGGTTTGCCCTTCCTCTACCGCTCGTGATAAAACAACACCGTCTATTGGCGAATAAATATTGGCATAACTCAAGTTGGTTTTGGCTTTCGCCAAATCTGATGCTCTTTGCGAAACAATACTTTTTGCATTATTCAATTGATACAAAGCCTCATCATAATCCGACTTGCTAATTACTTTATTGTCGAATAATGTTTTTTGACGACTGTAAACCGTTTGCATATAGCGTTGTTCGTTTGTTGCGCCATTGTAGGCGGCTTGCGCCAAAACAACTGCCGAATTCAATGTTGTTTTGTCTAGCTCGGCTAATAATTGCCCCTGCTTTACCACGCTATTGTAATCCACATAAATCTTCTGGACTACTCCAGAAACTTGTGTACCCACGCTGACCTCAGTAATAGGCTGCAAAGTTCCAGTTGCTGTAACAGTTGTAATTACGTCCCCTGTTTTAGCTTTTATCGTTTCTGCTTTTATGGCTGCAATTTCTGATCCCGAAAAAAAGGTAAACCCGAAATACGCAATTGCCAAAACCGCGATTGCAATGGATGCTTTTATAATAATATTCTTCTTCATGATTTTATAGTTTAATTTCGTTTCCTTGATAAAATTGTAATAATTGAAAGTATAATATGTTTAAATATTTTGCCTGAATGTAATTTTGCTGCGCATTAGTAAAAGTGTTCTGACTCACTATTAAATCCGTTGTGCTTAAATCGTTTAGCTCATATCTTTTTTGAGCCAACTTATATGATTCGCTCGCAGCATCCGTTGCCATTTTTGAAGCTTCTAATTGCTCTACCGAAGCAGTTGCATTTTGCCAAGACGTTTCAATTTTTGCATACAAGGCTTTTTTAACGATTTGCGACTCGATATCCGCTTTTTCAATATTTATCTTTGCTAACTGTAATTGTCCTTTGGTTTGATTTCGATTAAAAATGGGAATTGATAACGACAAGCCCACTCTTTGATTAAAATTCAAATTCATTTGATCTGTGAAGTTGGCATCCTGAACGCTTGTATAACCAGACCCCAAACTTCCCGAAAGAGAAAGTGTTGGTAAATAAGCACCTTTGGTAATATCCAATCCTTTTTCTGAAATCGATTTACTTAAGGTCGCTGCTTTAATTTCCGGTAAATTATTGATGGCTTGATTGTAAACCACCAATTTATTAGGTATTTCGCCCACTAAACTATTTTGTGTTTCAAGATCAGCAATATCGAAGCTATCTTCAGGACTTAATTCTAATAATTGTTTCAAAACAATCAATTGCTGCGCGTAGTTGTTTTTTGCACTTACTAAAGTGTATTTATTAGTTGCCGCCTGTGAGACCGCATCCGTATAATCTTTCATAGCAACAGTACCAGCATCCAATCGTGCTTTAGAACGTGCCACTTCTTTTTCAGATGAAGTCAAATTATTTTGAGCAATGCGTATTGCCTCTTTGCTGTATAAAGCTTGCAAGTACGATTCTGTAATGCTTAACGCTACATTATTTTTAGCTTCCTCTACATATAATGCGTTTTGTTGTACCAATAATTCATTTTGCTTGATTTGATTGTTCAACTGATTTCCTTGAAACAAGGTTACAGATGAAGTCAAAACAGGACTTGTCGAATTTATTTGTTGGGATACATAACTACTCGTAATAGGATCAATCGTATTTCCATTTGAGAAATTTTGCGAAAGATTCCCCATTAAATTAGGCAAACGCATGGACTTTGATTTCTCATAATTCACTTGTGCCGACTCTAATGTTAGAGCGACTGATTTTACAGTGATGCTTTTCTCTTTTGCGTAAGCGATACATTCTTCTAACGTCCACAACTTCTCTGCTTTCACTTCTTGTGAAAAAGAAAAAAGGGAGCAGAAAAAGAACCCGATGACTATATATATTTTCATTTGATATGATTTTTTATCAAATTTCAATAGAATAGCTTTATTTAAAAACCGGAATAGATAGAGACAGTGTTTTTGAGGTTAGAAAGGGCTGTTTTATAGATGGCGAATAAATGATTTCTAAAAAAATAACGAGATATACCAATCAAAAAAAACTAAAATGATTGGATATCAACCCCATTCCTAAGCTTAAATTTTAGTATTTTTAGTTTCTCAAAAAAATCTAAATGAAAATCAAATACATTTTTTTTACTTTAAGTTTACTTCTTATTTATTCTTGTGGTACATATCGAATAAATAAAACTTCGGGATTCGTGCCACTTACTGATTTACAACAATTAAACGGAAAATATATAACGCAATCTGAATGGACAAATAAAAACAAAAACCTTAGTTACCTTTTACAACATTTTAATATTAATAACGAAAAAGCAGATTTTGCAAATCTAACTTTTGAAGAACCAAATCAAGTTAAACTGGACTATATAGTCGATTCGAAAGAGGGAGCCGTTGAGAAAAAAATCGTGCTTGAGGGCAGTAGAAAAAAGAAATATTTAGAAATTTATTTTTCAAAAGAACAATCATTCATTCCACTACTTTATAGTAAAATAAACGTCCAAAGAATCCGAATTGGGAAAGACAAAAACGGCGAATTATTGATTATGAATTTCTATGATCGAAGCGGAAACGTATTGTTTTTGGGAGCTGGAAGCAGTTTTGAAAGAGGTAGCCACTTTAAAAAATCCATACATTATACCGGATTAATGCCAGTATGTGTTGATAAAAAATGGGGGTATGTTAATGCTAAAAATGAAATAGTAATCCCTGCAAAATATGATTTTGTTTACTTATTTAATCATAACGCTGCCAAAGTAAAACTAGACAATAAATGGGGCTTAATTACTGCATCAGGAACAGAAATCGCTTCGCTAGAATATGATGTTATAAAATCAGATTTTATTTATCAAAAATACCCCATTTATCTTGTAGAAAAAAATACTAAAATGGGAATGTTGGACACTCTTGGTCACCAAATAGTACCGCCTATTTATGATAAAATTGATCGTCTTTACAATGCTCAATTCCGTATAAAATATGGAGATAATTATGGCTTTGGAACAAAAGAAAAAATAATAATTCCTGCTATTTATTCGGATGTTGAATGGTTTAGTACTGAGGGTTATGTTGTCGCCAAAAGAAACAACACAACTTATTTAGTAGACCTCGAAGGTTTTGAATATGAAACTGAGCTTTATAACTTGCACGAAATTATGTTTAAAAATCAAACCCATCGTTACAAACCTATTTTAGCATCAAAAAGAAAAATTAATTTTGAGGAACAATTTGCTCGTTAAACTTCTTTTATGAAAAAACTTCTTTTAAAACATCCAAAGATTTTGGTCGCCTAAAACCGTCTAAATGGTAACTATAATAGTCGATTAATGTTTTAAGAATTAGTTGTCGTTCGATAACATGGAAGATTTTTTGATCGTTATCAAATCGTAAATCTATTAGTTTTTTAAACAAAATAGTTTCGTGCGCCGTTAATGAGCTTATCCCTTGAAAAGGCGAAAAAACCCCTTCACTACTATCAAAAAAAGGCAAATCAACATCCGAGACATCGGGATAAAAACCTAAAAACTTTGTGGTTTCTAGCAGTAGAATTAAATGAAAATTAGCAATTTCATCATGATGGTCAAGCCACAATAAGGCTGTTTCTAGAAAACTAAATAAGGATTCGTTTTTTTCTTCTTCATGGATCGAATGGTACAATACCTCTGAAATAAATAAAACAATTGTACTCTTGTAAATATCCGTGTGAATGGTTTGATATGGCGTACTTATTTTAATCTCTTTAAAATTTTCCAATGTCCCCTTGTTCTTATGTACCGCTTCTATTTCTAGAATCGATAGCGGCTGGAAATACGCAATTTTCTGGTTGGATTTCCTACCCGAAAAAGCATCGCGAACAAAATAAGATTTCAAACCGTGAGATTCTGTAAAACACTTCACTATCAAGCTTTTCTCTTGAAACTTTAATGACGAAATGACGATTACTTTGGTTTTTACGAGCATTATTTTAATTTAAAGATTGAAAAATTTAAAGATTGAAAAATCAATTCATTCTTTTAAATCATCTAATAATCATTACTTTTTTAACCTTGGTTTCAACCCCATCCTGAGCCGAAATAAAAATCATATAAACACCCGAAGCTACTTTATATTTACCAAAAGCGGTAGTATCCCATTCGATTGTTCCTCCCTCAGAAGTCGTTTCATAAACAAGATTCCCTTCGATATCTGTTATTTTAACGTTGGCTTTATTGATTAACCCTGCTATTTTAACCGTTCCTTGGTAATCTGGTCGCACTGGATTAGGATAGACATAGGCTTGTGTCAAATCCTCTTTGGCCCCAGTAGCAACTCCTTTAAAAGAGACTAAACCTTTGGCAGTGGCAATAAAAACCTCACCAGTGGCACTATTAATATCAATATCATTAATTGCATTACTTGGCAAAGGAGAATTACTGATCGTAAAATGGTAATTCGTTTTTTGACCGTTTGACGATACCATAAAAACACCCGAATCTGCGGTGCCTATCCATTTATTATTAGCTCCATCTACAGCAATATCCGTTATAAATTGTTCGTATAGTAATTCTTGTGCCAAATTATCTTCCAGTATAATAATTGCATTGGTTTTGAGCTGATTGTCTGTTTGAAAACTTCCCACACTTGACAAAACCCTCAACCCCTTGATTGTCCCTATCCATAATTGGTTTTTATTATCAACCGCTACTGCTCGAACATCCGAAACAGGTAAATTACCTGTATCTGTCCCAAAAGTAATTTTCTTAAAAACACTACCATTTTCATTAAATCCAATAACGCCATCTTTATTGGTTGCCATCCATTTGGTACCATTTTGATCAATAACCATTCTACCAAAACTATTATTCTCACTTACATCAAGAATGTTATCCATAGCATAAGATTGCCATTGTCCCGTAGTTCCTAAAACTTTTAAACCATTTTTAACCCTACTGTTGGTTACCCATAGCTTGCCAGATTTATCAAATGCCGCACCGTTTATTCGTACATCATAATAGTTAGCTCCTGCAAAAGTCAATGTTTCCAGTCCACTATTGGTTTGATTGTACAAAAATGAAGGTACATTATTGACCACTTTTAATAGCCCTGAAAAAAAAGAACTCATATAAACTTCTTTTTCATTGTTAGGATTAATAGTAACCCTACTAATGGATTTTGCTCCCAAAACAGCCTCATACGGAATGTTTAGCCAGCCTGTTTCTGAATATTTACTAATACCGTAATTGTCCAAGGGATACGGATTGTAATCCACTGTATAGTCGCCATACACTGCCCAAAGTGAACTAGTAGTAGCTTGTAGCGAAAAAATATTATTTTGCAAAGGCCCCATAGGAGTTATATTCTCAAATACCGTAGCGGTTATGGCTGCTGTAAACAAACCATTTTTTTGCGTCCCTAGATAAAGTACATCTCCTATACTAGTAGCAGCGCTAAATGTAATTCCAGATACTGGGATTTGACTGCTGTTCACTTGCCGAACTAAAACCAACTGTTGGTTGTACACAAAGACTGCAGTAGCCGTGGTCGCTATTAAATACGAATCGGTTGCTCGAATATCTAAAACAACTTGTGACAGTGAAAACAAAGGCGAAAACACATTTGAGGCAGCATTATACCTATGGATATTTCCAGAAGAATTTACAGCCATGAGCTCTGTACCAAAAGTTGCAATACCCGTCCAATTTCCTGCTACAACTTGCTGCCATTGTGCAAAATCATTCAGGTTTTTATTGGTTATTGTTGCTCTACGCACCCCATTATTAGTGGCAGCATAAATATATCCATTGAAAATAGTGGTTTGCGAAACGATAATTTCGGTACCATTGTCACCTATAAAATAAGTATCCCCAAAAAGCATGGTTGCTAGATTAAACTGTACAATACCAAAATCACAGGAAACATAAACTATGCCTTGGTATTCCATAAAATGATTCACTCTTTTCAAGCTTGCGGGCAATTGCTTATTAATGATATCCACCACATTAAGCATGGTCCCATCGGCTTCATTAATAACAATAAGCAAACCATTTTCGTACCCTATAATGGATTTATTAAACTGTGAACTATGGTACAAAGCACTTATAGTTTGCCCCGAAAGTCCATCAATTGTATTGGTTGTTTTGATCGTATTTGTACTGCTATTTCGGCTAAATAAAGCGTTTTCTGAAGCGGCATAAATAGCACTACTCGAAACCGATAGATCCTTAATTTCATTATAGGAAAAATAACCCTGCCATGACAAATTGCTTTGCGCAAATGTGGATTGCATCAATAGGAATAGCAAAAAGTATAAGGCGATTTTTTTCATTGTTTTCATTGCAATTGATTTACAAATATAACACAAACGAAAGTATTCGTTTTTTGTTGAGCCAAAAAAAAGTCTTCCAACCAAAAATAGGTTAGAAGACTTTCATTATAGTATAATAAAAAGGTTTTATACCACTCCTTGCGCAAGCATAGCATCAGCTACTTTTACGAAACCAGCAATATTAGCTCCTTTTACGTAGTCAACATATCCAGAAGCATCCTTACCGTATTGTACACATGAAGCGTGAATAGCAAGCATAATTCCTTTTAATTTTTCGTCTACTTCTTCAGAAGTCCAGCTTAATCTTAATGAGTTTTGAGACATTTCAAGACCAGAAGTTGCTACTCCACCAGCATTAGATGCTTTACCTGGAGCAAACAATAATTTAGCTTTTTGGAAAACAAGAACTGCATCTGGTGTAGTTGGCATGTTTGCTCCTTCGGCAACACAAATACATCCGTTAGCAACTAATGCTTTCGCTTCGTCTTCGTTTAATTCATTTTGAGTTGCACATGGTAATGCAATATCACATTTTACTTCCCAAGGACGTTTTCCTTCAAAGTATTTAGCGTTAGGATATTTAGCAACGTAGTCACTAATTCTTCCTCTCAATTCATTTTTAATTTCCATTACGTGAGCTAATTTCTCAGCATCGATTCCGTCTGCATCATAAATGTATCCAGCAGAATCAGATAAAGTCACTACTTTACCACCCAATTGAGTTGCTTTTTCAGTAGCGTATTGCGCAACGTTTCCTGATCCAGAAACAACAACAGTTTTACCTTTAAAACTATCTCCTTTAGTCTCCAACATACTTTGAGCAAAATAAACTGCTCCGTATCCTGTAGCTTCAGGTCTGATTAATGAACCCCCAAAAGAAATTCCTTTTCCAGTTAAAACACCAGTAAATTCGTTTCTTAATCTTTTGTATTGACCAAACATGTATCCAACTTCTCTTCCTCCAACTCCAATATCCCCTGCAGGAACGTCAGTGTTAGCACCAATGTGTTTAGACAATTC
This sequence comes from Flavobacterium muglaense, assembly GCF_014305155.1. Lineage (GTDB taxonomy): Bacteria > Bacteroidota > Bacteroidia > Flavobacteriales > Flavobacteriaceae > Flavobacterium > Flavobacterium muglaense. The sequence goes on from NZ_JACRUK010000040.1 coordinate 18,243, forward strand.
AGTCATGAAGCTTTGACAAAAACGCATTACTTCATTATCTGATTTTCCTTTTGGATCAAAGTCAGCTCCACCTTTTCCACCACCCATTGGTAATGTAGTTAAACTGTTTTTGAAAGTTTGCTCAAAAGCAAGGAATTTCAAAATACTTAAATTTACAGAAGGGTGAAAACGCAATCCTCCTTTATATGGTCCGATAGCTGAATTCATTTGAATACGGTATCCTCTATTTACTTGTGTTTGCCCTTTATCATCGATCCAAGCTACACGAAACATAATGATTCGGTCAGATTCAACCATTCTTTCCAAAAGCATTTTGTTTTGGTATTTTTTATTTTCTTCGATAAAAGGAATCACAGTTTCAGCAACTTCCAAAACTGCTTGTAAAAATTCCGGTTCGTTTGGGTTTTTTTTAGTAACCGCTTCAATAAAAGTAGATATACTTTGTGACATGATTATTAGATTATTAACGTTTAAGAAAACGTTTTCGTTAGAGCATACAAAGATACAGTTAATGGGACTATTTAAAGAAAAAAATCAAGGATGTTTTATCGATTTATCTTTTTATTAAACAATCTGTATAATTTCAGCTTTTGAAGTTGCAGTTCTAGAAAAACGTTGCTTTTTTCCTAAGCTTTTTAGCAATTTAATTACTTATTTTTAATTTTTAATTCAAGGGATCAATGATGTTTTTTATATATTTGTTGGGTCTTTAAAATTTTAAAGTGAAATGCTAAAACAAATAACCTTATCTCTTATTCTATTATTTGGATTTTCAAATGGCGTCAATGCGCAATTTGGATTTTCACATGAAGTGGGAATAATAGCGGGACCTGTAGCTTTTCAGTCTGATTATGGACAACGGTACGACTTAACCACAAATGCTGGAAATACAGGTATTGGCGTTGGTCTTATTCACTACATCAACTTCTCCTACAAAGCATCTTGTAACTGCTATACGCCTGACAATTACTTTAATGACCACTTTAAATTACGAAGTGAACTGTCCTATAATAAAACCGAATTAAAGCATTTTGGCGAATGGGTAAGTCCCGATAAAACATCAGTGGGAGCTGACCAATTACGTGCCATGCGAGGCAGCACCGCTGTAACAAATATTGGCGTACAGCTTGAATATTTTCCGTTGAGTATCCGAAAATTCACTGCCGAAATAGGTAGCCTTGGCCCTTTTATTAGTCTTGGAGGTCAGTTTAGCTATTACAATGCCAAAGCCTCATCAACCCTAGGTCCGCTAGGAACACCATTAACGACTTTTCCAAAATACCTAACCCCAACTGACAATCGTCCTTATGGCTTTTCAACCGAAGGGGGAACTGTTTGGTCTGTTGTTTCTAGCGTTGGTACCCGATATAAATTGAGTCCCTTACGTGATTTAATGCTCGATGTTCGTTTTCAATATTATTTTTCAAACTGGGTAGACGGCTTAAATCCTAATCCAGCAATTTATAAAGAAAATAAAGCTAACGACTGGTTAGTATGGGTCAATGTAGGATATATCTATCACTTGCAATAGCCAATAATGGTAAAAAACATAGCCCAAATCTACCTCGTGGATTTGGGCTATATTTTTTTTATGAATAGGCTCTATTCACTTAAAGCTTGCTTTAGATCATCAATTAAATCATCGATATCTTCGACTCCTACACTCAGACGCACGAGATGATCTGTAATCCCTACTTCCAATCGTTTTTCTTCTGGAATCGATGCATGGGTCATTAGAGCAGGGTGATTAGCCAGTGACTCTACTCCGCCTAAAGACTCAGCCAAAGTGAATATTTTAAGTTTTTCTAAGAAAGTAATAGCGTCTTGTTTTACTCCAGACACAAAATCAAAAGAAACCATACCCCCAAAACCACTCATTTGTTTTTTGGCAATTTCATGAAAAGGATGACTTTCTAAACCCGCATAATACACTGTTTTTATTTTGGGATGACTGTTTAAAAAAGCAGCTACTTTTTCTCCGTTTTCGCAATGTCTTTCCATTCTTAAGTGCAAGGTTTTTATTCCTCTAAGCACTAAAAAACTATCCATTGGCCCTAGTGTTGCCCCAGTGGCAAATTGTTGAAAATGCAATTGTTTGCCTAGCTCCTCTGTTTTTGCGATTAATGCCCCCGCCACAACATCTGAATGTCCTGCTAAGTATTTAGTAGCCGAATGCATTACTACATCCGCTCCTAGGTCTAATGGTTTTTGCAAATAGGGCGTTGCAAAGGTATTGTCGACTGCCAAAAGTATATTATGTGCCTTAGTGATTTTGGCAATTTCAGCAATATCGGCCAATTTCATTAAGGGATTGGTAGGGGTTTCTACCCAAATCATTTTGGTGTTTTCATTAATGACCGATTTAATATTTTCTAAGTCGTTCATGTCAACATAATGAAATACAATGCCTGAATTATGATATATTTTGGTAAACATTCTATAGGTACCACCATACAAATCGTCCATTGTAATGATTTCGTCGCCTGCTTTAAACGAGCGCAACAGGCAATCAGTCGCAGCGAGTCCTGATGAAAAAGCGAGTCCTTTGGCACCATTTTCTATACTTGCCAGCGCTTCTTCTAGGGCTGAACGTGTAGGATTTGCAGATCGGCTGTATTGATAATCACCTACAGGTTTGCCTGGACTTGTTTGTGCAAATGTTGAAGTTTGAAAAACTGGAGGCATAACCGCCCCCGTGGATGGGTCATGATGTTGCCCACCGTGTATTGTTTTTGTATTGAATTTCATATCTTTAAATTTTACTCGTTTAATGATTACCCAAACTTAGTTCTAAATTTATTCCTAACAAGGAACAAGTTCATACCTTTGTATTAAATTAACACTTTTTAAAAATGAAACAAGCAGCATACGCCATTGGATTATTATTTTTACTGGTAGGTTGTCAAAAAGAACTCTCTTTTGAAACGCAATCGTACACTAAAAAATCGGCTTTAGATTGCACTGACGAATGCCCCGAAATAACGGTCAGCATTCCATTTGCCAGCGGCAAACCAGCCATAAGCGATAGCATCAATAAAAAAGTATTTGCCGTAGTAAAAGAGATTGTTTACTTTGGCGAAAAACCGTATACCTCAACTGATTACAACGACTTAATTGCCGCATTTATAGGATCGTATGAGAAATTAAAAACGGAGTTTCCCAATGATGAACTGGGATGGGAAGCTGAAATTGAAGGAAAGGTAACCTACCAATCTGACAGTATATTGAATATCACTATTGACCACTATAGTTATACCGGAGGTGCTCATGGCTACAAAGGGCAACGCTCGTTATTATTTGACCTCAAAACAGGAAAAACAGTAACTGTAAGTCAATTATTTAAAGATCCAAAAGCGTTTAAAGTACTAGCCGAAAAGAAGTTTAGAGCACAGTTCAACATACCTGAAGACCAGGAAATTAATGCTACCACTTTTATGTTTGAAGGGGATCAATTTCAATTGCCGTATAATATTTTTTACACTGAAAAAGGCTTGCTTTTGTTTTACAACAGATATGAAATTGCTTCTTATGCCGATGGAACGCAGGAATTATTGATTCCGTATGAGGAATTGAAATCGTACTTGATTGTTAAATAAGGTACTAAACGTTTTTTTTAGCCCCGGTAGGAGCGGCATCCTTTTGTAGCTTTCTTTAAGCTACAAAAGATACAGCGGATGACGGGATAAGCTCCTGAATAAAAACTTAAATAAATTTACGGATCCCAAAAATAGCTCCCAAGTGAATTCCCTCGTGGAAGTTGTTGAAATCCATGGCGTCTTGCGCATTTTTTAAAATGTATCCAGTAGATGTTGGGTATTCTTTGAAGTTTTCAAAAATTGAATTCTGAACATCAATTTCTGTTTGATCAATGGTTGTCACCAATAATTTTTGGATTTCGTCAACCTCTTCTTGAGTAGCGTCTTGCTCTGGTTTGGTGCCTTTTTTATATTTTTCGACCAAGTCATTTGAGATGTTCATAGGCAAGCCCGAAAGCCCGTAAACTAGCATTTGTTGCACGACAACAATATGACCAATGTTCCAGATTAGGTTGTTGTTATGTCCTTCAGGAATGGCGTTTAATTGTGCTAATGTGTAGTTAGGCAAAATTTGAGAAAGAATATTTCTACTGGTTCTTGTTACAGCTAGAGTCGAATTCATTTTGTTTTTTTTGATAAAAATAATCATTTTCAGTTTCAAATGAATTTTCTTTGCACAAAGATTTGAAATTATGACAAACAAAATATACTATATTGCCTCGTGCGATACCTGCCGAAAAATTATAAAAACGTTGCCAAAAGGAAACAATCTTGTTTTTAGAGACATCAAGCAAGACCCTTTGACTGAAGCAGAATTAGCCGAAATGTACCAAGCATCAGGCAGCTACGAAGCCTTGTTTAGCAAAAAAGCACAGTTGTATAAATCGATGAATCTTAAAGACAAATCGCTGACAGAAGATGATTATAAAAAATACATATTAGAGCATTATACGTTCTTGAGTCGTCCTGTTTTTATGATTGATGGAAAGGTTTTTACAGGCGGAAGTCAGCAAAGTATGTTGCAAGTAATGAAAGCATTAAACCATGTCTAAACGGACAATTGTACTACTAGGCGCAACGATTGTTTCGATAATTTACGGTGTTACTTTTACGATTGCAAAGGATGTTATGCCGGTTTATATTGATGCATTTGGCTTCATTGTTTTGCGGGTAAGTGGTGCCATGCTACTGTTCTGGGCGTGCTGGTTGTTTATGCCCAAAGAAAAAATAGATTTAAGTGATTTTCCTCGAATTATTGCTGCGGCTTTTTTTGGCGTGGCATTTAATATGCTTACTTTTTTTAAAGGATTAAGCCTTACTTCGCCCATATCTGCAGCGGTGATTATGGTAACGACACCTATGATTGTTTTGGTATTATCGGCCATAATAATGAAAGAGAAAATGAAAAAACGAATGGTTGCCGGAATCCTTCTAGGCTTAGTAGGCACCGGTTTCTTGATTCTTTATGGTAAATCTATTGGCGCGGCTACCAATGCGAGTTTGGGTAATATTTTGGTTTTAGTAAATGCTATTTCCTACGGTTTTTACCTGATTATTGTTAAAAAATTAATGGAGAAATACAATGCTTTTACCTTTGTAAAATGGATTTATCTCTTTGGTTTCTTGATGGTATTGCCTTTTGGCTGGAGCCAATTTGAAGCTGTAGATTGGGCAGTAGTTCCTCAAGTTATTTATTGGAAAATAGGTTTTGTAGTTGTTATTTCGACTTTTGTTACCTACTTGTTGAACTTGCTTACAATGAAGGAGTTAAAACCCACAACGGTTGCTGTTTTTATCTATTTACAACCTTTTTTCGCCACCGTATTTGCTATTGGTTTAGGGAAAGACGACTTAAGTTTAGTCAAAATTATATCGGCAGTATTGATTTTTGTAGGTGTCTATTTGGTGACCCAAAAGCCTGCCGACAAAAAGTCATAAACCTGAAAAACACTCACTTTGCGGGTTAATGCGCTTTTCATTATCTTTGCTCCTTTATACAACTATATGATACAATCAATGACTGGTTTTGGTAAAGCAACTTTGCAATTACCTACCAAAAAAATAACAGTAGAAGTCAAATCGTTAAACAGCAAAGGTCTTGACCTGAATGTAAGAATGCCTTCACTGTACCGCGAAATGGAACTAGGATTGAGAACACAACTGGCATCCAGACTAGAAAGAGGAAAAGTTGATTTTTCTATTTTTATCGAAAGCACCGCTGAACAAACCACTACCAAAGTAAATGTTCCAATCGTAAAAGCATACATCAATCAACTAAGAGAAGTTTATGCAGCTGCTGATGAGACTGAATTGATGAAAATGGCAGTAAGAATGCCAGACGCCTTAAAAATTGAGCGCGACGAAATTGACGAAAATGACTGGATCCAAATCCAAGCCGTAATTGAAGAAGCAGTTCTAAACATATTGACTTTTAGAAAAGATGAAGGGATGTCACTTGAAAAAGAATTTCAATTGCGTATTGGTAATATTCGTCAGTACATGACTGAAGCACTAGAATTAGATCCGGAACGTGTTCAAGCAATAAAAGACCGTTTGCAAACTGCAATTGCTGAATTGCAAGTCAACGTAGACGCAAACCGTTTTGAACAAGAGTTGATTTATTACCTTGAAAAACTAGATATTACGGAAGAAAAAGTGCGTCTGACGAATCACTTGGATTATTTCTTGGAAACGATAAATGGAACAGAAGCGAATGGTCGAAAATTAGGTTTTATTACTCAAGAAATGGGTCGTGAAATCAATACGATGGGTTCAAAATCCAATCATGCACAAATGCAGAAATTAGTCGTTCAAATGAAAGACGAATTGGAAAAAATAAAAGAACAAGTATTAAATGTACTATAAGACAAACCTGCAAGATTTTTAAATCTTGCAGGTTTCTTATTTAAAACGATATCTAAAAGGTTGAAAAACCGATAGAAAAAGCATCTTATAATGAAAAAAGGAAAATTAATTGTTTTCTCGGCACCATCAGGATCTGGGAAAACTACTATAGTTAGACATTTATTACAACAAGACGACTTGAACTTGGAGTTCTCTATTTCGGCTGCAACTCGCGAAGCACGTGGCGAAGAAGTGAGCGGAAAAGATTACTACTTCATGTCACTTGACGATTTTAAAACCCATATTAAAAATGAAGATTTTGTAGAATGGGAAGAAGTCTATCGAGATAATTTCTACGGTACTTTGAAAACCGAAATCGAACGCATCTGGGCTACTGGCAAAAATGTAATTTTTGATATTGATGTAGCTGGTGGATTGCGTATAAAATCAAAATTCCCCGAAGAAACGCTCGCTGTTTTTGTAAAACCGCCAAGTATTGATGAGCTTAAAATCAGACTTAAAAAACGCTCTACGGAGAGTGAAGACAAAATCAATATGCGTATTGCCAAAGCATCTGTAGAGCTTGCAACTGCGCCACAATTTGATGTTGTAATAAAAAATTATGATCTAGCTATCGCCTTGGAAGAAGCTTCAACGTTAGTGAAGGATTTTGTAAGCAAGTAAAAAAAATTAAAAGATTGAAGAATTGAACGATTTAAATATTATTACGGTTTTTCAATTCTTTAATTTTTCAATCTTTAAATTAAATCGATGAAAATAGGACTTTATTTCGGAACTTTTAATCCCATTCATGTTGGCCATTTGATTATTGCTAATCATATGGCAGAACATTCTGATTTGGATCAAGTTTGGATGGTGGTAACACCACACAATCCGCATAAGAAAAAAAGTACTTTACTAGATGATTTTCATAGATTGCATATGGTGCATCTGGCTACCGAGGATTATGCTAAAATCAAACCTTCGGATATTGAATTTAAATTATCACAACCCAATTACACAGTAAACACTTTAGTTCACCTAGAAGAGAAATACCCAAATCATGAGTTTTCATTGATTATGGGCGAAGACAACCTAAAATCACTTCATAAATGGAAAAACTACGAGGTCATTTTGCAAAATCATGACATCTATGTTTATCCAAGACTTGACGCCAAAGATCAAATCAGTGAACTAATTTCGCCAGAAGTGGAAAATTTAGATCTAAAAAATCATCACAAAATTCATATTATTGATGCGCCTGTAGTCGAAATATCGTCTACTTTTATTCGTAACAACATCAAAGAAGGAAAAAATATTCAGCCGTTATTACCTAATAAAGTTTGGGAATACATTGATCACAATATTTTTTATAAGAAGTAATTCATCTACTTAAAAAACAACAAAAAAGCCTAAATGAATCGCATTCATTTAGGCTTTTTTGGTTATTAATTATCTCTAACTAACCCTTTTTAATTTGGTTTCTAATCTCTGCCAAAGTCAAATTGGTTAATAATTTTCCGTCTCTAAAGACTTCTTTTAGCTCCCCTTTTTGTTCTTCTTCCCACGAAACCTCATCAGTTAACGTGTATTTACCATTTACTAATTCAATTTTCATCAATCCTTTGGCTGATTTTTTAGTTCCATCATCTGTAATCGGATCTTTAAAAATGGCTCTACCCTCTCCATTTACCTCTCCGTACGTAGCTTTCATTGCAAATCCAAAAGTATCTCGAGTATTGTATTGGTAAGTAAAAGATCCTATACCAAGTACAACGTTTGTAGACGCAAAACCTTTTTCTTTCAAGCGCTCACAAATAGCAGTTGCTCTTGCCACAGTAATACTATCGCCATAAATTGCTCCTATTTGAGGTACTAATTCTTTAAATCCTTTTGCATTTGTACTACCACCAAAAACGTCCCAAAGCAATTCGATTACTCCTTTCTTTTCTTGTTCGGTTTTTCCGTTTGGATTTCCGCAAATAATATCCACTGGATCACCACTATCTGGACGAATTACAACTTTACCTTCTCTTGAAACAATTTCGTCTTTCAATCTCGGTAAATAATCAGTAAGCACTTTCCATAAATCCCAAGTATCCGAAACGATAGAAACAATTCCTTTTGGGTATACCTCACAAATTAATCTTTTAAAAGTTTCATACTCTCCTTCAGTAGTCCCCATACACATTACAGAATGCTCAGTTGCAGCAACAGAACCTGCAATTAACTCAGTATCAGAATTAGCGTTGTAATAGTCCTCAAAAAACTCAATAGCAGGAATCGTATCTGAGCCTGTAAAACTCAATAAATGTCCCGCCGCAGATGTTACAGCAGCTTCTATACCACCCATTCCTCGCATTGAGAAATCGTGCCCTTGCCAATCTACAAATTCTGGCATTGAAGATGTTTCGGCAGCATATTTATCTAACACTTGACGGTATTCCTTAGCAATAGTAGCCGAGTTACAAGGCAACCAAATGACAGCCGAAAGTAAGGTTTCGAAATAATTTGTAAGCCAAAAGAATTCTGGCAATGTGTTGTACATCGTAAACATTGGCACACGAATAGGAACACTTGCCCCTTCTGGTAAGGCTTTAAATACCATTGGAATATATCCTAAATCGTGTAAATCTTCAATATGCTTTGTACCTACTTGGTTTTCACCAAGGTAATTATTGATTCGGCGTGCATATTTTTTTACTACCTCTTCTTTAGGTTGTTTGAAAAAATACAAATCGAAATCCTGAATGATGTATTTTTTAAGGAAATATTGCAATCCAAAGAACACCACTTTTTCAATTCCATCAATTCTTGATTTTCTAGGTGTCCAGTTTGAATATACTAATGTTGTTCCGTCTGGATATTGTCTTTTGTGGTCTACTTTGTAGCCGTCTGTTAATAATAATGGGTTCATAGTGTTAAGGTTATTTTGCTCTAATGGAGCTTGTTTTACGTTATAGATATTGCGCTCCGCTAGAGCGCTTTACTCACTTTCTGTGTTTGTTATAAATATGTAGCTCCTACGGAGCTTGTTTTACGTTATAGATATTGCGCTCCGCTGGAGCGCTTTACTCTCTTTCTGTGTTTGTTATAAATGTAGCTCCTAAGGGGCTTTGTTTTATTGCTATAAATAGATCCCTTCGATGGACTATGGCTTTATCTTGATTTATTCGTTATAGATATTGCGCTCCGCTGGAGCGCTTTACTCTCTTTCTGTGTTTGTTATAAATATGTAGCTCCTCTGGAGCTTTTATTACACTTATCTATTTTATTGCTAGCTCCAGAGGAGCTAAATATCTATAAAATTACTATATCATCTTCGGTAAGCTCCAGAGGAGCTGCATATCTACTCTAAAAAATCAAAAAGATATTCATCCTTATATTCAATTTCAAAATTTTTCAAAAACAAAATATACTCCTCTTTAAAACTTTGTTTTTTATGATGTTCTTCTTGATTCTCAATGTATTTTATAACATTGTCCAACTGAGAAATTGAATAGGTAAAAGCACCAAATCCCTCTTGCCATTGAAACTTCGCATCATTAAAGCCTCTGTCATTTATCCAATTCGTACTGTTTACTTTTATATCCTTCACCAAATCAGATAAAGCTAGGTTAGGCTTAATATTTAGCAAAATATGAACATGGTTTTCGACCCCATTTATCCTCAATAGTTTTTGGCCTTTGTTTGTAACAATCCCCGTTATGTATTTATACAATTCATCTTTCCATGATTTATGAATCAATGACTTCCTGAATTTTACAACGATCACCACTTGAACATACATTTGAGAATACGTGTTTGGCATTTGCTTTATTTTAAAGATTTATTATACTTAGCAATAATCAAGAGAATGAGACTCTTCTCTATTATAATTTTATTTTTTTACATGTAAAACTAATTGATTCAACTCATCATAAACTTGTTTCAAGCCTGCTCTATCATCCAGATATGCATTGGCATAAATTTTCTTGCTTTCAGATTTATAAAAGGGTGGGTTTTCGTTTATAGTATCAAAAGGAATGCTGTTTTGCCTTAGATAAGTAGCTACAAAATCTAATGCTTGTTGTCCTGTCCAACAGATTAAGTAACAATTTATTGATTTCAGACCTCTTAACAACTCTATAACCTCATCGTATAACCTTCCTTTTTTATGAAAATCATAAACAGTGTCATCAAAATCAAATGCCACTACAATAGATTGATGTTGATTGTATTCTTCTAATAATCGATTAAAAGAATTTTCTGTGTTAAGATAAAAGTCCATCTCCTAAACCAATTACTTCAACACTTTCTCCTTCAAAATCTTTAAATGAATTGGTCGTAAATATTTTTTCGAAACAGTCCAAAACAGCAAACCCCTTATTGAATATTCCGTGGCTTACCGCCAAATATAACTTACCTGCATTTTTGTTTTTGAGCTCTTGAGCTAGTCCTACAAAAGTTCCTCCTCCATCACAAATATCATCTACAATTAGACAATCGGCGCCTTGTAAATCATCATTATATACTTTGAATCCAGACAAACGACCTGTTTTTACATCGCGGCTTTTGCTACATTCTACAACTTCAACTCCACCTAGAAATTCTGACACTTTATAAATTTTCTTTAAAGCACCACCATCAGGAGAAATTAGTTTAACATCATTCCCTATCGATTTAATTACTGCTTTTATAAAAGTATGATTCGGAATCACTTCACAGTTGTTCACTAAAGCCGGCGTTACCTCAGAGTGTGCATCAAACACAAACACTTTGTCTAATTGCATGCCATTAATAATATCGGCATATACTTTTACGGATAACGGCTCTCCTTTGATCATCACGCGATCTTGTCTTGCCGCTGGAAAATATGGAATAAAAAGTTCTATTCTTTTTACATCCATTCTACGCAAAGCATCAACCGCAATGCACAATAAACCTAAGTCGTTAAAAGAATTTAAACGGTGCGTAATGGTTACTTTCTGACTTGGGTCAAAATCAGGATCAATCTTGATATGTGGCTCTCCTCCTGAAAAAGTAAAACTCTGAAAAACCATTTCATCTTCATTCGTAAATGGTTTGAATTTTGGGTCTAAATTAAGTATCATAATTTTTGATTTTGCGTTAATTATACACAAATGTAAATATTTATTTTGAATGAACAATTTATTTTGTGTAAAAATTACGCAAACTTTATTTCAAAGTGAAAACCTTTGTTCAATAAATCATTGTATTTCTTCTTATTAAACTTAAATAACTTGGCTGGTCTTCCGCTTTTTATTGGAGAAAAACGATCGGTTTCCTCAATGATTTCAAAGCTTAATATTTTTTTTCTAAAATTCCTGCGATCAATTTCCTTTTCTAAAATAGTGCAGTATAAGTTCTCTAACTCAGAAAATAAAAATTCTTTTGGTAACAAATCAAAACCAATGGGCGCATAAGTAAGCTTCGCTTTTAATCGATCAATGGCTGCATTAAGTATATTGGTATGATCGAATGCCAAAACGGGCACTTCATTTATTTGAAACCATTGCGCATTTTCAGCATCCGAATCTGCTTTTACATTGAGTTTTGAAGGATCGACTAAAGCATAATAAGCCACCGAAATTACTCGGTTTCTAGGATCACGATTGATATCATCCCCAAAAGTATACAGTTGCTCAAAATAATTAACGGCTATATTAGTCTCTTCTTTCAGCTCTCTTTTTACAGCATCTTGCAAAGATTCATCGTCACGAACTAATCCACCTGGTAATGCCCAATACGACTCTTGGGTCCCAAATTTTTGCTGAATCAATAATACATATAGCTGATTATTTTGATAACCAAATACGATAGCATCTACAGCGACTTTAATTTTTTGATATTCACTCATTTTTTAATGCGTATGATTTAAACAAATATATAGATAGTTTTAAACAACTCCTGTTTTGTGCTGCAAACTTTAGTTAAACGATTGCTGTTTCTTATTAACTTAAAACTCCCTTTAAAACAGATTCAATTTCTTGAAAAGCGGTATTGAAATTATCGTTTTTACCAGATAATAGAAAGACTTCAGTACTAGGCATTTGATTGCTATTCCATAATAGCTGTATTCTTTTCTCTGCAATAAATTGCTTTGCATTGATGTCCCAAACTACTGCAATACCACTACCTCTTTCAAGAACACCTAACATTTCATATTCAGATGGGATAATAAAATTAGGGATCATCGATGGCCTTTTTTTATTAAACACATACAACCAGAATAATTTTACGTGCGGGATCCCGCTATCGTGACTGAACCACTTTTGCTCATTCAGCCAGTGTTCGATTGCGTTAAAATCTTTTGACTTGATCTTTATTTTCAAATCGGTTGCTTCTATTGTATTAGAACCTACTATAATTTGTTTTATTTCACCAATCTTTTTCTGGATCGTATCAAAGGTGTCATACTTCTTTGTTACTATGGCAAAATCAAGTTTTTTTGAATCTACCAATTCGAAAAGCGCTTCATTTTCATGAAAGCTAAAATCAACATAATCAAATTCAGATATCAAGACACTAGCAATACTACTGAATAAATGTTGCGAAATACCCACCGTAATCAATCTATTGGCATTAAAAGCTTTGGCGCGAAAACCGTTTTCGACATTTTCTAGACGATCAAGTGCTTCTATGATCAAGTTATTCAATAACTTAGCATACTCTGTTGGCTCGACTCCTTTTGACTTTCGGTTGAATAAAGTATAACCCACATGTGCCTCCAACATCCCTATTTGCTGACTCACTGCTGGCTGACTAATAAACAACTCTTTGGCTGCCAATGAAAAGTTACCGTTTTTATAGACTGATTTGAAAGTTCTGTACCATTCTAGATTGACCATGATATAAATATATTTATCACAAACATAATTTAAATTATTTTTACTGATAGCATAATAGCCGTAAATTTGTAGAAACAAAATAACAAAATGAAAAAAGTCGCATTATTTGCAATACTAGTATTAACAGTAGGTTGTTTTACAGCAACTGCACAAAAAACAAAAAAAACTAAGATGAAAAAAGTATTATTCGTTCTAACTAGCCATTCAGATTTAGGGAACACAGGAGAAAAAACAGGATTTTGGGTTGAAGAATTTGCAGCACCTTATTATGAGTTAGCAGATAAAGGAGTTGTAATTGATATTGCAACACCTCTAGGAGGACAACCTCCAATTGATCCAAAAAGTGCCGATGCATCATTTGCAACAGAAGACACAAAACGTTTTGACAAAGACACTGCATTACAAGCTAAATTGAGTAAAACGCATAAATTAACTGATGTAAAAGAGTCTGATTATGATGCTGTATTTTATCCAGGAGGTCACGGACCATTATGGGATTTAGCATCAAGCGAAGATTCTAGTAAATTAATTACTTCTTTTTACACTAATAACAAGCCAGTAGCTTTTGTATGTCACTCACCAGCAGTGTTGAAAAACGTGAAAGTAAACGGAGAATTTTTAGTAAAAGGTAAAAAAGTAACTGGATTTTCTAACACTGAAGAAGCAGCAGTAGGATTAACTGATGTAGTTCCGTTTTTATTAGAAGATGCTTTACAAGCAAATGGAGCTACTTATTCTAAAGTTGCAGACTGGAATCCATACGCAGTAGAAGATGGTTTATTGATTACTGGACAAAATCCAGCTTCATCTAAACTAGTAGCAGAAAAATTGTTAGGTCAATTGAATGCTAAAAAATAATAATTAATAATAGTAAAGAGGCTTTACCAAGCTCTTGTTCTTTTTAAGAATAGGAGCGGTAAAGCCTTCTTAATTTAAACAGTATCATTATGTTAAACTTTGAATTATATAACCCTACCAATTTAGTTTTTGGTAAAGGTCAAATGGAAAAATTAGGAAGCCTTGTACCTGCTGGAGCCAAAATATTATTAGCTTACGGTGGTGGAAGTATCTTTAAAAACGGAATCCACGAACAAGTAATCAACAACTTAAAAGGATACGAAATTGTAGAATTTGCAGGTATTGAAGCGAATCCGCATTTTGAAACTTTGATGAAAGCAGTGGCTATCGTTAAGGAACAAAAAATTGATTTTATTCTTGCTGTAGGTGGTGGATCTGTTATTGATGGGGTAAAATTCATCTCAGGAGCGGTGAATTACAAAGGAGATCCTATTGAGATTTTGCAAAAACGTATTTTGATTAAAGAAAATGCCATTCCTTTTGGAACTGTATTGACTTTACCAGCTACAGGAAGCGAAATGAACTCTGGAGCAGTGGTTACAATCGAAGCTACTAAAGAGAAATTAGCTTTTGGTGGTTCGGCTTTGTTTCCAAAATTTTCTATATGCGATCCAACTGTAATTCAATCTTTACCAAAAAGACAATTGCAAAATGGTGTTGTAGATGCTTACACACATGTTATGGAACAATACCTAACGTATCCTCATGAAGGACACTTACAAGATCGTATTGCCGAAGGAATTTTGCAAACTTTGATCGAAGTAGGTCCTAAAGTGGTGGAAGATCCTGCTAATTATGAATTAGCGTCAAACTTTATGTGGTCTTGTACTATGGCGCTTAACGGATTGATTCAAAAAGGAGTTCCTAGCGACTGGGCAACACACATGATAGGTCATGAATTAACAGCCATGTACGGAATTGATCATGCAAGAACGCTTGCAGTTATTGCTCCAAGTCTATACACTGTAATGTTCGAAACTAAAAAGGGAAAATTAGCGCAATACGGAAAACGCATCTTCAACTTAGAAGGAACGGATGACGAAATTGCAAAAGAAGCGATCAATAAAACGGTTGAATTTTTCCACACTATGGGAATGGATACCAAATTATCGGATTATAAAAAAGAATACAGTAATACAGCAGATTTTATAGTAAGCCGCTTTGATGAAAGAGGTTGGAAAGGTCTGGGAGAAAAACAAAATATCACACTAGACAAAGTCAAAGCTATTGTGGAAATGAGTTACTAATTCGAAATACTGAAATCGATCAGTGTTAAATAAAAAGGCGTTCTTGAATTTATTCAGGGCGCCTTTTTTAATAACACCAAAACAAAACTAACTAACTCAATTTTAATTTACTTATTAAAAACTTAATTTATAATAAGTTACAACGTTAATAAGATTCATTTATTGTGTTAAATTATAAAAATTATTGTTTTTATTATACTAACGAATATTGCAATCACCTAATCCCTAAGAGTACTCCATTATTTTATTTGTTTAATTAATGCATTTTTAAGTACTTTTGGTTAAATTTAAGAAAAAAAATGGCCGGAGATATAAAATTTGCAGTAATAGGTGGTGGGAGCTGGGCAACAGCAATTACAAAAATGTTATGTGTAAACCTTAAAGAGGTTTCATGGTACATGCGTAACGACTCTGCTATTGAACATATAAAAACGCACAAACACAACCCGAACTATTTAAGCTCGGTAGAGTTTGATATCAATAAATTAAAATTGACTAATGACATCAACGAAGCCGTTGCTTATGCTGATTACATTATTTTTGCAATTCCATCAGCTTTTTTAAGTGCCGAACTGGAAAAGCTAACCGTGTCGCTAAAAGACAAAATAATCTTCTCAGCGATTAAAGGAATTGTGCCCGAAACTAGCCTTATTGTGGGCGAGCACTTCCATTTTACTTATGACATTCCTTACTACAACATTGGTGTAATTACTGGGCCTTGCCATGCCGAGGAAGTCGCTCTTGAGCGTTTGTCTTACTTGACAATTGCCTGTGGTGATGCTAACAAAGCCAAAGTAGTAGCCGATAATTTATCTGGAAACTACATCAAAACTAAGATCACAGATGATATTATTGGAACAGAATATGCTGCCATGTTAAAAAACATTTACGCCATTGCTGCAGGAATTGCACATGGGTTAGGCTATGGCGACAATTTTCAATCGGTTTTGATGAGTAATGGAATTCGTGAGATGAAAAAATTTATCAAGAAAGTCCACAAAATGAAACGAAACATTAATGACTCTGCTTATCTGGGAGATTTATTAGTGACTGGATACTCTGTTTTTTCTAGAAATAGAATGTTTGGTAACATGATTGGTAAAGGATATACTGTAAAAAGCGCTATGATGGAAATGAGCATGGTATCTGAGGGGTATTATGCTACAAAAAGTGCCTACAAACTAAACCAAGGCTACCAAGCCAAAACGCCAATAATAGATGCCGTTTATGAAATTTTATACAACGGAAAAGACGCTAAATCTGTCTTTAAAAAACTAACTGATCAATTGGATTAACACCTAATTATTCATCCTATAAAAAACAAAAAATGGCTATAATTCCTTCTTTAAAAACAGCGTGTAATTCTATCTTCGTATTGCTTTGTTTTTTTATTGCTGCGCAAATGAAAGCGCAAGCGATTTCTGGACAGCAACTATTGCAAAAAGCAATTCAATATCACGACCCAAATAATCAATGGGATACTTTTAAAGGAACATTATCTATCGAAATGAAAATGCCCAACGGCAGCAACCGTTTAAGTGAAGTTTCGATTGATTTACCCCATCAATATTTCAAATTAACTGCTATTAAAAACGATACTAAAGTGGAACATATAGTTGCTAACGATCAAAGTAGCTTTAGTTTAAATGGTAAAACAACCTTTACAGACGAAGAAATTAAAACGTTTAGTTTGAATGATGCAAGAGCGAAGTTCATGAAAAACTACTATACGTTCTTGTACGGCTTACCCATGAAATTAAAAGATTCGGGTACCATTATAAACCCTATTGTTACCACTAAAACATTCATGAACAAAGAGTACTTAGTACTACAAGTAAAATATGAAGAAGGAGTAGGGAAAGATGCATGGTACTTTTATTTTGATCCAAAAACCTACGCCATGGAAATCTATCAGTTTTATCACGACGAAGCTAAAAACGACGGTGAATACATCCTACTAACAGGAGAAGAGGTTTTTAAGGGAATGAAATTTCCAAAAGACAGATCATGGTACTTAGGGCTTGCTGAAAAATTGCAAATCCAATAAAACAGAGGTATTTAGAGCTACTTTTTCTTGTTTAAATGCAA
>NZ_JACRUK010000041.1 GCF_014305155.1 Flavobacterium muglaense
TGTTTAAAAGGTGTCTACGATAAGTTAGGTGGTTCTCCAACCTTTCAATACTACTTGAAACAATTTGACAGTGCTTTTTCTATAGCCGATTTAAAACTAAGTGTCGGTATAGATCCTAAATATCCAAACGCAACTGCGATAACTTATGAACCCATAAATTTATTGATTGAAATTAAATTTAACCCTGATCAATTAAATACACCCACATTAGATATTGTTAGAACTTTTATACACGAAATGATTCATGCAGAAATGTACAGAACATTATTATTACTATCCGCTAACAAAGAAATCCCATGGTCATTCGAGTTTATTGAAAGTATTAGAAATGATGAGAAAGAAATAGCCTATTATTATACCATGTATAGATATGAAATTCCACTTGGTGGTTCACCATCAGAGCCTCAACATGAATATATGGCACAACTTTCGCGTGATTTAATAATACAAACTATGAAATAATTCGATAATACTCGAAATGAGGATGTATACAATGCCCTAGCTTGGATTGTTCTTATGGGAACGGGAGAAATAAACTATAATACAGGTCTACCGCCCCAACCTACCGCCGCGTGGGCAGCTATTCCACAAGCTCAAAGATTGAAAATTTTAGATTTATATAATAATTATAACAATACACCACGTCAATAAGAAAAAAAACAACAATTTTGTTCTTTTTAAGCATATGTTACATTTCTTGTGCACAAGAATTAAAAAAAGAGAAAACAACCATATTGTTAGATTTAAATGATAAAATTACTGGAAAATATGGTTTTAATAATGATACAACAGCTGCAACTTTTGCAATATATTTTGAAAAATATCAAACCAAAAAAGCAAGAGATAAAACCACAAAAGAATATTATAATAATACAAGGGACAGCAACAGTGCTGGATTACCTAATTTTTCGGTAAATCTTTCTGTTTTTGGTTTAAAACCAGAGAAATTAAAATCTTTAGATTGTATTAAGTACATTACAGTAAAGCAGTTTAGAGAAAGCGGCTATAAAACAACTGCTCCTACTTATATTATACATAAATTGCAGGACGGCAATTACTTAAGATGGAAAACCTATAAGTTGAATTAAAAACACAGATGAGAAACCTCATGATTTTCACAGTAATGTTTAAATCTTCTTTTTTGCTTTCCTAACTTTCTGTAATGTCTAAGTTAGTCATGTCTAAATAACTTTAGACATCAAATAGCACAAGGTATGGGACGAAAAGCCGGACACACCTTGTTGATAATTGTACAAAGCTTTAAAATAATGGAAAAGCTCTTAAAACTACAAGCTCCCATTTTTAACTAGCTGCTCGAAGTGTTCTTAAAAACTGCGGGCTGCTGTGCGAATGTCTACTACTTCACCCCCACTCGAATAGGCGTCAAGCAAAATCCCTTATTTACTGCATAGAAAAGTACAATTGTTAAAAAATATCCTGATACCCCTAATGATAGCCATTTTAAAGATAGAATTAGAATAAAAAAGAGAGTCCAAGCTGAAAGAAGTGGAACCAATTTTGGCGAAATAACACTAACTGGAATCCCGTGTAAAAAATAATTATAAATATGAAAAAACTAAAATTAACGTTTTTTGTAGCTCCTTTTTATTTCCTTTCATGTGCATCCCCTTACTTGAAGAATTATGAACCAGTATTAACTTTTTTGGAAACATAAAAACTAGACAAACACAAATTTTATATTCTTCAGAGAGATAAAATAAGTAATACACAGCCTTTACGAATTTTTAATGGAAATGAAGGATTTGACCATGTTACACCTTTAAAATATACACAATGATTTATTTAACTTGAAACATTGGAAAAAGTTGTATAAAACATATGCCAAACAAGCGTTATACGAACTGATTTGCGAGACTTTTAAAACCGAAAGAGAAAAATACAACTACTACATCAACAACCTTCCAGAAGTAGATGCTTTGCTTAAAATAGGCGCAAATAAAGCAACAACGGTTGCAAATGGTGTCTTATCAAGGGTAAGAGAAAAACTAGGCTTTGAAGCGCTTTAAATCCTTCAATAAGTTAACACAAAAAAGCCCTTTCTAGTTTGATCTAGAAAGGGCTTTTGTATATCATTTAAATCTTGTTAGTCGTGTACTGGACTTTGAGTACAAGGACAATCACTTATACCTTGTAGGAAGTCAAATCCTATGGTGATCACGTGTGTTCCTGAGTTGTAGGAAGACAACTGATTCACGGTCATCTGGTACGAATATCCAAAATAAAATCCGGACTTTTTAAAACCAGCCATTGGACCTACATTCAATGGTTTTCCTATTTGATCGTTTAAGAAACGATATGAAACTCCTGCCCAATAATAATCTTCGTAACGGTTGTATTTACGGTACTTGATGTTTAAATCGGTACTGGATCTTCCGTCGTTTGCAAAGAGCTGGTAATAAACCGATGGCTCAATATCCGACCTATTTTCTTTGTTCTTGATTACGTAACCCGAATACAATTGGAAATTAAGCAGTAAATTAGGCTCATATACGCCATATTTCGTAATATCCTTATCCAATATGTTATTGGCATTTAAACTCGCGTAAAACTCTTTATTTCGATACAAAACCCCTACGTCAAAGTTCTTGTTGGTAATGGATCTATTGTCTGTAATACTGGGATCAAATGAACCCGGCGCCAAATTATTAACGTCGATGCTAAAATTATTCAAGTTAAAAGACAAACCAAATGACAAATACTGCTTGGAGTAATAATCTAAAATGATGTGCTGCGCAAAAGAGAACTTGGCTCCTTTTTGACTCGTATTTCCATTTTTATCATTAAAAACCGAAACACCAATTCCCGAGCGATCGGCAATTCTAAAATCGGCATAAATAGATTGATTGTCGGGCGCATTCGGAATCCCTACCCATTGCGTCAAACCATTGGCTCTAATCCTAAGGTTGTCTCCAATACCAGCAAATGTAGGCGAAACTACAAATGGATTGTCGGCCAAGTACTGTGTAAAAACGGGTAAATTTAATTCCTGACTGAAACTTGCGGTTCCTACTAGGAGAAAAAATGATAGTATTACTTTTTTCATCTGAATCCTTATTATTTCTTTTTTAGTTCTGCATTTCTAATCTTAACTAGCCAGTAGCTAAGCGTAAAGAACTTTTATAAATCATAGCACCGAATGACTTTAAAACACTATAAACTTACTGCTTACTATTTTAAAATCATTCGAATACCACATTTTTTTATCTATACAACGTTATGTTCCCTACAAACTCACGGGCATCTTTTACGTTGTTCAATTTCAATACGTACCAGTAATCTCCAGAAGGAAGCTCGGCACCATTGTACTTACCATCCCATGCTTGTCCTTGTCTGAATGTGCCTATCTTACGACCGTAACGGTCAAATACATACACATAGATGTCTACATAGTTTTGCGCATTAAGCGGGAACCAAGTATCATTGTTTCCATCACCATTTGGTGTAAACACGTTTGGAATCACAATTTCTATGAAATCAACATGAATCACTTGCGAAGCAGTACAACCATTCAAGTCTGTTACTGTAACGGTATAATCATCTGTTTTGTAAATGATAAAGTTGTTTGTACTTCCATACGATTCACCATTCACACTGTATTGATATCCACCTGCACCACCTGTTGTAGTTGCAATGATTTCATTCAATCCACCATCTTTCAGATTAATAGCCAATGGCGCTACAGCATTAACAGTAAATGAAGGCGTGATTTTCTCGCAACCATTTGGTATGTATCGTACTGTAATACTGTGTCTTCCTGGAGCTACATCAATAAAGATTTCGCTTTTTTGGAAAGTAGTACTACCATCAAGCGCATACTCTACATTAGCTAGATCTGTGAAATCTTTATGTAGGGTCACCGTAACCATATTACTTGCTTTATTACCTGTACAGCCATACTCCACAATTGCAACAGGATCCAGATTCACTGGTAAATCCATATTCACTGTAATTTGAGACGTACATTTATTAGCATCAATAATATATACTTTGTGATCACCACCAGCTAAACCAGTGAAACTAAATTGTGTTTGAGCAGCAGTACCTGTTGTATAAGTTCCTGTTTGATTGTCTAAGCTTACACTGTAAGGTGCTGTTCCACCTGCAATATCCACGTTAAACGCTCCTTGATTATCACCCAAACAAATCTCTTGTCTCACAATTGTACTTGTAGCATTGATTGATTTTGGTTCTTTAATTTCGATACCGTTTAGTATTTGGTAACATCCTTTTTCATCTTGAACCAATACATCATAGAAACCAGCATCAAGTTTTACAAAAACATTCGAATCAAAGAATTGTCTAAAGTCTGGTGAGATCGCATATTTAATAATACCTGTACCACCAGTTGCTAGAATTGTAATCGAACCATTCTTATTGCCTGAACAGGTTACATCAATAGTACTAGAAGTCGCTCCTAATGGTAGTAACGGTTCTGTAATTGATTCCGATGGAGAACTTACATTACAATCTCCACTTACAACGTTTACAGTATAAGATCCCGCAGGTAAATTAGTAAAGTATCCAGGAGTCGTTTGTGTTGCCACAAATGATAAAGCGTTACCGCTACCATCACGCAAACTGTACACATAATTTCCTAGACCACCTTGAGCCGTAGCTACAATTACACCCGAGTCATCACCTTTACAGTTAATCGAAGCATTAGTCACATCCACAGCTACAGTCAATGCCGGTAAAGGATCAATTGTAATGGTATTAGACTCATCGCTTGGACAACCGTTTACATCTCTCACATAGTATTTATAAGATCCTACAGGAACTGATATGGTAACGGAACTTCCAGTCATCGCTGTACTAGTTGCAAAGTTAGGGTCCGTACTGTAACGGTAAGGAGCTGTACCGCCACTAGCTGTTAAAGTTACTGTTGAATCTGTTGTACAAGTACGTGTTGAACTAACTACTAGGCTCGCATCTACAACCACAGGCTCATTGATTGTTATCGTTGCCGATGCACCTTCACAACCCCATGTATCAGACGCTTTTACTTGATAGCTTCCAGCACCCAAATTAGTAAACACATTCGACACCTGCGGACCATCAGTAGTAACTGTTCCATCCAGTAAAGTAGTTACTAAAGTGTATAAATAATTACCTGATCCACCAGTAGGTGTTCCAGCAGTAATAGTAGCCGTAGTATCTCCAAAACAGGTTACCGCTGGTACACTTGCTGTTCCAGTTACCACGATTGGTGTTGGATTATTCAATACCACCGGTACTGAGTCCACACATCCTTTACTGTCTTTCACATTAACCGTATAACTACCTGCTGTTAAGCCTGTAAATTCGGCTACAGTAGAATAAGCTACAGATTGTGCAGCAGTAGGCCCTACTAATTCATATTCATAATCTCCTGACCATCCACCAGTTGCGGTAGCCGAGATTGTTCCGTCATTATTTCCTGCAACACAAGTGATTTCTGTATGCGTTTCGGCTGCTGTTAATGCTTCAGCTGGTCCTGTAATTGTAAAGTTTTTTACAACTGTACATGAAGGAGACTGACTCAAAGTAGCAGCTATCGTATAAGTTCCACTCGCTAAGTTTCCTATCGTTATTGGTCCTGCAGTAGTTGCAGTTCCACTCGTTACCAGATTTCCTAGAGCATCCTCAACAGTGTATGTAAATGGCCCTGCATCATCACCGTTTGGTGGTGTAGTGGTGATTAAACCATCTACAAAAGTAACATCAACGCTACCGTCTGTACTTGAATAACAAATAAGGTCTACCACATTGGTGATAGTCAAGTCAAACGTATTTGGTTCGTTTACATAATGCACCGTTTGTACGCTACAATTGGTATCCGTATTGGTAACTGTCACTAAATAATCAGCCACTGGTAAACCTACAAATAATCCTGTAGCATTTGTTTGAGCAGGATAAAGCGTACCTGTAACCCCCGCACCATCAATATCAACCAATGTATAGATTAGATTAGTAGGCGCTGTGGCACCAATATGGCTTACCGTTACGCTAATTTCTTCTAAGTTATTACAAGTAATGGCTCTCGTAACTGCAACAGTTACTGCATCCAAGGCTACAAATGGTTTAATTACTGCTGCCGCAGCTGCCGTTCCTATACATCCATTATCATCATACACATTCACAGTATAGCTTCCGCCGTTTAGATCTGCTTCGGTGTAGACATTATTTGGTCCAAAGTATACTTGCGTACCTCCTTTGATAAATTCATAATTCACATAATTAGTAGATCCACCAGTTACACTCGATACCGTAATGGTAGCGAAGTTTTTAGTGTTTCCAGTTGTACAACCGTACTCAACGACCGTAGGAGCTGGCACCGTAATTAAACTAGGCTCACCCACTGGGATCGTTTGCGCAATTGCCGGACAACCTTTTCCTGAACGTACATCAACTGTATACGTACCAGTCGCTAATCCTTGGAATAGATTAGAAGTCTGATAATTGACACCATCTATACTGTAGGTATAAATAGGGTTGTTGTTCACGGTTGTTGTTGGCGTAGCCAATGTCACTAAAATCGTTCCATCGTTTCCACCGTTACAAGTCACCGCTGTTTGAGACACACTAAAATCAATAGTTGTATTAGGCGCATCAATAACAACAGCAGTTGTTTTAGTACATAAGGTAGTATTGTCTCTTAGGTAGAATGTATAATTATTTGGCGCTAGACCACTAAACACATTTCCAGAAACATAAGTAGTTCCATCATTACTGTAACTATAATTAGCCGGAACAGTACCTCCTTGCGCTGTTAATGTTACTACACCATCTGCAGTTGTACAAGTAGGTGTTGTTGTAATTATAGCATCCAGTTGCAACGGTTCTAGAACAGTAACCGCTGTTGCAGTTGCTGTACATTGATTGGCATCACGTACTGTAACCGTATAAGTTCCTGGAGCTGTTACATTGAATGTAGTAGCTGTTTGGAAACTGATTCCGTCTAAACTGTATGCTAAAGCTCCTTTTCCTAAACTACCTGTTGCCGTAATGGTATAACCCGTTGCCGAAGCACACTGACTGTCTACTGCAGCGGTTACTGCCGGTAGCGGATCCGTAGTTACTTGAATGGTTTGCATACTGGTACAACCATTAGCATCTTTCACCCATACATCATACGCTGTTGTTGCTGGACTGATCGTTGTTGTTGCTAATGTTGCCGTATTTGAAGTTGTATAATCCGTTGCTGTAGGAGTTGTTGTCGAAGCTACAAAAGCATACAAATATTGTCCTGTACCGCCTGTTACAGCTGTTGCAGGTACTGTAGCCGTTGCTTCATTAAAACAGTTTTTATTCACCACTGTAATCGCAGGGCTTAGCACCAATGGCGCTGGCTCTGTAATCTCCACTACATTAGAAACAACCACACATTGCGGGTAGGCTGTTTGTGTTACTTGAACGGTATAAGTAGTTCCTGCTACTAAACCATCCGTAAGTACAAACGGATTCGTACTCGTGTTTGCTGTTCCTGTAAATACTGCAGTTGCACCATTGAAAATTTCATAATCATAGGCACCCGAATATCCAGTGATGTTCAATTCAATTTTTCCTGTTGCATTAGTGGTACAATCCACATTTGCAGCAGCGGTAGCATTCACCACCATAGTGTTGTACAATGGCACTTCATACCCATCAGAGGTAATGGTACAGCCTGTATTGTTGTCGAAAATTTTAAATTCATAATAACTACCAGCTGTTGCAGCGGTATAGTTAAAAGTGCTTCCTACAACTGCAACTGGTGTTGCTGTGATTAAAACACCGTCTTGATACACCTCATAAGTAAATGCATTTGGACTGTTAGATCCTCCAGTAATCGTTACTAAGATTTCTTCACCTAGATTCACACAATCAATTTTTGTGACTTGTGTTGCCACTGCCGACACCAATTTAGGGAAAGCAGTAATTATTACTGGTGAATTTGTCATATCAACACAACCATTGGCATCTTTTACATAGAAATAAAGGTTTTGTGTAGCTCCTGTATCGGCAATTTCAAAAGTATTAGTTGTGAACCAATTGGTACCATCTGCACTATATGTATAATCTGTAACTGCATTTGTTCCTTTTCCTCCTGTACCTGTAACAGTCACCGTTGTAGTGTTCACTGTATTAGTTGGCGAACAACTAAATGCTGCTACCGCTGCTGTTGCCTCCACTGGAGTTACAGCAGCTATCGTTACTGGAACTGGAGTAGCATTCGTACAACCTCTAGCCGAAGTCACCACTACCTCATACGTACCAGCTGTTAAACCTGTAAACCCATTCGTGCTTTGAGTTGTAGTATTGGTAACTGGAGTCAGTTGGTTCAATGTATAGGTGTAATCTGGATTGTTATTTGCAACCAAATCCAAGTTCACTGTAATCGTACCGTTATTGTTTGTTCCTTGTGGCGCATTACAATCTACTGGTGTAGTTGTAATGTCTGAAGCTACTAAAGTAATAGCTGTTGGTGCCGTCATCACAACTGCTGGAGTGGTAACATACTGACATCCTTTGCTATCGGTCACTTCAAAAACATAACTACCTGCAACAGGTACTGTATAATCAGTATAAGCTGGGTCAGTTGCTGTAATTGTAGTAAACGTTATTCCCGCATCTGAGCTCACGCTATACGCATACGGACTATAACCACCTGTAGGTGTAATACGTATCGTACCATCTGGCGGAGCTGTACAGTCAAGTTCTTTTGTTTTTACTGCTGTAGCAAAAAGTTGTGCTTCGATCGTTGCATTAAATGCAGTCGATGTACATCCAAAAGCATCTTTAACCATCACAGCATAGGTTCCTGGTGTTAAACCAGTAAATGTATCAGTAGTTTGCCATGTTGCTCCATTGTCAATGCTGTATTCATAACTTCCAGCTCCACCAGAAGCGGTAATCACTAAAGTAGCAGCATTTGTACTATCAAAACAATAATCTGAAGTTACATCAATTGAAGCCGTTGGAGGCGTTGGTGTCACTAGTGTAAAACTATCAGTTACCGCACAACCATTAGCATCTACAACACTGATGTTGTAAGTACCAGTTTGAGTAAGACCACCAAAAACACCTGTATTGTTATTTAAAACAGTTAAATCCGGTTGTGTTAGGGTGTAATCATAAGTACCCCATCCATCGGTAGCAGTAATGGTTACAGCACCCGTTGTGGTACAACCTAAAGCAGTTACTGTTTTGTTTATAGCCAATGCAGCTGTTGGTGCAGCAATTGTAAAATTCAACGGCAATGAACAACCCGTTTCGTCATCCAATACTGTAATAGTATGAAGACCTGAAGCCAAATTAATTAAATTAATTGTTGGCGTACTAAGTCCCGTAACAGCAGGATTTGTATCTAAAGTATATTGATAAGTGGCAACTCCTGTACCAAAACCAGTTACTAAGAAACTGGCTTTACCATCAGTTGCTGTACTACATGTAATACCTGTAGTTGATTGTTCTACTACATTAATCTTCGTTACATCATTCACTCTATAATTCACTTGGTCTGTACAAACATTGCCGTCTGTAACCAAGAAAGTATATTCGCCAGGAGCTAATCCTGTAAAATTACCGGTAGCACTGCTTTGTAATGGCAATGGCGATGGCGCAATCGTAGCATAAGTTATTGTACCTATACCATTAGTGCTAGTAACTGTAACATCACTAGTAGGCGTATTACAAGTAACTGTTGTTTGAGTAAATGTTGAAGGAGCATCAAAAACCGGAGGATTCAATTTGGCAATTAGTACCGTTCCTGTAACCTCACAGCCATTTGCATCTTTTATACCATAATTAATGTTTTGATCAGATCCCGTATCATTTACGGTATAAACATTGTTTGTATCGTAAGCGCTACCATCAAATCTATATTCAAAAGCACCTGTTCCGGTTCCCGTTGTACCACTTAAGGTAACAGTAGCTGCTTGAGCTACATTTCCTGCGCCACAAGATAATGCGGTTGTAACTGTTGCGGATCCTGCCAAAGCAGCAGTTGGCTGACCAACTGTAATAGTAGTTGGATAGGTACATGATTTTGCATCAGTAACCGTCACCACATAATTAGTGCCAGCTGCTAATCCAGTATAAACACCCGTTGCATCGCCAGTTGTATTAGTAATGGCAGGAGTGCTTGTCAAAGCATAAGTAAAGGGACCTACGCCACCGCTAACTGCCACTGAAATTGCACCGTCAGTTCCACTAAAACAACTCACATCTGTAACAGATGGTGTAATTGTAGGTGTTGGAATGGCGTCAATTGTCACCGTTGCTGATGTTGTACAAGTTGTACCATTATTAGCATCAGTAACTGTAAATACATAATTTCCAGCCGCTGTTGCAGCATAAGGTGAGGTTGCAGCAACTGCCACTCCACTATTATATGAAACAGTATATGTATAATTTGGTGTTGGTAAAACATTTCCTCCAGTAGTAGTCAAAGTAATTGTTGCATCTGGTGATCCAGTACAATCAAGTCCTTTATTGATAACCGCTTTTAAATCTAACTGCGGATAAACTACGTAGTCAACATCAGCAGTACAACCATTACCATCTTTAATCACTAAATTATAAGTTCCAGCTGCATTAAAGGTGAAATTAGGGCTTGATTGATAAGCACTTCCATTAACACTATAGCTTTCTGCCCCTACAATTCCTGAATCTACTGTTCCTGTAATGGCAATTGTAAATGCATTTCCATCATAACAAATTGATGCTGGTGCAGTAATAGTAGGGTTTTCATCAGCATAAACAGTTACAGGAGTTTTTACAATACATCCATAACTATCTAACGCAGATACATCATAAATAATTCCTGCTATAGAACCCGCTCTATCAAAGACAGCAGTAGTTGTCCAGTTTGCTGGTACAACAGGGTCGCCTGTAGCTACAACCTGGTATCTATAAGGTCCTGTTCCTTTTGTAGCTTCTGCCGAAATACTTCCTAACTCATTACAATTTGATTTTTTTACTGCTGTTGCAGCAATTTCCAATTGTGAAGTAGATTTTTTAATATTAAAATCAGACGATACAACACTACAACCAGCATTAGCTCCAGATGCTTCTTTAACTAGAACGTAATAAGTACCTACAGGAAGTATTCCTGCTGCATATTCAGTTAATGATAGCGTACTACCAGCAGCAATACTTACAGGAACCGTAATTCCCGCCCCTGCTATTAGATTATTTGTAAACGACTCATACACTTGATAAGTTACATCTACTGCTGTTGCATAATTATTAGTAATATCAAAATTTACACTACCATAAGTATCGGTAAAACATTTTACATTATTTCCTACAACATTAGTCAAAGCTAAAGTCGAATTTGTTGGAATAGGTGTCGTTGCCGTTTCGTAGTAATAACATTTAGTTGCAAAATCGTATACTATGAACGTATAAGTAACTCCTGGCAATAAACCAGTAAAAGTAGTTGTCTTACTTCCTGAAGTACTCTCACCTTGCCAACCAAGAACACCATCAGCAGTCCAAACTTGTCCTGGACCACTATAAATATTAAAATGGAAAGGTCCTACACCTGCAAAACTTGACGTAATAGTCACGTCAGCTGTTCCTCCAGTTGTACAATTTGATGCTGGAGCAATGGCTATCCCTAATGAGTTAGGTGGTGAAGCCACTAAAACATTATTCTCATATACAGAACAACCATTAGCATCTACTACTCTAATTTGATATAATCCAAAATCAACTACATTAAAAGTAACTGAAGTTGTTCCAGACGCATTACTTTCAGATTGATTGTAACCATTAATTCCCGTTACATAATACGTATAAGGAGCGGTTCCACCTGTTCCTCCAACAGCACTAATACCGTCAGTTATTTTATTAATAATAATTGATCCTTTTGAAACACCAGTACCAGAATTACATTGTATAGGTATTACTGTTTTATCAATGACCATTGGAGATTTACCCACAATAGTAAAACTATCTGTATTGGTACAACCTTTAGCATCTTGTACAGTCACATTATAAACTCCAGCTGCTAAGCCTGTAAAAGTATTCGAGGTTTGGTAAGCACCACCATTAACACTATATTTAAAAGGTGCTTGTCCCAAAGTAGGATCAATAGCAACACTAAACGCACCGTTTGTATCACCACTACATTTAATAAATTGTGTTTGCGTAAATCCAGTAATATCAGGATTAACTGGTGTCGTTACTGCAATAGCTGTGGTTGTAGTAATTGAACATCCGCTTGCATCTGTTACTCTAAAAGTATAACTTCCTGCAGCATTGGTAGTAAACACATTACTAGCCATTGTAGTATATGAACCCAAAGCTTCTTTAGATTCATACGTATAAGGCCCATTACCACCCGCCGCTGTTACTGTAATTTGAGCATCATTAGACATAAATGGACTTACATAAGCACAAGTAACATCTTTGTTTAAAACGGCACTTATTGTCACTTTAGGATAGACCGTTACCGTATTACTTGTAGCAGTACAACCGTTTCCGTCTTTAATAGTAACGCTATAATCACCCGCTGCTGTTACTGTGAACGTATTAGTAGTCACAAAACCACCACCATTCAAACTATACGTAACAGGCGCTATTGCACCTAATGGTGTAGTATCAGTAGCCGTAATGGTATAAGTTCCTGTACCTAAACAATTAGTTCCTGAAGATGCCGTAACTGCTGGCGTAGCATCCTGAGTAATTGATAAACCTATAGTTTGCGCACAATTTCCGTTTTTATCTACTACATAAGCAGTATATGACAATCCAAGAGTAGCTGTATTTCTTGTAAAAATACCGGATGTATTATAATCTGTTGGGAAAGTTGGTGCCACTGCTGTAGCAGGTACAACCGCATAATACAATGGCGTTGTTCCACCAGAAGCAGAAACCGTGATTGTTGTAACAGCTTGCGTACAATATACTTTAGTACCCGAAGCGGCTAAAGCTGTAATTGCAGTTGGTTGCGTTACTGTAACAGTAGCGTTAGCAGTACAACCGGTCGCTGTATTAGTAACAACTACTTTATAAGTATCAGGTGCAAGTCCTGTATAGGTAATAGTATTTCCGGCCGAAGTATTTGCAGGACTAATAGAAGTCAAAGTTCCATCAAATAATACAAAACTATATCCTCCAGTAATATTCCCACCAGCAGTAAATTTGATACTACCATCATTTGCACCATTACAACTCACATTATTCACTAATGATCCCGTCACCGTAATAGGTGTTACTGCATCTACTCTGTAAATATTGCTAAACGAACAACCATTAGCATCTGTAACTTTAATAGTATAGGTATTAGGTGCTAAACCTGTGAAAGTATGTGTATTTGTTGTAATTCCTGTAGCTGCAACAACAGGTGAAGAAGGAGCTGTAATTTCATATGTAAAAGGTCCCGTTCCATTAGTAACCGTAGCAGTTACATCAGTTGTTAATTCGGTTGTTTTACAAGTAATAGGATTCACTTGCGCAAAACTTAAAGCCGTTGGAGGGTTTAAAGCCGCTATTGTTTGTGAAGTTGCAGCAATACAACCATTCGCATCTTTCACATTGATTGTAACCGTAGACGCAGTATTTACGGTATACGTATTGGATGAACCATACCCACCACCGTTAAAACTGTATAAGTAGGCACTTCCCGTTGTAAATGGTGTACCGTACTGAGCTGTAACCGTAATAGTTGCTGCTTGTTGTGTATTGGTTGCACTACAAGTTAATGGAGTTGCAGCAGCTGATGCTGTTAAACCAATAGTTGGCTCCGTAATTACAACATCTGTTTTTAATGAAATACATGATTTACTGTCTTTTATCACCATTGGATAAGTTCCGGCAATTAATCCTGTAAATGTATTCGTTGATTGAAAAGTTGCACCGTTGTCTTTACTATATTGATAAGTTCCCGAAGCAGGAATTCCTGACACAGTAATACTACCTGTATTATCTCCTTTACATTTTACATTGACTTGAGTACTAGTAAATGTAGGTAAAACAATAGCATTTATTGTTCTGCTTACTACTGTTGTACAGCCTTTACTGTCAGTAATTTCAAAATAATAAGTTCCTGCTGTTGCTGCACTATACGAAAATGAACTACCCGTTACAGGATTAGCAGTACCAGTGAAGGAACCCGCTGTTGTACTTGATTTATACGAATAAGGCGCATACCCATTAGCAATACTTACTTGGATCGTCGCATTTGCAGAAGTAGCAGTAGTTGTTGTACAATCTAAATCTTTCGTAATTGCTGTGCTTGCGCTAATAGGCGATGCGATTTTTTGTGATGGTAAGTCTTTAAAACAACTTGTAGAGGTATCTGTAACACGAATAACGTAATCACCTGGAGTAAGATTATTAAAAGTTCCAGTGGTTTGAGTTGCTCCACCATTGATACTATACACATAATTAGTTTGCATATTAGGTGCTACAACTAAACTTGCACCTGTTCCAGTAACATAACAGTAATTAGAACTTGTTGCATCAATAGCTGCTACAACTAGCACCTTTGGAGCAATTTTAAAAGGTATTGAAACTGAGCATCCATTGGCATCCGTTACTGATGCGGTATAAGTACCCTCAGTAAGGTTGGTAAATGACTTATTAGATTGTGTTACAGCAGTTGTCGCAGGAGATGGTCCTGTAACGGTATAACTATTTGATCCCCAACCACCCGTTGTATTGATTACCGCTGTTGCATTGGCAGTACACGTAATTGCTGTGATTGTTGGAGCACTGATTGCTAATGCTGCTGCAGGTGGTGCCACAGTTGCTGTTGCAGTTGCTGTACAGGCTGTAGCTGTATTTGTAATTACTATAGGATGAGCACCTGCACTTAAAGCAGATATCGTAAAGTCAAAAGGATTTCCTGTAGCTGTTCCTATAACTGCAGTACCTCCGTCAATAGTGTATGAATAAGGAGTATTGGTAGCAAAACCAGAGATCGTATATTTTACTGAACCATTGGCATCTCCAAAACATTTCACATTATTCACCACCACTGCTGATGCTGCAATAGCAGGCAAGGCAGTTATAGTATGTGTTTTAGAGAAGGTACAGTTGTTGGCATCTTTCACTTGGAACGTATACGTTCCTGGATCAAGATTTGTAAAAGTTTTTGAAGATTGATAAGCTGTCGCTGCAGCAGCTGGAGCAATAATTTGATACTCTACAGCACCTGTTCCGCCAACATAAGAATCAATAGTGACATCCACTTTATTCGATGGGCATTTAAGTGCCGTATTTGTAATGGTCATGGCTGTAGGTGGATTCAATGCCACGATAACCATTGCAGGAGATGAAGTAATCGAGCAAGATTTACTATCTGTCGCTTGAACCGTATACGATCCAGCCGTTGTAATTCCGCTAAAAATTCCTGATCCATTCGAAGCCACTGTAGTAGCCCCTCTGAACAAGGTATAAGTATAAGATGATCCGTTACCTTTGGTAGCTAAAGCTGTAATAGTAGCCGCATGATCACAATTGTAAGTAGTTGTAATACTAGCTGATATTGCAATTGCTTCGGGCTGTTTGATACTTACAGTACCCGGATACGTACATCCTTTATTGTCTTTAATAACATAATTATAGCTTGTTCCCGCCACAGATCCTGCTACATTAGTATAAGTAGTTGTAGCTGTAAAAGTAGAATTATTAAAACTATAGGTAAAAGGAGCCACACCTGCTGTAGCGGCCAATGTTACGCTACCGTTGGCAGCATTAAAACAAGTTACATCCGTAACCGTAGCTGTTCCAGTAACTGGCACTAAAGCATTTATTGTTGCCGAAGCTGTGGTTACACAACCAATAGCATCTGTAATTTGAAAATTATAAGTTCCTGCTACATCAGTTGTATAGGTAAAAGTTGTTCCGCTAGCAGTAGGTTGAACCAAAGTTCCAGTTGCAGCAGCCCCTGTTTTAATCACAGTAAAAGGAGCAGTACCTCCCGAAATAGTTCCCGTAATCACCGCTTGATTGGCAGGTGGTGCATCACAATCTAGATCAGTAGTAACAGCAGCGTTAGCCGTTAACTTGGCATTAATTACTTGACTGGCTGTAGTTGCAGTACATCCATTGGCATCCGTAACTTTAAACGTATAACTACCCGTTGTACTGGCGTTATAAGTGAAACTAGCTGTTGAAAAACTCGCACTAGATCCTCCGTACGAAGTACCGCCATTTGTGCTTGTTTGGTAGCTGTATGGTGCTAAACCTCCAGCTACATTAACAGTTATATTAGCCCCAGTTGCTGGGTCAAAACATCTTGCAGTATTGGCTACAATAGTTGCTGTAGGTGCTGCAGGAGCGGTAACTACAACCGCTGTATCTGTATCATCAGTACAATTATTGGCATCGTACACGCGTACAAAATAACTTCCAGCCGCTATATCATTAAAGGCGCCCGTGTTTTGAGATGGTTTAACGATTGTTGTTTTGGTACTATTCCATAATTCATAACGGTAAGCAGTCGTACCACCTGTTGTATTTGCAGTGATAGTAGCACCAGTGATACAAGTAGCTTGCTTTGTTACTGAAGCAGTCACCACTACGGCAGCAGGCGCGGTAATAGTTTGCGTAAGCGTTTTTACACAACCTCCTGTAGAAGTTGCATTGTAACGAACTAATACATTATAACCCGCAGCTCCCAAGCCTGTAAGTACTAATGGCGAAGTTGTAGTTGTCAACCAAGTTGTACCATTGTCTCTAGAATATTGGTATCCTGAGGTCGTATTAAAGTTTTCGGCTGTAATGGTAATTTCACCATTGGTTTCTCCGTTACATTTTACGTTTTTAAAACTCGTTACCGTAGCATTAAACGCTTTTCCATCAGGGACCACCACTGTCAGTATTTTTTCCTCGGCACAGGAAACAGGTAATTGGTACACTTTGATATCGTCAAAAGCAACATCATTACCACTGGTTTGCTGCACATTAGACCTTACAATAAATTTTAAAGTGGTGTTTGAACCCGGATTTAGGGTTATAGGGACTGTAGGATATTTTTCCCATTTTTCAGACTTAGGAATATTCCCTGTACTATATGATGAAATTTCGACTCCAGCTGAATTAACCAATGCAACTACTAGATCAGGATCAAATTGTGTATTGCTTTTATTCAGTAAGTTCATGGCATAGAACTCTACATTAATAGGTTGATTTGGAATAATATCATTAATTGTTTTTTGATATAAAATTTCGGTCTTTGGTATCGTAGCCCCAATATTTACCACCATAAATCTACCTTTTGGCGTAACTGGGGTAGTTGCTGGGGTATGATCTACAGGCGCAATCCATGCACCAAAAGGATATTGGATCTTTGCAGTCACAGAGTAATCCCCATCATTAATAGCAGGGCTTCCCTTACATTGTGTTGCAGCTACTTGTCTTTCAAAACAATAATAAACAGAATTAATTCCTGGAGAAGTAGTATCATCACCATAACCAAAGGTTTCGTATAATAAATTACTGTAGGTGGTAACAGCTACTAATTTGTAGACTACTTTTACCGAATGCGTTCCGGCAGGAACATTCAAAAACACGTTAGGGTTTGTAGTATTTGTGTTCAATTTTCCGTCCATGTAATAGCTATACGTAAAGTTAGCGTTTGACGGATTCGTAATTGTAACTGTGCTAGTTGCTGTACCATCACAATTAAAATCTACCGGCGTAGCTACATCAATAACTGGAGCAACTGGTTTAGGATCAATTACAATATTAGGCATTGCATAAATACATCCATTAGCATCCTTAATATATACGGTATACGTACCAGGTGCTTTATCCGCTTGATTAGTAGTAATCCAAGTGGCTTGATTGTCAAAACTGTATAGATATAAGTTGGGTGCTGGAAACGGTGTTCCACCATCAGGATTTGTAATACGTATGGTACCATCTGTTTTATTAACACCACAACCTGCTAAAGCCGAAACTCCTGCCGAAGCGGTTAAAGCCGTTGACGGTTGGCTAATAGTAATCGGTTTCATGGTATCGATACATTCTACTCCATTTAAAGTATATTTTAAAATGGTGTTGTATATTCCTGCACTTAAGTTAGAAATAATCGGCGATGTACCATAAGTTACTCCATTATCTGTACTATAACTAAGTGTATATCCATTGGCATTGGTCACATTAAAATTAATTACTCCAGATGCATCACTATAACATTTAACATTAGTACCTGTTGTATTGTAAACCGGTTTAGGAACAGCGGCCACAGTGATAGAAGTATTGGCAACACAACCATTAAAATCGACTACTTTAATAGCATAAAGTCCCGCCGTAGGCGTATTGATCACGTTACTATAATCAGCAACCGTACTTCCGTTTACATAATAACCGTAAGGAGAGGTTCCTCCAACAGGAGTAACCGTAATCTCACCACCTTCACAAGTAATTGCTTTTGATTGATTTACTGTAGCACTTAAAACCGCAGGAGGTATAATTTCAAATGAACCATTCTTCAAACAGCCGTCGCTAGTTTTCACAATATAGGTATAGACACCCGCCGATAAATTAGAGAAGGTATAATCACTAGCTAAGATTGGTCCAACCGAATTGACAACTGTACCCGCTTTACTGATACTATAGTAATATTGTTCTCTTACGTCATTGGCCGCTAATTTTATAGATCCTTTGTCGGTATTACATAAAGGTTGTCCTATAAACTCCGAAACGGTAAAATTACGTTTTAAGATATCGATATTAGGAACAGAAAATAAACAAGGGTTCGTTGCCACTCCTTTTTGTTTGATATACACTGTATAGTTTCCTGAAGTAGGTATTGTAAAAATATTAGAGTCTTGAAATGGCCCTGTAGCACTTAAACTAAATTCATAACCTGTACCTGGCACACCACCAATTGTAATTTGCCCTGCGGTATCACAAATAATATCTCGTTTAGTAGCAGTAGGATCTAATAAATTTTTGAAAACATTAAAATAATAAATATTAAAACATCCTTCTTTATAATGTAAGACTACTCGATATTGACCGGCAGTATCTGCAGTATATGACGAACCGGTAGTTACTTGATTCCAAACGCAGCTTGACGCTTCGTTCGCACAATCAGTATTAGCAATAGCGGTACAACTGGCTTCATCTAGTTTTTGCCAAATAATAGACTCAGCATCTGTGACTGATAATTTCAATAGACGAGTCGCTTTGGCTCCACATAAAAATATCTTAGGTAGGTCTTTTTTGTTGTTTGGACAAACCGCTGTGATATCAGCAAAAGGGATAATTGGGTTTTTTACCGTTGTACCTGATGGCGAAACAGTCACCTCTTCGGTGATTGAACGACAAGGAGCTGGGGCAGTATTCCTTACGTAATAAGTTCCCGTTTGGGTCACTGTTATTGACTTTGTTGTTCCAATAACGGGTGTTCCTGTAGCACTAGTTGACCAAGAATAACCAGAATAACCATTGGCAGCCGTTAGTACTACGCTAGATCCACAAAGTTGGTAATCTTTGGTGTACTTACAATCTTCTAGACCAACCAAGAAATTAGTAGGCGCTGCTGTACCAATATAACATTGGTCGAAAGTAGACAAACTAAGCTGATCATCGATAACAGCACTACTTGTAACCCCTTTATAACTTGCGAAAGCCTGGTTTTGAATCGTAGTCGAACAGGCGTCACTCAAGTCATTGCACTCAGGCACCACTTGCACTTTAAATTTAATTACATAACGAGGGTCATTTACCTCGACTAATTCTTTCGGAATAGTAAAAACAATGGTTCGTGTAGCGGCGTTGTACGTATAGGTAATTCCAGATCCGTTGGGAATGACAATATCATTAGGGTCGAAATTAATATTGACTGGCAAAATATCTTTAATCGTGAAATTCTGGGCATTGTCATTCCCTATGTTTTGAAAACCAACGTAGTAATACAAATTAGTTCCCCTAGTTACATTTGTATTAGCTAGGTTATTAGGTACAGCTGCATTATCAAAAACTTGCTTAGTCAGTACAATTTCGGGCGCTATAATGTCGACTGCAATAGCATTAAAATAATAAAAATAAATGTCCTGGGTACTACGCAAACTAATCGTCGCACTGGTATCATTATTTTTAATGATGGAATTGTTATTATTATTTAGTTCGAACACCCCCGAATCATAACCTAAGGTATTCGTACTGGCAGGATTACGATCTAAATATGTTGCCGATTTTAAACTAGTTGGATCGACATAAGTAACCGAACTATTAAAGAAGTTATTACTAGCTCTTATCACAGTATTGGCTGCGTTTGAAACTGAAATTGTATTTCCATTTATTGCTAAATAATCCCCTTTATAAGCTTGATCGCCCTCTAGAGCAGCAAAAGCAAATTTTGTACGAACGTTTCCTGTTGGTATTGTTCTAAAACCTGAAACAGGGATATCTAAATTATGACTGGGATCAATTGCGGTAAATCCATCAAAAGAAGTAATTGCTTTAGTAGGTAATTTAGGATCTTCGTACACGATAAAAAGAGACCATCCAGCAGATAAACCCGTACCACTGTTGCTACTCACTGCCGTAGATACATTGGCAACTGTATAAGTACCTTCTGGAGTAGGATTAGTCGCGCCAGTAACCAAGGCGGTCACATCTGCAAAGCAGGCATACGGATAACTCGTTCCTATTTTAGTCGTCCCAGCATTATATATTACGGTCCCTGTTACATTATTATAACCCCCAGTAGGCATTTTAAATTTAACGTCAGTTATAGCTGTAGCTCCTTTGGTCACAGCACCCCAGTACAAAGCGGCATATCTTATCTTATAACAAGAAGCGTTAGGCTTATTGCTATTAGGAACTACTAAATTAGCACTACTTGAATTAAATATACCTGCGGTTGCACCATTATCAATATTCACATATTGCATACTAAAAGAACCATTTACTCCAGAACCATTATAAGCAGTATTGGGCCCATCAGCATTGGTCTTTCTATTTAAAATACTATTACCAATTAGTAACATATCCCCTTTAATGTCATCATTATATCTAGGTGTAAAATTCGTATAGGTTTGCGCATACGAACTAGCAGCTTGTAACAAGACAAATGTCAATAGGACGATTTTTAATAAAGTAGTTTTTTTCATGGTATTATTTTTTTAATTCCGGTTTACCTCCTTGGAGCCTTTAGAAGTAAACAGAATATTACATTGTAATAAATAGGTAAACTTCTCCCTTTTGTTTCCAAAAGAAAGAAGTCCCGTTTTTTTTATTCAACCTTCACAATTGACATTTTACCATTGTATGGTTTACTGCCTTTTGTATTTAATGCTTTTTGTGCCTCTTTAAAATTTTCAAACTTATCATAGTAAATATAATAGTTGCTTGAATTCACATCGTAGAAGAAATTCACATCGGCTTGTCCGCTAGCGACTACTTTGGTTAAGAAAGTATCTCTTTTGGCCACCTCATTATGAACTGCAATTACGAGATAATATCCGCGATCTATATTTCGGATGTTTTTCAAAATTTGCATATTCGACTGTTCCGTACCATAATCAAAATCTTGCGGTTTCAATGGTGTAGCACTTACAGTAGTCGTTTCTTTTATACGTTTTAAAGTAGCCACATCTTGGATGTATTTGTCTTCATCACTAACAAATGCTGCCCGTTTAATTCGGCGTTTTTTCTCAATTTCAGTATCGACTTTAATTTTTTCCAGAGATGTTATTAATTCTTTATTTGAATTAACCACTTTTAATTGCTCTGTTTTCAACTGATCAATTGTGTTTTTATAGTTTTGATTTGTAGCATCATTACTATTAGGCACCTTGGCCAATCGTTCTTTATATAAATTATCTAAGTCTTTTATTTTATCACTTTGCTTTTTATTCTCTTCTGCAATTTGTTGTTTTAAACTTTCGATTGCATTGTTTTCATCAGCTGTGCTTTTAAAAGGTTTAGGATCTTTATAGATTCCTTTATCGCTTAAATCATTTTCTTCTTTTAATTCTTTAAGCTCTTTTTCTTTACTATTCACTGTTGATTCCAGCTGCCCTAATAATTGTTTTTGTCTGTTTTTAGACTGTTCCAATACGCGAGCCAACTCATCCATTGCCTTAGCATTGTCATCTTTCTTAGTCGTTGCGGCAAGTTTGGCGGCTGCATCGGCATCGGCTTTTGCTTTAGCATCGGCTATTCTTTGTGCTTCGGCAGTAGCATCGGCTTTTGCTTTAGCATCGGCTATTCTTTGTGCTTCGGCAGTAGCATCGGCTTTTGCTTTTGCATCTGCTATTCTTTGTGCTTCGGCAGTAGCATCGGCTTTTGCTTTTGCATCAGCAATTCTTTGTGCTTCGGCAGTAGCATCGGCTTTTGCTTTAGCATCGGCTATTCTTTGTGCTTCGGCAGTAGCATCGGCTTTTGCTTTTGCATCTGCTATTCTTTGTGCTTCGGCAGTAGCATCGGCTTTTGCTTTTGCATCAGCAATTCTTTGTGCTTCGGCAGTTGCATCGGCTTTTGCTTTAGCATCGGTAATTCTCTGTGCTTCGGCAGTTGCATCGGCTTTCGCTTTAGCATCTGCTATTCTTTGTGCTTCGGCTGTGGCATCGGCTTTTGCTTTAGCATCTGCTATTCTTTGTGCTTCGGCTGTGGCATCGGCTTTCGCTTTAGCATCGGCTATTCTTTGTGCTTCGGCAGTCGCATTGGCTTTTGCTTTAGCATCCGCTATTCTTTGCGCTTCAGCTGTGGCATCGGCTTTTGCTTTAGCATCCGCTATTCTTTGTGCTTCGGCAGTAGCATCGGCTTTCGCTTTTGCATCAGCAATTCTTTGTGCTTCGGCAGCGTTATCTGCTTTAGGCTTCGCAATTTCAACTGCTTTTGGTGCCTCTTTCGCTTTTGGAGCCTGAGCAACAACTGTTTCTTTTGGCTTAACAATATCTACAGTTTTAGCAACCTCTTTCTCTTTTGGAGCTTCAACAATAACTTGTGTTTTCGCTTTGGCTGCTGCCAATTGTTTTTCTTTCTCCTCTGCTTTCGCTTTCGCCAAAGCATCTTGTTGTTCTTTTAACTTATTAGCGTCGATAGGAGACAAAATAGTTGACTCTTTCTCTTTTGGCTTAACATAAGCGTATTTCTTTTTCTCTGATGGTGTAATAAGCGCACCCTCTTCTTCATCACCGCTGTTATCATAATTTTTGCTCGAAAATCGGTATGCAAATACCACTTCATGAGACGATCCAAAATTAGACAAATTTCCGATCCCTTTTTCAAAATTATACTCAACAGAAATTTTTGGGGTTAAATTGAGTCCCAATCCTCCTGAAACACCGTAAACAGTGTTGTAACCCCCTTGCATCCAGATCCCTTTTGGAACAGAAAACAGCATCAATCCTGAAATTACTGTTTTTTCTTTCTTAAATTCACTGCTAATTATAGCCGAAAACTTACTTCTATCAAAGAAACCATAACTATCAATATAACCGGTGTGCATTACATGTGCCTGAACACTTTTTTCAGGATCATCGGCTACCATTTTTGAAGTATTAAAATTGTATAAAACCAAATTATTCATCGAAACACCAAAGTCAAGACTCCCAATTCCATAATTAATTCCGGGATTCACCGTCAATAACGAGTTCGATGGAACTGCCTCTAGAGACGGATCCACATAATTAGAAATTACTGCGCCCCTATTTAAACCACTTTTATAAAAACCTACATTTAGACCAAAAGTCAAATTACTATCTTCTTGTAAAACAACATTATGTGCAAAATTGGCTACACCACCAAAAGTAGTAAGCACTCCATAATTTTGCTGAAATAACCCAACAGATACTCCTTCATTGTCTCTGTAACGACCGGAATAACTCACTAAATAGGTTTGAGGTGCATCATCAAATTGTATCCATTGTCTTTTATTATAAAAACTCAAAGTAGATCCTTGTTCCCTAACAAAACTGAAGGTAGGGTTGATTAAAAAACGATTGTACTTCAACGAGTTTCTAACGGGTAGTTTAAACGAAACAACTCCATCCTCTTGGTTTTGAGAATAGAGCATTTGAAATGAACCATATAAAAAAGCTAATAAGAGTAGCGTTTTTTTCATAAAATTTGTTTTTTATTTGACCACTGTAATGGAGCCTTTTTTAACCTTGTTTCCAGCAGTTGTGATGATGTAATAGTACACTGGGTTTACATTTTTGAAATCCAACTTGCCGTCTGGCCAATTATTTTGATAATTATTTGTTTGCAAAACTACATCGCCTTGACCATTGAAGATCAGTATTTCAGTGCCTGTACCCCCTACGTATTCTAGTGGAATCTCCCAAGTATCATTTATACCATCTCCATTTGGGCTGATTAAATTTGGGATATTTGCAACATCTCTTAATACTACTTTTGCATCGTTTACAGTAACAATAAATTCATGTTGTTTGGTAGCCACACAACCTGTAGTTTGAGTGATTTCGACTTTGTAGGTTCCCTCTGCTTTTACCGCATAGGTATCTGAAGTTGCACCACTGATCACTACCTTGTCAAGATACCAAACATAAGTAGGGTTAGAAGCAGTTGTAGTTACCTTCACATTGATGGTACTTCCTGTCAACAATGCATTTGAAGCTGGTGAAACCGGCACGTTAATACTGGAAGTAAAATCAATTTGAGCTAAGTTGATAGAAGCATTTGATGAACAACTACCGTTGTTTACCGCTACTGAAAACACACCCGTTTGATTGGTTGCATAAGTCTGGCTAGTTGCTCCTGCAATTGCAGTTCCATCTTTTGACCATTGGTAGGTACTCCCTGCAGAACTACTTAAAACGGTAGATCCAGTAGTTGGGCAATATGGATTACCTAAACTTGAGGTAATGGTTGGTGTAGATGAAACCGAAGCTTCGGTCACTGTGACACGATTGGAATACGAATAGGATGTACAA
This sequence comes from Flavobacterium muglaense, assembly GCF_014305155.1. Lineage (GTDB taxonomy): Bacteria > Bacteroidota > Bacteroidia > Flavobacteriales > Flavobacteriaceae > Flavobacterium > Flavobacterium muglaense. Next base: position 24,852 of record NZ_JACRUK010000041.1, read on the forward strand.
GTACCATAATCGGTTTCTACATAATAGGTTCCTGGTGTTGTAACGGTTAAAGTAGGACCAGCAGCAACAAAATCAGATGTTGTTCTACTTGTTTCTTTGTACCAATTAAAACTAAGTGATGGATATTTTAATGGAGAATCGTTTGATCCTGTTCCAGGATTATCAATAGTTAACATATAGCTTCCACCAGTACAATAAGTAGCGGTGGCAACAAAATTATTAATCGAAAACCCATTGTCTTGTGGTTTGTAGTAAGCCGCAAAAGCATTAGATTCTGGACTTGTAAGTACCGGAGAGGTACTTTTAATACGAAGTTTAAAATTTTCACCTCTTGTTGTTGTAGGCACTGAGAAGGTCACATTAGTAGGTGAAGCCACAATAGCACCCGCAGTCGAAGTGTAAAGTACGGTAGGTGCACCCGAAAAACTTCCTGTAGCATCAGACATTTCTACAATAAACTGATTTGTAGTTGAGAAATCACTTACTGGCGAAAATTTAATAGCAACTTGAAAGGTATTAAAAGCAGGATTGGCACAAATTTTTGTGAAAGCAAAACTGGGTTTCTCTATAGATGTTTGAGCGGTAGCATTAACGACTGCGCATAAAAGTAGCACAATACTTAAAATACTTTTGATAATTGTAGTAAAGTTGTTTTTCATACACTGGGGCTGATTAAAAAATCATATCTCACTGAATAATAAAATCCAATGTTTAAAATATTACATAATGAGATGACATGTTTTTTTACGGCATTTCATCTTCAAATTTTTAATTGACCAACATTTGATACAGGTTGTACCTAAATCTAGTTGGTTATACTAGTTTTAGCTAACTGGTTGCTGTACCAATTATTGATTGTTTGATGCTGTTATTTTCCCCAATCGTAATCTAAAATCTGGTCGTTTTTCATTCGAAAAATCGACAAATGTCTCTAAGTTATCACTTTGAGAGTAGACGTTAAAAAAGATAATATTCCCATACCAACTCTCTAAATCTTCATTGTTTGGATTGTTCTTAGTAAATATATTCCCTTTGCAAAAATTAAAATACATGTCTTGAAATTTAATATTATTCAAGTTTTGCCCATTTATTTCAATTTTATCATCCAGTATTACTGCAGGACTAAAACCTGAAATAACACCTCTCTTAAAATCTAGTGCAGCATTTTCGCCTACATAAACGGCTTCTTTTACTAAACCTTTTGCAATATCTTGACTTAACTGTTCACTATCGTTTACAAAAGTTAAGTTGGTTGCCGTTACATTGGTTTGTTTTTTAGACAAATCCACTTCTGATTTTGAATCATAAGACACAACACTTAAACATTTAGAACCCGTATTGCTTGATACGTACGAATTTCTAATAGCCAATGAATTGTCTATTTTGCTTTGGGCTCCGTAATTAAAACGATAATCCACCGCGTTTGTTTTAAAAGAAACCAATTTACTTAAAATGACATCGCCACCGTATATTTCAAAACCATTACCTAACGCATAACTCACCATTATGTTGTCTAGAATGGTTTTATTACCTACACCTGCTAAAAGCAAAGCGTTATAATTTCCGGAATCTTTTAATTTATTACCTGCAAATTCGATACGTACATAGCGTAGTATTCCAGAATTAGCATTTGCATTATTCCCTCCGTAAGAAGATAAAAAATTATCTAAATCGTAGTTTACCGAAGAAACATTACCAAATTTATTAGTAGGTGCATCACCTAAAATAATCAGTCCACCCCAATCTCCTGCTTTTTTCTTGGCTTTATTAGACGTAAAAACAATAGGATCTGTTTCCAGACCATCTGCAATTATGGTAGCGCCTTTTGTAATAATTAATGCTGCAGCTGAATCAGAATCGGCCAAAATTACGGTTCCTGGCTCAATTGTAAGCGTCGCATTATTAGCTACATAAACATCACCTTGCAAAAGGTACACATTTTTTTTGTATAATTTGGTATTTTCAGTAATACTTCCTGCCAAAATTTGATTTGCTTCCCCATAATCTTTCTTGTTAGGTCTAAATTCCGTCCAATTGTTTAACCAACTAGTCGATCCTTTAATTCCTTTTTCCTGTTGTGCGTTCACACTACAAGCTCCTAATAGGAAGATTAATAAAAAATGGTAAAAGTACTTCATTGAATAAAAAAATTAATTACTAATTTTAAACCTCATTTTGTTGTAATAGGAAAAAACACTAACATGATAATGACTTAAATCGTTAGTTATTTCACTATAAAACAATGTTTTAAAAAATTACATGCTTTCTAATTCGTGCAGAGCTTTTAAAGTGCTTTCATAGAATAATATAGAAGCAATTAAAGAGTTGGTGTCCGAATATGGAATTATTTTACGTTGAAAATCGTCTGTTTTTTCGATAAAATCATTGATTGACTCTGCTTGTGCTTCCATAATTTTTCTGTTTTTAGAATCATTTGGAATCCCGAGGTCAGTAATAGTTATACTTGAGTTTGTTGTTAACGCAATATAAGGAAGCATCTTTACCAATACATTGATGCGTTCAATGTATAAATCTAAAAGTTCGCCTTTTTGCATGGCAAGCAACTCATTTTGACTATGATATGATTTTATTTCTGCTGATTTACTAATAATACTGTTACCCTCTTTTTTATTTTGGGCTTCAATACTACTTGTTGCCAGCATAAGGCAAATACTATAAAAAATAATTCTCCCTTTCATATAATGAGTTTATGATTATTACAACTTGCAAAATTATACAATAAAAGCTAATAAATATGTTGATAACTCTAAATTTTGGGGCAAAAAGAGTTGGAAACACGACGTATAGGCTTTATCCTACACAAGCTTGCTTGTTCTTATAATTCTACTAAGCTATTGATAATCTGTTTTTTAATTATTACGTTTTTTGTTTTGTAGCGCTAAGTCTACTGAATTTTTATCCTAACCTGCTGATAAGCGAATAACTACAGTTATTAACAAAATCAATTTAAATTTCAATTATTTTTTACATCAATCACAAATCAGTGTTTGTTTATTTTGCAACGACTTAAAATGTAGCATTTGTTATATAAATTTCAGACAACAATACTATCTCTTTAATCCTCTCTTTTATATCAACATATTGTTACAAATGTAACAATATCCGTGCCGTATTTCCTTTTGTCTTCACCACCATTCCGGCTACGGCCTACATTTCAAAAAAAAAAAAAGTCTATTCATTAATCTGTTGTTACAATATTGTTTTGTTGCTTCATCCCGAAAACCCAAATGTCTTTGTTATATGTTCCGTTCATTTTAGTTTCACTTAAACGAGTTGCTTCTTGGTATGAATCTTTTTTACTTACATAAACATATTTCATTTTGTTTTTTGGATTCACAAATGAAAAAGCTTCAATTCCGTTACCATTTAATTTGGCTACTAAAGCTGTTCCATTGGAATGGATTTTAAAAACCCCCACCACTAAATAATAATCCTTATTATTGTACGACACTTTTTTTACCTCATCATTGTTAGAACGAACAACTACTTCTTTTTCAATTGGTCTACTTACTACAGCTGTACTTTTAGGTTCTTTTGTAATTGGCTTTTTAACTTGTGGCATTTCAGCTGGATAACTATTGTCGGCAATCGCACTATTGTCATCTTGCTTATTCATTTTAAAAACCCATGTTTTTTTACCATAAGTTCCATTCAATTTATTGGCTTGCAGTTGTGTTGCTTCACTAAATGTATTGGGTTTGCTGATATAGACATATCGATAATTGTTTTTCGGGTTGGTGACGTAATAAGCATCTACGCCTTCTTTTTTTAACTTTTCGATTAAGCGAGTTGCATTTGAATGCACTTTAAAAACACCTGCCACTAAATAATAGTTTTTATCTACAATAGCCTTGTTGTTTGTAACTGCTGCTTTGACTGCTGTCGCCTTATGAGCGACCTTAGTTTCTGCAACTGGAATTTGTTCTTCCTCAATTACTTCAACCGGAATTTCCTTTTTGATGGGTTGCGTATCTCTAACCGCGACTACTTTGGTATTTGTTTTTATAGCATCCTGTACCTTCTTTTGATTTCCAGCTGCTAATAATTCTACTTGGGGCAAAATTTCGATTGGGGCAATTTCTACTGGAGGAACCACTTCAACAGTAAAGGCGTTGAAAAACACAAAGTAACGATCACCATATGATTTGAATTTTACGGTTACACCTTTGGTATTATTTTGAATAATTGAATTATCGGGATTTTGAATAGCCATTATAAAAGAATCGTAGCCCAAAGTGTTTACACTATTAGGAGAACGATCAGAAAAATATTTATTATCAATAGAAATAGAGCTATTAAATACATTCATCTTGTCTCTTAACTCGTCAGACATTTTGGAAAATTCTTTGGACGAATCTGACTTAAAAAAAAGTTGATCACCTGTTAAATTTAAATCACCTTCTAGAGCAGCGCAGGCAATCTTTGCATTGATTATTCCAACAGGAAGCGTTTGAAAACCAGAAAAGTTAATATCTACCGGTGCTTTAGTAACGCCCGCAAACCCATCATAAGTAGTAATGAATTTTCCAGACATATTAGCATCTTCATAAACAAAGAAAATAGACCAACCAGCAGAAACACCTCCGCTTACTACACCAACAGTCGATTTAATATTAGCTACTGTATAAGTTCCTGTAGCTGATTTTGATTTTTTTACTAAATCAGTAATATCTGCATACATAGCATAAGGAGCACTTTCTTTAAAATTAGTTTTATCAAGACCATCAAAAATCATCTTCCCTTGAATATCAGTATAAGCTGTTTCATTAGGTAATTTAATTTTAATATTATCAAATGATTGTCTGGAGTTGTCTACCGCAGTGAAGATATTTGTTCTTGGACTTTTAGAACTAGTGCTAGTATAAGTAGCTGACCAATACAAACCAGCATAAACGATTTTCTTATCAGCAGCTTTATCCAGAACTAAGTTAGCGCTACTTGATGAAAAAGTATTCTTATCATCATCAATGTCTATGTATTGCATATCCAACTGGTCATTCAGTTTTGCCTTATCATCCACTTTATCGTATGGTGAATTAGGATTGCTAAAAAAATCTTTTCTATTGACAATATTATTTGCAATCATTGTCATATCCCCTTTTACATACAATTGACGACGTACAGCAAAGGGTACAGCAACTTGACTGAAAACTTCAATCGAGATGAAAAGCAAAAGATAAACGAGGTAAAATTTCTTATTCATTTAAAAATAAATTAATTGACCATGAAAAACTTATAATAAGTTGTTAACATTTTTCAAAAGTAATATTTGTTTTTTAATTAACAATACAAAATTGTTAATAAGTTTGGGTAAAATGTATAAAATTTAATTTGTTTCAGTAAATCTATTTGAGTAATAGTTTCGTGTTTAATGAATTATAACACAAAAAAGAGCGGTACTATCATGCAAATGGAGGTTAAAAAAGGATAGTCCTACTCCAGATAATACGCAACGGTCCCTAAAAATAAAAACGGTCTTTAGTGCAGTAAATAGTATAAAAAACCAACTGATTTACAATAGATTAACTCAATAAAAGATTTGCGCTTTCGCAAAAAATAAAAAGGCAATACCCCCTAAAATTGATGAAAAATTCAGTAAGCCAAAATATTTCAAACCGTGAAAGAATTGATTAGCTCCTATAACTGTTGATAACCAATAGCTAATTGTTAACAACCGTAAAAAAATTCAACATAATTTATTTCAAGTGTTCCTACTATTTGAAAAAGTCTAAATAGCTTCGAATAATTTACCTGGCAAAGGCCGAACTAGCCCTTTTAACTCCATATTTAACAACAAACCCGAAATTCTATAAATAGGAAAATCACAATGAAGGGCTATGATATCCATTACCTCCTTGCCAGTACGCAATAAATAGTCGTACACAAGCTGTTCATCGTCATCTAAGGTAACAAACAACTGTTTTTGCACTGGTTTTACTTGTTTTTGTACCTCCCAGTTGAGAATATACACTAAATCAGCAGCGCTTGTGAGCACATTGGCTTTTTGTGTTTTGATTAAATTATTGCAGCCTTGACTGTATTTATCTGTTACACGGCCTGGAACAGCAAAAACATCTCGATTGTAATCATTGGCCATATTAGCGGTTATTAAAGAACCGCCACGATCTGCCGACTCGATCACAATAGTAGCCTCAGACATTCCGGCGACAATACGGTTTCTACGCACAAAATTTTCCTTGTCAGGATTAGAAGAACTCCAAAACTCCGTCATAAAACCTCCATTCTCCTCGACTTTGGCAACATATTTCTTATGTGTCTTAGGATAAATTTGGTTCAACCCATGTGCAACAACACCTATTGTTTGCAAATTAAGTTCGATAGCCAACTGATGCGCGACGATATCCACACCGTAAGCAAAACCACTTACAATAACTGGATCAAGAGGCGCTAAATCCTCCATAAATTTACGGCAAAAATCAATTCCGTATGAAGTAATTTGGCGCGTCCCAACAATGCTGATTATTTTGCGATTTTTTAAATCTATGGCACCAGAACTAAATAACAACAGCGGTCCATCGATACATTGTTTCAATCTTTCAGGATAATCGACGTCTTGAAAATAAGCCACTTTGATATTATTATGGTTTATAAACTGCAGTTCAGCAGTTGCTTTGTCAAAAACAGTTTTATCCTTGATGTTTTTCAGCAACATACTACCAACACCATCAATAGCAGCGAGTTGTGCGCTTTTAGTACTAAAAACAGCATCGGCAGAACCACAATGGGTAATGAGTTTTTTGGCCATTACATCGCCTACACCTTCCACTCTTTGCAAGGCTAACAAGTAAAATAATTCGTCTTCAGTCATACTAAATAATTGATCCTGAAAAGTATAAAATAAATACGTGAATTGTTAACAAAAATTGTGAATAAAATTTTGATAAGTATTTTCATTGTTTAACTTTGTCACTATGAATATAGAATCTTACATCGCTCAGCTTTTACATCGTTATCAATGCGTTACCATTCCTGGCTTCGGGGCTTTCTTAACAGAAATCCAGTCGGCACAATGGATTGAAAGCGCAAATTCATTTTTTCCACCAAAAAAAATGATTTCTTTTAATGCCAATTTGAAAAACAATGATGGCTTACTAGCTAATCACATTGCTCAAGTAGAAAAAACTTCTTATGATTATGCGGTAAGCGCGATACAGTTTGAGGTAATGAACTGGAAAACGGCACTTGAAACCAATGGTGTGTTTACCATCAAAAACGTAGGTACTATTAGTCTTAATGCTGATGACAACTTAATATTTAAACCATCAGAGCAGGTAAATTACTTAACAAGCTCATTTGGATTGAGTTCGTTCGTGTCTCCAGTTGTAAAAAGAGAAATCTTTGAGCAAAAGATGGAAACCTTAGCAGAATCAAAAGTAATTGCAATTGAAGAAGAAGAAAAAGAAGAAAAAAGCGCCAATCACTTTTTAAAATATGCTGCTATTTTTGTGTTAGGTCTAAGCTTAACTGGTAGTATTGGTTATTCTATCTTTCAAAATCAAATAGCTACACAAACCACATTAGTTGAAACGGCTGTTCAAAAACAAGTACAAAATAAGATACAAGAAGCTACTTTTTTCATCTCAACTCCCATTCCTGCTGTTACGCTTTCTGTAAAAGAAAGAAAATTACCGTATCATGTAGTTGCTGGTGCATTTAGAGACGAAACAAATGCTGAAAAAATATTCAAAACCTTATCTGAGCACGGTTTTAAAGCAAGAAGATTAGCCATCAATAAATACGGCTTATACCCTGTATTATATGGAAGTTATGCTACACTTGCAGAAGCAATAAAAGTAAAAAGAGAAGTACAAGAAAGTGAAAATCCAGAAGCTTGGGTTTTAATCGAATCTTTGTAACAATATACTAGCATACAAAAAACCTCCAAAAGCACTATTTAATGCTCTTGGAGGTTTTTTTTTGAATCCCTGAGTTTTGTAAACTCTTAGATCTTACAACACTTGAGCTTGCAATCTAAAATTACATTAACTCGCTTATTTGCAATTCTCCTGCTACATTGGTGTAATTAGGAACATCAGCTGCAAAGGTAGCAGCATGCGGTCCAAACGAGGCTTGAAAAACAGCAACCGATTCAAACTTTAAATCTACTATAGCAAAATAGGGTGCTTTTTCTCCTGGTACTCTGCCGCCTATTCCTAATACAAATTCCATTCCTTTTAAAGCATCGCCTAGAGCAGCTGTAATCATAGGAAGATGGGTGTTTTTGTAATACTCAATATCAAATTTTATATCCGCAGTATTGGGATACATTACGCTTACTTTTATCATGGTGTTTTTATTTTATAATTTTACTAAAAGTACAAAACCTTATTGTAATCACTGGACATTCTGGTATTCACATTCCCGCAGCCCGATTGGAGTGGAGCTCTTTTTTGTGGAGCGTAGCGCAACAAAAAAAGCGGGAACGGAAGGCGGAATAGCTGCCCAAAGAATTAAAATAAGGTTTTGTATGAATCTATCTAATGATGAATTATTTTTTTGACCAAGCAAATTTTTGGAACGCAGCGTCAACTGGCGTATTTGCAATGTGGTTTGTGTAGTTACTAATCACTTTTTGAGATACTCCAAGGATGATTTCAAGTACTTGTTGTTCTCCGTAACCTGCTGTGTAAAATGCTTCCAAGTCTGCTTGAGAAACGTTTCCACGGTTGCGAACGATTGACAATGTCATAGTGCGCAATGCTTCTAATTTTGGGTTTGCCAAAGGAGTTTCGTTACGTAAAGACTCGATGATGTCGTTGTCTACCTTCATCATGTGAGCGATACCTGTATGTGCAGGAACGCAGTAATGACAGGCGTGCTCTACGTTGATTGCTTGCCAAACTACTGTCAATTCTTCTTCGTTGAAAGAAGTGTTAACGAATAATTCGTGTAATTTTTGGTATCCTTCAAGAATTCCAGGAGCGGCAGCTAATACACCGTGCAATCCAGGAATCATTCCGTATGCTTTTTGAGATGCTTCTAATAATGGTTTACTTGCTTCTGGAGCCGATTCGATTGTGTGCACTTTTAATGTTGTTATTGTATTGATTTTTAAAAATTATAATTGTGTTAAATGTATCTAAGCATTCGCTTAGTTTATGGTTAAAAAAATAGTTAGATATTTTGGAACGTTAGTTCAATGTAATCTTCTATCTCTTGTTTGTTGTTTACTCGTGACGCGGCAGCTAAACCGTGTTTTGCTAATACTAAATAGTTGGCTTGTTTGGCAATTGTTGCTTCGTCCTTAGAACTGTTTACAGCTAATTTTTGAACAAATACCGCTTTCAAATGATCCATGAATTCGGTCATTTGCAATTGAATCAACTGGTCTTCGTTGTTGGCAAACTCATTGTAGGTGTTGGTTAACAAGCACCCTTTGTTGTCAAATTCTCCAATTTTGGTAGGCATTTCGACTGAATCATAAAAGAACGCTTTGATGTCACTGACGCCCTCTGTTCCGTTTTGTAATTTTTCGAAAACCGAAGCGTTTTTTCTTTTATAACATTTTAAACTTTCAAGGAAAACGCCGTGCTTACTTCCAAAACTAGCATAAATAGAAAACTGGTTGATGCCCATTTCCTTTTCCAACATACGAACGGAAGTACTCTCATACCCATTGCGCCAGAACAAAGACATCGCTTTTTCTATCACTTCTTGTTCGTTATATTGTTTTGCTCTTGCCATTTTTAGTTCTATTCTGATGCAAAACTAAGCAACTGCTTGGTTATAAAAAAATAATTAACAGATTTTAACTTTTGTACTTTTTAAATTATAAAAAATGTACTGTAATTAGGGCTTGCTGAAAAATTGCAAATCCAATAAAACACAGGTATTTAGAGTTACTTTTTCTTGTTTAAATGCAA
>NZ_JACRUK010000042.1 GCF_014305155.1 Flavobacterium muglaense
TTCTTTTGTTCTTAAAATCTCTTTTAAAAACGGCTGTCAATTCAATATGTCTAGGAACGTGTCTTATCTTGTTTTCCGTTTCCCTTTGACTCACATTGCGTGTCTCTGGAAGCGGGTGCAAAAGTAAACATTCTGTTTAGATCTCACAAGCTTTTTTGAAAGTTTTTTCGAAAATAAATTTTCGTTTTTCTTTCGTTTGCTTTTCAGGATGTAATGAACGTCTGCGTTGTTGCGGGTGCAAAAGTACATGGTTTAAACCGTTATTCAATGCGCTAAGCACACTTTTCTTTCACTTAATTTGTATTTTGTTTTTAACATGCTGAAAATGTATTATTTGGAGTCAGTAGCTTTTTAGCTTTTTTGTTGAAAATAGGTTTTTTCTTATGTGTTTTATGCAAAACTTATTAAATACTCCTGTCTTTAGAAACGAACAATCGCAAGAATAGCTCGCTTTTATGCCTTTTTAAACTCACAAGACCTACAAGTTTCCTTTTTACTATTTACTGCTGTGTGGTTTGAGCAGTTTTTTTGATGGGATTTGTGAACATATAAGTCATAGAAGTTCCTTTTTAGTTCATTTGATGATCGGCATAGAACAATATATAGAATCGAAGATCATAAAAGTTGGATTCCAAGCAAAATCATTTTGTACCTATATATAATGTAAAAATGTAATCTATAGGCAACAATCGAAAATTAAACCTTAACTGCCCTGGCCCCGGTAGTAGCGACATCTCCCGACTTAGAAAAACAAGGCTTTTTTCAAGCCGTAGTTTTTATTGATCGGGAATATAGCGGATGACGGGAAATAGCTCCTAATGACAAAACTACTTTTTAGATACGAAACGTGGATCTACCTCCATTACTGTGGCACATTTATCGCAAGTGCGTAAGGAGGCCGAGTTGTAGAAATGCTGAAAATGGGGCAAGAAATCCTTCTCTATATCGTGCAACTCAAATTTTACTTCGTAGAGTTTATGATTGCAATTGTCGCAATACCATTGCAAACCATCTGTAAATCCCTTGCCTACTCTTTTGCGCTCGATGACTAAACCTATCGAACCTTCGGAGCGAACAGGCGAATGCGGTACATGTGCAGGGTGCAGGTACATATCGCCAGCATGAAGCTCCATCTCTTTGCGCTGACCGTCTTCTTGAATCACCACTTTTATGGAACCTTCTAACTGGTAAAATAATTCTTCGGTTTCATTGTAATGGTAATCTTTACGGGCATTAGGGCCAGCAACAATCATGACTATATAATCACCTGATTCTCGATATAAATTCTTATTACCCACTGGAGGTTTTAGTAAATGACGGTTTTCATCTATCCATTTATGCAGATTGAAGGGTTGCGCTATGGCCATTTTTGTGTCTTTAATTGTGAGATGCTAAGTTACAAAAAACTCATGTGTTCACGCCAGTAAATTCAAAATATGAGTTGGCATGAGTTGACATTCCTTATTTAATTTCTTTTATCAAATAGATGTAGACCGGGAAGTGATCACTAAAACCTACTTCGGTGGCCGAATGTCGTTTGGGATAACCTTTGTACAAACCTGTGCTTTGTATTAAAAATGGTTTATTGTAAATCCCGGCTTTCCAATACTGGTAGGTCGAAAAGTCGTTTTGAATGAGTGATTGGGTTACCATAATTTGGTCGAAAATATCCCATGAATCTCTAAACGCAATCGTACCCAGTCCTTTTTTCGCCATCTCTTCAAAAGGATTGAACACGCCCATTGCAGGCACATCTTCTTTTTTAGCTTTGGCACCCAACGCTTTCTTAACGCTATTATTGAAAGGTCCATCATTTAAATCTCCCAAAGTAATTACCTTGGCATTGGGATTAATGCGCTGTAAAGAATCCATAATTTTTCTATTCAAAGCACCTGCTGCTTCACGAAAAGGGCTTGATTTTTTCTCCCCACCAGAACGTGATGGCCAGTGATTGACTATAATATGTATCTCCTCGCCTTCTAGAAAACCGGTTACTAATAGCTGATCTCTTGTGAAAACACGATTGCTTTGCGGACTCACTTCTACGTCATCATCGGATCTTTCCAGTGCTTCTGTGGTTTCTTTTTCTTTGACTTTAATAGCGCCATTGTAGACATACAAAGGAATGTTAGTATAACTTGTAGGTCGGAAATATTTTTTTTGAAACAATAAGGCAACATCAATACCGCGTTTATCTGGCGAATCGAAATGAATAATCCCGTAATCCTTATTTATAATTTTGGACTGCTGCACTAAATCTTCTAGTACCCCACGATTTTCAATCTCTGAACAACCTATAAACGTAGGGGAGTTTGCGTTTTCTGAAGAACCGATTTCGAAAATGACCCGAGCTAGGTTTTGTAGTTTTTGATGGTATTTAGCAGCTGTCCAATGCTGCGCTCCTTTTGGCGTCCACTCATCATCATTTGTATTAGGATCATTTATAGTGTCAAAACAATTTTCGAAATTGTAAAAAGCAACCGTATGAATCGAATAGTTTTTTTGCTGTGCTATACCATTAGACAATGGCATGCCTAAAATGAAAAACAGCAATAATCGTGAAATTTTCATAAGCAGCATTTAAATAGTAGTAACAAATCAAAAGATACCTTGAAGTAAAAATACTTCATTTATGGAACTAAATAATAAAATATTTTCAAAATTGTTATCTTTGTTTGAAACCGAGTTGGGAACGATACAATTAATCACAATCAAAAATATACAAGCCATGTTAACCAAACCATTTTGGAACTTAACGAATGATTTTGGTTGGAAAAAATTCCTGCTTTTCATGTTCATTATCCATTCATTCAATAGTCAATCACAAACAACAATGATTACACCACCTATTTTACAAAAAGGAGATACGGTTGCCATCGTTTCTACCGCTAGAAAAAACATAGACAACAATCTAAAACCAGCAATTGATTTATTACACAGTTGGGGGCTAGAAGTCGTGATAGGCAAAACGATAGGCTTAGATTACAACCAACTTGCTGGTACTGATGAGCAACGTGCTGCTGATTTTCAAACACAAATGGACAACCCAAACATCAAAGCGATATGGTGTGTAAAAGGAGGTTATGGAACTGTACGAATGGTTGATTTATTAGATTTTGCAAAATTCAAACAGCATCCAAAATGGATTGTAGGTTTTAGCGATATTACCGTTTTACACAATCAACTGAACACCATGGGGTACAAATCTATCCATGGAATAATGCCTGTTACGGTAGCAAGAGCAACTGCAGATGCAATTGAAAGCATGCGTGTTTCCTTGTTTGGAGAAAAACTAACATACAGCATTCCATCTGACGTTAAAAACAAAATGGGAACTGCTACTGGAGAATTAGTAGGTGGAAATTTGTCCATCTTATATAGTTTACTAGGATCACCATCGGCAATTGAATGCAAGGACAAAATATTATTTATCGAAGACCTGGATGAATACCTCTACCATATTGACCGTATGATGATGAACCTAAAACGCAACGGTTGTCTTGAAAGCGTTAAAGGAATTATTGTGGGCTCGATGACGCAAATGAAAGACAACGACATTCCCTGGGGCAAAAACGCGGTAGAAATTGTTGAAGACGTAATTAAGAACTACAATATTCCTGTTATTTATAATTTCCCAGCAGGGCATATAAGAGACAATCGTGCACTAGTTCTAGGTGCTACTGTACAGATGAACGTAAATAGCAGTACGGCATCTGTTACTTTTGAATAATTTTTTTTTAATTTTCGAATACTGTAAAAACAGCGCAAATGGCAGCACACAATGAGTTAGGTAAGTTTGGTGAAGAGATGGCTGTTGCGTTTTTACAAAAGGACGGTTACGAAATTCTCAACACCAACTGGACTTTTCAAAAAGCCGAAATTGACATTATTGCTAAAAAAGAAAACACGCTTGCCATTGTTGAAGTTAAAACACGTTCCTCTATTGAATTTGGTTTACCACAGGATTTTGTAAAACCAAAAAAAATACAGCTGCTTGTTAAAGCAGTCGATGCCTACGTAGTTGAAAAAGACATGGATGTTGATGTGCGTTTTGACATCATTGCGATCCATAAAGAAGGCAAATCTTTTGTAATTGAACACCTTATAGATGCTTTTTATCATTTTTAAGTGAATTTACGCGTGTTATATTTGTAACAAATTGTTTTTTATTTATATTTGTAGCGGTTTTTGACACAACAACAAACTGAACTAACTACTAAAACTAAGTATAAACACCTAATTTATTATGAAAACCGTTTCTTCAATCGTAGAGAATTACATCAAAACAAAGCCTTTTTTATTGAATGCTTTATCACTTGGAATCATCAATCTGACTTCTTTGTCTAGAAATATCATGTCTGAATTAGAAAGTGAATTTGGAAAAGAGGTAAAACAAGGCGCAATCGTTATGTCATTAAAACGACTCACCGAGGAACTAGACTTTCGATTGAATCATAAAATAAACAAAGTCATTAAGAATATTGGTGAAATCACTGTTCGATCTGCTTTGACTGATTATACATTTGCAGTGTCTGAAACAGTACTTAATAAACAAGCTGATTTAATTTCGGATATTAATGCATTGCCTGATGTTTTTTATACCTCATCAAGAGGCGTTAATGAAACTAATATTGTTATTAGTAATAGTGTAAGCAATCTTGTTGACAAACACTTTATAGGTGAAAAATTGATTCAGAAATTAGAAAACCTAGCTTCTATCACTGTAAAATTACCTAAAGAAAATATTGCTGTTCCTGGGATTTACTATTTCATTTTTCAACGTTTGGCTTGGGAAGGGATTATCATTAATGAGGTGATTTCTACCTCCAATGAATTTACAATCTTAGTAAGCGAAGACCAAGTTAATGTGGCTTTTAAAGTGATTAAGGATTTGAAGAATTAAAAGTACTCGCACATAGCTTCTCCGAACAACGGACAAGCTTTGCGTAAAGAGATTGTGTTTTTTGAAAAAAGTAATGTTCTTTATATTATATCAAAACCAGTACACTACAATCTAAAATATTTTTTGGCCATCGAGTGCAGTCGTGAGGCAAGAGTGGTTCTCGACTCGGCTCGAACTGACAATAGAACTATTTTATAATAGTATTGGTATTATTTGAATTTTGGATGTTTTTCTAAAATTCTATACCATAAAAAAAGCGTCCAAATCATAAATGATTGGACGCTTTTCTTTTTCTACTATTCTTTAAAAAGCTATTTAATCTTCTATCCCGCCTAGCATTTTCATTAATTCTAAAGCTCTTCGGGTAGATTTTACATTGTCAAAAGTCAATAACAAACGCAAACCATTAGGAGTAACTTTTTCTTTTATTTTGCAAAGCGCACTCTGCTTTTGAACAAAGTGCATCACTGACATAAAACGATTCGATTGGTAATAATCCGATTGTTGATCGGATACAAAATACCCAATCATCTTGCCTTGTTTCATCACTAATTTTTCAATTCCAATGCCGCTAGCAATCCATTTGATCCTGATGCTGTTCATTAACGCAATCGCACGTGGAGGCATAGGGCCAAAACGGTCAATTAATTTCTTCTGGAAAATTTGTAAATCTTCTTCGTTTTTAATTGCCCCTAATTCGTTGTATAAATTAAGACGCTCACTAATATTATTAATGTACTCATCTGAAAATAATAGTTCAAAGTCGGTATCAATTTGAAGGTCTTTTACGTATTCCTTTGTTTCGATATTATTTTCCGTAGGATATAAATCTTTGAATTCGTTCTCTTTTAATTCTTCGATGGCTTCATTCATGATTTTTTGATAGGTATCAAAACCAATCTCGTTGATAAAACCAGATTGTTCCCCACCTAATAAATCACCTGCACCACGAATCTCTAAATCCTTCATGGCAATATTGAAACCACTTCCTAGTTCGCTAAATTGTTCTAACGCTTGAATACGTTTTCTAGCATCATCCGTCATGGCTGAATAAGGAGGACATATAAAATAACAGAATGCTTTTTTATTGCTACGTCCTACGCGACCTCGCATTTGATGCAAATCAGACAATCCAAAATTATTGGCGTTATTGATAAAAATGGTATTGGCGTTGGGAACATCTAATCCGCTTTCGATAATTGTTGTAGCCACTAGCACATCAAATTCTCCGTTCATGAAAGCGAGCATCAATTCTTCTAACTTTTTACCTTCCATTTGGCCGTGGCCAATTCCTACTCTTGCATTAGGAACTAAACGCTGAATCATACCAGCTACTTCCTTGATGTTTTCAATTCTATTATTGATGAAGAAAACTTGTCCGTTACGCTGAATTTCATACGAAATTGCGTCCCGAATCATCTCTTCGCTAAAACCAACCACATTTGTCTCAATAGGATAACGATTGGGTGGAGGAGTTGTAATTACAGATAAATCACGTGCGGCCATTAAGGAGAACTGTAACGTTCTAGGGATAGGTGTTGCTGTTAAAGTCAACGTATCCACATTAGCAGCTATTGTTTTTAATTTGTCTTTTACATTGACACCAAATTTTTGTTCTTCATCTACAATTAGTAAACCTAAATCTTTAAAAACTACATTTTTATTCACTAATTGATGCGTACCAATAACGATATCAAGTTTTCCTTCGGCTAATAATTTAAGTGTTTCGGCTTTTTGCTTGGCAGTTCTAAAACGGTTTAAGTACCCAATAGATACCGGCATGTCTTTTAAACGCTCTGTAAAAGTGCGATAATGTTGGTAAGCTAGAATAGTTGTTGGTACTAACACCGCCACTTGCTTACTATTATCCACTGCTTTAAAAGCAGCACGGATTGCCACCTCGGTTTTCCCAAAACCTACGTCTCCACAAACTAAGCGATCCATTGGGCGATCACTTTCCATGTCGGCTTTTACTTCGGCAGTCGATTTCGTTTGATCCGGCGTATCTTCATAGATAAACGAACTCTCTAATTCGTTTTGCAAATAGCTATCGGGAGCAAACTGAAATCCTTTATCCAATCTTCTTTTGGCATACAGCTGAATCAAATTGAACGCAATATTCTTAACCCGTGCTTTGGTTTTTTGCTTTAACGTTTTCCAAGCACTTGAACCTACTTTATATATTTTAGGCGGCGTACCGTCTTTACCCGTGTATTTTGAAATTTTGTGCAGCGAGTGAATGCTCACATAAACAATATCATTATCAGCATAGACTAACTTAATTGTCTCTTGGGTTTTACCCTCCACATCAATTTTTTGCAACCCACCAAAACGACCTATTCCATGGTCGATGTGCGTTACATAATCTCCAACTGATAGTGTTGTTAATTCCTTTAAAGTGATGTTTTGTTTTTTCGAATAGCCATTTTTGATGTTGAACTTGTGGTAACGTTCAAAAATTTGATGGTCTGTATAACACGCAATTTGGTTTTCTTCATCAATGAAACCTTGATAAATAGGCAAAACAATGCTGTTGTATTGCTTGCTAATATTCTCCGCATTAGGTTCGTCAAGGTTTTCAAAAATGACATGAAACCTTTTTACCTGTGCATCATTCGAACAAAAAAGATAATTTTTATACCCATTAAAATGATTTTCACTCAGGTTGTTCAATAACAAATCAAATTGCTTGTTGAACGACGGTTGTGGCTTAATGTGATATTCGAATGTTTTTGTTGTTCTAAAAATAGCTTTGGAACCAAATTCCACCACCGAAAAATC
The DNA here is from genome assembly GCF_014305155.1 of Flavobacterium muglaense. Lineage (GTDB taxonomy): Bacteria > Bacteroidota > Bacteroidia > Flavobacteriales > Flavobacteriaceae > Flavobacterium > Flavobacterium muglaense. Next base: position 7,685 of record NZ_JACRUK010000042.1, read on the forward strand.
GACTGCTCTCTTGATGAAAGCGGCTTGATTTAAAAATAATTGTTCTGGCGTGGCGTGCTTGATGTCTTTGGATAATTTTTCAAAAGCTTCTTCTGCTATCGCAAATTGCTTGTCTAATTGTACAAATAAATCTTCGGTGTTTTGAATAAAAATAACCGTTTTCTCGGCAATATAATCCAAGAAGCTTTCTCTATTTTCCTGAAATATTTTATTCTCGACATTCGGAATAATGGTGATTTTTTTCTGAATTTCAATAGACAACTGCGTGCCTACATCAAAACTACGAATACTATCCACTTCGTTACCAAAAAACTCGATTCGGTACGGATTATCATTCGAAAATGAAAACACATCGACAATTCCTCCACGCACGGAAAACTCTCCCGGTTCTGTGATGAAATCGACTCTTTTAAATTCGTATTCAAATAAAACCTCATTGATAAAATCAATAGAAATCTTATCGCCAACAGCCACTTTTAAAGTGTTTTTGTCTAAATCCTTACGCGTGACTACTTTTTCAAAAAGTGCTTCAGGATAGGTAACAATCACCGCTGGTTTCTTGCGCGAATTGATGCGGTTGAGCACCTCAGCACGTAATAAAACATTTGCATTATCCGTATCTTCAATTTGATACGGACGACGGAAAGATCCAGGGTAAAACAAGACGTCTTGTTCTCCAATCATTTGCTCTAGATCATTCAAATAATAAGCGGCTTCCTCCTTATTATTTAACACCACTAAAAAAGGAAGTTCGGCCTTCTTAAAAACCGCTTGTGCTACAAATGAGACTGATGAACCTAGCAAGCCCGTCAAATGTATTTTTACTTGATTATTTTCTTGTAAGCGCTCCACAATTTGTTTCGTTTTTGGAGAGCTATCGTATATATTGTATAGATTTTTTTTACTCAACTCTAGGGGTATTAGGATTGACTGGCATATCTGGAATTGCGCGTGATGGGTCCATCATTTGTTTTAAATCAGACTCCCCTTCTTCAACCGGTATTTTACTTTTGTCTACAATTTTATCCATTTGCCTTTGCAAGGATGTCAATTCAATATTTATTTCGGCCACGAGACGCACCACTTTTTTATCAGGGATATTGTCTAAATGAATCATTAAATCCAGCATGCGCACCTTAGTAATTAAAGTCGAAATTCTGCTTTTAATTTGAGGTGTATTGAATTGAGGCGGAATGTTAGTGTTGAGTTCCATGGCTTTCTTAGAAATCGCTGTTGATCGCTGTTGAAACGCACCAATGGTTTTCTTTGGCTTAATAGCCAATTCAGCCAAGAATTGACGAAATTCACTCCAAGAGCTTACAGTAGCCTCAGCCGCCTCAGTAACTGGAGTATCATAAAAAACCCAACCTTTACTGATGTTTGCAAATACAACTTCCTTTTTTTTAGTGTCCTTTTGATTTTCGGCAACCCTTTTTTGGTCGTCGTTTTTACAAGAAGCAAGAACAAACATTAGCAAAAAAGTATATATAATTTTATATTTCATCATTATTCGATTAAAGTACAAAGTTACAAAGTAAATTTCTAAATCGAGGTCTCAAAACAGGATTTAGAATTCCGTCTCAAACACTGCGTTTTTAACACCAATAATCCTAAAAAGGTATTTATAAAATAACGATTTTAAGTGTTTGAATAGACTATTGGCAAACTCATCGCCGAGCCATTAAACTGTTTACGAAAACGTTATCTTTGTTTTTTAAACTAGATTCAAAATGAGTACAAAAATATTGATTATTGGAGCTTGTGGCCAGATTGGCACCGAGTTAACTCTTTCGCTAAGAAAAATATACGGAACCGATAATGTGATTGCATCCGACATTAGAAAACTAAATGTTGATGTTGTCAATTCAGGTCCATTTGAAGTAATTAACGCTTTAGATTTTAATCAAATTGAGCATTTAGTAGAGATTCATGAAATTACCGATGTGTATTTGATGGCTGCCCTACTTTCGGCAACTGCTGAGAAGAATCCTGCTTTTGCATGGGATCTAAATATGAATTCGTTATTCCACGTTTTAAATTTGGCGAAAGCCGGAAAAATCAAAAAAATATTCTGGCCGTCTAGTATTGCCGTTTTTGGACCTACAACTCCTAAAGAAAACACCCAACAATACACCATAATGGAACCATCTACTGTTTATGGAATCAGCAAGCAAGCTGGTGAAAGATGGTGCGAATACTACCATAATATCTTTGGAGTAGATGTGCGTAGCATCCGTTATCCGGGCTTAATTAGCTGGTCATCGCCTCCTGGTGGTGGAACAACAGACTATGCTGTAGATATTTTTCACAAAGCACTAGCCGATAAAAATTACGAATGCTTTTTATCCTCTGAGACTAAAATGCCCATGATGTATATGGAAGATGCTATTGCTGCTACCATAAAAATCATGCAAGCACCTGCTGATCAAATTAAAATTCACTCGTCATACAACTTGGCTGCCATGAGTTTTACACCAACCGAAATTGCTGCCGAAATCAAGAAGCACATTCCAGAATTTGAGATTACGTACGAGCCTGACTTCCGTCAAAAAATTGCCGACAGCTGGCCTGCTAGCATCGATGACAGCAACGCCCGAGCAGATTGGGGATGGAAACATCAATACGATCTAGAGACTATGACGCAAGATATGCTGGAAAATTTACGAAAATTAGAAGAATAAAATAAGTGTTGTCGTTTGTAGGAGCACCACTACCTGCATCTCAAAACGATCCCTCCCGTCATTCGCTATATTCCCAATCAATAAAAACTACGGCTTGAAAAAAGCCTTGTTTTTCTAAATTGGGAGATACCGCTGCTACCGGGGCTAGACAACAACCTTTTTACACATAAAAAAAACAGAAGAAACTTACTAAGTAACTTCTGTTTTTTTTATGCTTTACCGTTTTTAAAATGCTATATTTTATTGTTTTCATTAGCGATGAACGTAGCAACAAGCCGTCCTGATTTGATTGCGGCATTAATAGAACCGTTCATTAAATGATCCCCGCAACAATATAAATTATCGGCTAATTTCACATCAGTCAAGCTGACATCGTCTTTCAATTCCTTTAATTTTGGCAAGGCGTATTGAATCTCATAGGATTTAAGAAGCTCCCAATCTTGTAATTCCTGACCAAACCAAGGCGTTAATTCGCTTTTAATTTTATCAATCAACTCTTGTTCACTCAGACCTAAAATTCCGTTGCACGAAACAGAAACAAGCACTTTTCCGTCTGGAGCATATTGCTTGCTCACATTAGACATGACTGTTAAGTTATTTACTATTTGCCTATTACTCGAAGCATTCAAGATCACTACCGCCTTATCAGATGGTGCTACAAGAGTTTCAAAGTAAACATTGGTAACAGACTGATGCGCAAGTGTTATTTCGGGTTTGTATTTGGCTATAAAACGATTGGCTTCAGTAGCAATAAGAATTGTGTCTGAAATAATTTTTTCACCATTTGCTGTAATTATAGTATTTCCCTCTATCGCGGTTGCGGCAGTATTGTACTGAATACAACCATCGGGCAATTGTTTAACAAGCTGCTTCGGAATCTCCTCCATTCCCAATGCAGGAACAGCGGCATCTCCCTCAGAGAACATCTTCATCACAAAATCAAACATTCTATTAGGTGTTTGTAAGTCGTCTTCTAGAAAAATGCCTGAAAAAAACGGCTTAAAAAATCGGTCAATCATTTTTTGACTGAAGCCGTATGCTTTTAATTGATCGTAACTCGATTGTTGTTTTTGTGCAAATAGTGTCTCTATAGATTTACTGACTAATTTCTTTTTTAGAAAAAAAGTATTGGCTTTGTCTTTTAATGAACCTACTGGTGCAAAAGCAGTTGCTAACAAAGCCGAAGGTCGTCTAAAAGGATCTGCTATTTCAAAGGTTCCACCATCATACAATACAGTAGCTCCTGGTAAAAAACGTTTGAGATTTAAGCTGTCATAATCTAATAGCTCCTTAGCCTCTGGATAGGATGTTAACAAAACCTGAAACCCTCTATCTAATAAAAATCCCTTTACAACATCAGTCTTTATACGACCTCCAGCTCGGTCACTAGCCTCAAGTATCTTGACAGCAAATCCTTGACGCTGTAAGTGTATTGCGGCCGATAATCCTGAGATTCCAGCACCTATAATCGTTACGGTAGGTTTCATAAGCTGTATTTAATATGTTTTGATACAAATTTAGTGTTTCCACAGCTTGAATACAACAAGCCTTTTAGCATCTTTACTAACAAAAAAGAGTCGCAAAAAATACCTTTTGCGACTCTTTTATTTTTAAACTAAAACGCCATTTTTTTTAAGCATTGTAGTTACTTTTTTTGCTTCTTCAGCCGTTTTTACTTCTGGTAAATCTCGGGTTTTTCCATTTTTCAAACTGAGGGAATACTTTTTCCTTCCGGATGAAACACGTTCATTAAATCCCTGAATTTGATCTGCTGGAATTTTTTCTAAACCTGTTCTTTTAAATATAAAATGATACAGAAACCCACCAGCAACTACTCCTAGAATAAGCCAGATTATGGTAACATATCCAAAAGTGCTTGTAACCACATCTGATAAATTCAGCATCGAATTGGTTAACGTAACGATCATTAAGAATTTCATTAGAAAAAGATGTGTTTTTAAGCCATCTTTTACCTCAATTGTTTTATCAACTTCGTTGTATTTTAGATTCATTAGAATTGTTTATTGCTGAAAAACATTGTTCTCCTGTTTCACATCAGCCATTAACCCACTTGGGTCAATAGTGATTTTCTTGATGGTACTTTTTGCCTTAGCAATTGTAAAATCATAATTAGAAGCAGCCCAAGTCCAATCGTTTAAAACGGTTCTTTTTACAGCAGGATTTGGATTTTCTTTCTCGTAATTCATCATACGCAAGGGTACGTAAAAACTTTCTGTAGTTCCGTCAGTATATTCCACCAATAGGTCAATAGGCATTGGCATTCTACCTATTCTTTCTAGACTTACTGTAGTTTGATTTCCGTTTTCGGTAACGGCTTTGATACCATAATCAATCGTGTTTGTCGTCTCTGTCCAGTCTACTAAATACCAATCTAGATTTGCTCCCGAAACGCGTTCAGCAGTTCTCTTGATATCATTAGGCGTTGGGTGTTTGAATTTAAAATCATGGTAATATCTTTTAACCGTTTCGGCCAGTTTGTCCTCCCCTATCACATAACGCAATTGCGATAAAAACAAACTTCCTTTTACATAAGATGAAATACTATAGGGTCTGTTTTCATCATAACGATCTCCGTGTGTTGACTGTGACTGCTCTTTTCCTGAGTTTACTAAGCTATAATATGCTTTGTAATTTCCTGCAAAAGGATTTGTTACTTTTTTATCTGATAAGTCGTTGATGGCTAAATCTTCGACATAAGTCGTAAAACCTTCGTCCATCCAAGGATGTTTTGACTCATTGGAAGCCAAAATGTGTTGGAACCAAGAGTGTCCCAATTCATGTGTTGCGGTTCCATAAATTCCTTCAAGTGTCCCGTTTCCTAACATTAAAGTACACATTGCATATTCCATTCCACCATCTCCACCTTGAATAAAAGAGTATTGCTTGTAGGGATAATTCCCAATGTTTTTATTGTAGAAATCCATCACCTTCACCATCATAGGCTCTAGTTTTTTCCAGTTTTCGACAGTTTTAGGATAGTTTTTGTATAAAAAGTGCAAAGCCACATCATTAGGTCCTTTTACAACATCATGAATATACTCTTTATCAGCAGCCCAAGTAAAATCATGTACCATAGGCGCCACAAAATGCCAACTTAATGTTTTTGTTTTTTTAGGAATCGAAACCACTACTCCTTGGTCTTGGTAACCATGACCTATTTCGTTTTGATTTTGCAAATACCCTGAACCTCCTACTGTATAAGCTGCATCAATGTTGATTGTTACATCAAAATTTCCCCAAACACCATGAAATTCTCTTGCAATGTATGGATCAGCATGCCATCCTTCAAAATCAAATTCGGCCAACTTTGGATACCATTGTGACATTGATAGCTCAACCCCTTCGGAATTGTTGCGTCCAGAACGACGTATTTGTACCGGAACTTGTCCGTCAAAATCAAGTGTAAAAGTGGATTGACTATTGGGTAAAATAGCTTTAGCCAAAGTCACTTCTAGAATGGTACCTACTGTTTTTGCAGCAGCAACAACACCATCTTGTTTAAAATTAGTGATTTTTAAATACCCTATTTCATTTGGTTTCAAACTTTCGATACGGCTTACTTTTACATCCTTACCATCAATTTTTACCTTATTAACCATTCTTCCGTCAGGATCTTTGATACTATGTAATCTTGCATCCATCTCACTACCCGGTTGAAAGGCATTGTTGAACAAATGGTAATACACTTTTTTAAGCGTATCATTAGAATTATTGGTGTACACTAACTCTTGTGTTCCTTTGTATTGGTAGTTTTTCACGTCCATGGTCACGTTCATTTTATAATCGGCATGTTGTTGCCAATATTTAGAACTTTGCGCAGATAGCGATCCAATACTCAAAGAAACGAATGAAAGTAAAAGAAATTTTTTCATCTTTTTATAAAATAAAAAATGGAAGAACGGCTGTTCTTCCAATTGATTAATACTATTTTGGAATTATTTTTTTGACATTTTGTCTGCCATAAGTAATGCGTTGTAAGCATTTACAATTTTACCTGATTGTGACAAAGCTGTAAATGAACGACTGTCTTTTGGGTTTCCGCCTACCACAACGTCTGTAGTAATAGCTACACCTGAGTCCATTAAAATATGTTTTACTTGTGAAGCAGTCAAATTAGGATAATACGAACGGATTATTGCTGCAACTCCAGCAACATTAGGCGATGCCATTGATGTTCCTTGTAAATACTTGTAGGTATTATTAGGTGTTGTTGCATAGATTTTTACTCCAGGAGCAAATACATCCACATTCACTTTTCCGAAGTTAGAAAAACGTGCTACCACTTTATCACCGTATTCAAAGTTTAATGCCCCGATGGTAATCATATTATCAGCAAATTCTGTTTTCTTATCATCAGAGTCATTCGGGTAATTGTCATAACTATCAATATCTTTCCCATCATTACCAGCTGCATGAACAATCAATACGTCCTTTTTCTCTGCATATTTAATAGCGTCATATACCCATTGTTTGTGTGGTGAAAAGCTTTTTCCAAAACTTCCGTTGATTACTTTTGCTCCGTTATCAACAGCGTAACGAATTCCTAAAGCTATATCTTTATCGTACTCATCACCGTCTGGTACAGCACGAACAGTCAAAATTTGAACATTAGCAGCAACACCATCTCCTCCTAAATTATTGTATCTTGATTGTGCTACAATTCCAGCAACGTGAGTTCCATGCAAAATTTCATTTTTGTCTGGTCCCATTACGTTATTATTTCCATATTTATTGTCTGTGAAATCATCGGGATTATCACCCACCACTTTACGGTAATCTTGTTTTAAATTGTCGCCATTCACTAGTGCTATTTGGTCGTCTAATTGCTTTTTGATCGCTTCTTTAAGATCTACTACTGGCATACCATACGATAACATTTGTTGCATCGTTGCTTTACTAGATTGAACCGTTGGATCATTAGATACAATAGCTTTTACATCGTCGGCAGTATACACCGCTTTCCCTAAATGCTTAACCAAAACAGCGTCGCTAGAGGCAACTCCTTCTAATGTAGCTTCTAATCGTTGTTTTCCTGCAGCAGCATCACCTACTTTTTTATCATTCAGTTTTTTAGCTGCCTGATAAGTAGCATCATCAACAAGATCTTTATTTTTGATAATTCTTTCGTATTCTAAGTTTTCTTTTGTGATGTCTCCAAGAAAGTTCCAACCATGAATATCATCTACATATCCGTTTTTATCATCATCGATGCCGTTTCCAGCAATTTCTTTAGTGTTCGTCCAAAGAACATTTTTTAAATCTTCGTGCTCAATATCCACACCCGAATCTACAATTCCTACAATTACAGGGATTCCTTTTTTATCTTTAAGCAATTCAGCATACGCTCGATCAACACTCATTCCCGGAATGGTATCCTTCACTATATCCAAGTGGCTCCAGCGTTGTAGCTCATTTTCTTTTAATTGCGCTACTTTTTTAACGTTTAATGGTGCTGTAATAGCAGGTAAACTGGGTAAACTAATCGCTTGTTTTTGGGCTCCACATCCTGCAAGAACCAGTACGGCAAAAGCAGAAATACAAATGGGTTTAATGGTATTCATGTGTAATTTGTTTATTGATTTTAATTATTTGTCTAAAATAATAGATTTTGTTACAAAAAAGAAACGATTAACACTAAGTTAAGATTTGTTACATCAATTTTAAAGGCTTGTAAAAAACACCTAACATTCAATATTAAAAGTAGCTCAAAAAAAGGGCCGCCTTAAACAGACAGCCCTTTCTTATTTCATCATGGTACAAAATTATTTTGCACAGAATTTAGAATAATCATCAAACATCTTGATGTATGTTTCTTTATTTTCAAAATCGTAACTTCCTTTATCAATGCTTTCAATCATTTGAGGGCAATCAGAAAAATATTCTTTTAAAGCTTTTTTTCTTCCAAACAATGTTGGTGGGCTAAAAAATTCGTCCTCAGCTGGTTTTTTCAAAGTATAATCATCTTGTGGGAAAAATTCATGATATAAAGATACTTTAGATCCTTTTTTAACTTCTTCAAATAATGAATATCTTTTTGTATTCACATCAGAAGTTATACCAACTCCTTTACCTGTTTTTCCAACGATATACAACCTGCCTTCGTTGTCTTTGATGTTAACAACCTTCTTTAAGTTTGTTCTCTCCGGTTTCTTTGCTCCTTCTACAAAGATTCTAACACTACTCTTTTCTGATCCAATTCCGTCCATCATCGATCTAAATCCAGAAACTGTTTGTTGTGTTCTTAAGTCAATTAACTCTGGGTAATCACTCAAAATCCTCACCTTACCTTTAAAGATTTTAGAATCTGTATCTAGAACTTCACCTTCAAACTCAGCATATCTAAAAGCAGTTGCTGCTTTCTTGTAAGAAGCTAAAACTGGCTCTTTTTGAATCGCTTCTATCGTTAATGCTTTTTCAGTTACTTTTTTGTACTTATCAATATCAGTAATCAAACCACTTAAAAACGGCTGATGAAATCTAATACCTAAGAAGCTTTTTTCATTTTCTTTTACTCCGTTTAAATAATTTGAAGCTTCGTCTACTTGTCCTAAAAGAATATTTGTAGATGCTAAATTGTAATTAGCGCTAAATCTTACTTTTTTCTGTAAATCTTCATCATTTTTGTCTTCGAAATTCAAAAATTCTTTCCAATATTTTTGAGCTTCTCCAAACAACTCGCCCCAATTTTCTCTATCTACGTCTACTAAAGTTGGTAAAACCTGAACGGATTGATTGAATTCTTCTGGATTAAAATCTGACTTAGATTTTTTCTTTTTCTCAATATTAAAATACTGTAATCCATCAATTTTAGGGCCATATAAGTAAAAGCCTTCAAACTCTTGAATCATGTCATAAAAGTTTTTGTTTAATATTTTATATACCAATCCTTCATATGTATCCGTTGGGTTAATAACATACATACTTACTTTAGGCGTTGTATACCTTTTATAAATGGTCTTGCCATCTTTATCTTGAATTTCTAAATTTGACTCCAATCCAATGTAATATGCTGGTGCTTTTTGATAGTACGTTTCTACGTAGTCCTCGTCATTCACTAATTCATAACGAGTTAATGTATATTTAATTTTAAACTCGCCGTTGTCTTGTTTTTTTAAACCTGAAATCGCAAAGTTTTTAGTAATCTTCTCTAATGAAAAGGGAGCACTTTTATTATTCATGCTTTTTTCTAAACCAGGAGCAAGATCTAGTACTATTTGGTATGTTTTGTATTTGCCATATTGAGCATCCACTGGAGGAACTGGCCCTCTTAAATTTAATTTATTATCTGCATCAGATTGAGCAAAACCAGCATGACTCATGCTCGCTACCAACAACAGAATAATTGTTTTTGTAATTTTTTTCATTTTTGTTTATTTTAAGGCTGGGTTATGTCTTGTATTTGTTTTTGCTAATTTAAAACTTTCGATTACGCTTTTGGCTTGTTCAATAAGACCTTTACCATCACTTTTATCATAATCATTTGCAATAAGCTTTTCTGACTCAGCTATCGATTTCTCTGGTTCATCTAACATTAAGTAAATCACTGCTAAATTGTAATAAGCAGAATATCTCATTTTGCGAGCAGGCTTAGAATCTTCTGTATACTTCGTTTTTAATGAATCAAAATACTCAATTAAGGGCTGCATATTTGCTTTCAAATCTGTGATTGGCTCAGTTGCTTTCATTGTAGCAAACAAGGCTTTAACAGCTTGAATTGCTTCGATTTGAGTTTGCCCCTCTTCACTTTTAGCATCCAAAATCCATAAAATTGGAGTGTCATTTCTTACTCTAAAACCATAAACAGAGTTGATTTTATAAGACAGACTATTTAAGGAGTTATCTGCAAAATCTCTCAAAGTTTTATCGCGAATAGAAGATTTATTCAAGATATACTCTTTCATTGGCGATATATTATCCGAATACTCTTTTGATTTGTATTCTAATTCACCATTAAAACTTAATCTAAAACCATCATTCTCTGTAGCAGTAGTATCTTTTTTTACAACTGCATTCTTCAAGAAACGATTTGACGCTACAGAAGCCTGCTTTGCTTTTTCTGCCTCAATCTGTTGCTCAGTTAATGGCGTTGGTGTTATTGGGCCTTTAACCGTTGCATATCCTCTAGTTGTATATTTTGAAACTATATAATAATATTCTACTCGACTAATTAATTTACCATCTTTATCTTTTTTCTCTTCAACTCTCGTTTGAGGAGTTACGCTTTTTTCAACAAAATCTTCTAGATTAAGTTCAATAGAAACAGTTGGATTTTCTTCAACTTTTTTCCAGCCCTCAATGTAAATTTTATCATTTACTGCTGTTGGATTTGCATAAGACTGCAATGCTCCACCTAACTTTACATTAGACGCAAATGTTCTTTTATCTAGATCAACGTGCTCTCTAGGTAGTATTTGATAACTGGTGTTAAAGTAAAATCGATCCAAATCTACTTTTTGAGCTTTGGCTCCAAAAAATGATAGGAATACTAAAAATAGTAATGGTTTTTTCATAGGTTTTTTCTTTGTCGAATTTGAAAGCAAACATATTGCTAATTAATTCCAAAAACAAACCTTTTTTCAGCTTAAAACCATCATTTAAACACAATTTTTAACTATTATGAATCTATTTAGCCGTGTTTTATTCGAAAACCACAATACCGCTTTGTCGTTAACTTACACATACTTAGAAAAAAAATGTACATTATGATCTCAAAAAATCACTTGTCATTACTGTTAGCTGTAAATGATAATTCTCAAAAAACAGGTCTAGTTTACAAAATCTCATCACATTCATACACATCCTTCAATCGCACTCCTTTTTCTGTGTGTTGCACCGTTATGATTTGGTTGTGTGCATCGTGCTCTAAAAACAAATAGTGATTGTTATCAGCAGCGGCATTTAAAAATTTTGTTTTCTCAGGCATTGTCAATAATGGTCTTGTATCGTAACCCATTACATAAGGAACTGGAATATGTCCGGCTGTAGCCAATAAATCAGCACAAAAAACTATGGTTTTATCTTTATATTGAATGTGCGGAATCATTTGTTTCTCGGTATGGCCATCGGCAAAGAAAATTCCAAAACCCAACTCTGACCGTTCCAGAAAGTCACCATCTGGACGTTTGATAAAATTGAGTTGTCCACTTTCTTGCATGGGTAAAATATTCTCTGATAAAAAAGAAGCTTTTTCTCTTGGGTTGGGCTTTGTTGCCCATTCCCAATGACTTTCATTCGACCAGAATTTAGCGTTTTTAAAAGCGGGTTCGTATCCTGTTTTATCACTGTTCCACTGCACGCATCCACCACAATGATCAAAATGCAAATGGGTCATAAAAACATCGGTTACATCATCTCGGTGAAAACCATATTTGGCCAATGATGCATCCATAGAATGAGAACCCCATAGGGAGTAATATCCAAAAAACTTTTCGGACTGCTTGTCTCCCATTCCGGTATCAATCAATGTGAGTCGGTTGCCGTCTTCAATTAGTAAGCATCGTGCAGCAATATCAATTAAATTATTGGCATCGGCTGGATTGGTTCTATTCCAAATCGTTTTTGGTACCACACCAAACATCGCTCCTCCATCTAATTTAAAGTTTCCGGTTTCTATGGGATATAATTTCATTGTTTTGTTTTTTAGATACATTAATAGTCAAATATAACAGATTCTGATGGATTGACCTTTATTTTACCTTTTAATATCCCTCAAAAAAAAAGTCGCAATAACTAGCTTTTAAACTAATAATTGCGACTGAAGTACTTTGCAAAAGCCTATTATTCTTTCAGTTCTTGAAATAGTGTTTTCAGTTTTACATTTTCTTGAATTTTATGTTTTTTTCCCTTGTTGAGCATATTGATATATTTGATTCGTTCTTCTGTCATGGGATGCGAACTTAAAAATTGAGGGATAGTCATCTTTCCATTAGATTGTAACCTTTTAAAAAGATTTGACATACCATTTGGATCCACGTTGTTCTTGGTTACGATTTCCAAGCCTTTCAAGTCAGCCTCTTCTTCAAACTTTCGAGAGAAAGAAAGTGACTGCAAGCTATTCACATTGTCGCCAATGACCGCCATCACACCATTAGTATCTCCTAAAATAGCCGATATAAAAATATAACCAGATAAATTTCGACATAACATTTTCATGGCATGCCTACTATTAACATGTGCTGATTCGTGACCCAAAAGCGCTACCAGTTCATCATAATCCTCCATTTTGTTTACAATGCCTGAATAAACAACTATTGTTCCATCGGGCAATGCAAAGGCATTAACAACATCTTCATTTACATAGATAAAATGCAATGGTTTGGTGTTGTTAAGCTGCAACTCATTTGCGAAAGCGTTAAGTGATTTTGTTTTAGCCGAATCTACCTCTGAAAAAAGCAAACTCTGCTCTACAAAGCTACTGCCTAATGTGTTATCATAACTTTCAGGAATAATTACTACTGCCTTTTCTCCAAACCAAGGAATTACATAGACATAGGTCAACCCAATTAAGGTAAAGATCAGCAACGCTAACAGCACATGCGTCTTAAATCCAGAGTTAATCAACTTTTCATACCAGTTTTCGTGACCATTCTCTTTTCTAAAAACCTTGATCTTATTAATGAAATCCGTATCTGAAATTTTTATAATTTGTACTGCATCAGTACCTTGGTATTGCAATTGCAAACCAGTATCAAGAGTTTCAAAAACAATATCTTTAATGTGCCATTCATTTTTAGCATCCTTGGTCGTTTGAAAAGAAAGGGCATGCTTGTATTTGTCCAGAAAAACAATAATGTTTTGTGGAACAGATGATTTTCCATCGTATAAAATCGCTTCAGCCTGTAGCATCATATTTTACACTATAAAGTCAATATCTAAAAAATCGCTAACATCATCACCTGTAGCGTCTTTAAAATTCTCTTCGGTTTGTTGCAAACTATCTAAGTCTATGTTACCATCAACTTTTATATGATCAAAAATAAATTTCATAGTTCTTGTAACTGCCCAAGCATAACCAAAACCTAGAGTAAAGATTATCAAAAGTAAATTAGTCAAAATCAAACCTGCAAAATCACCTCCAGTAGCCGTTGAAGTAAGTTCAACGCTTTTACCCTCTTTATGTAATGATAAGTTATTTACAAAATATTCAAATATATCTTTTTGCCACCAAAAACTATAAATTCCCAAAGTAACGAGTGTCAAAAGATATCCTTTTAAATTCATCATAAAATAATCACCACCATCACCATCATACTCAAACTCAGCATCACCAAAACGAATGTTACTAAACACATATTTACGCATATTGATGTGAAACCAACTTCCGTAAATCCCAAAAGTAACAATCGTTAACAAGAACCATTTAAAAAATAGTTTTACAAACTCCTGCTTGTCTCCTCTATATCCAAAACGAATTCCTCGCCATGATGTTCTAGACATTCTATAACGATAAGACCCATGTATAGCTAAAGGCAATACAGCAAATATTCCTAAATAAAAGAGTAACATCCCAACGAATGGCAATTTTAAATATATAAAAATTCCCATAATAGCAAACAGTCCAAAAAACAAAATAATCGCTTTTATAAACCCTTTAAACATCTCGTTACCAGTTCCATGAAAAGCAAACGGATCGTTGTTTAAAGATGTTTTTCCACAAAAAAATTGCAATGTTTTGGCTTTCGCCCAAGGATAATAGATTCCCAGAGTCACAATAGTTAAAAGCCAATTGACTATTACAATCCCGAAAAAGTCTCCTCCTTTTCCTTTAAAGTCTAAATTGTAGGTCATTTTTTTAGGTAATAAATCTTCCATAAATGGTTAAAGTTAATGTTAGTTAAAAATTTTGTAAGTTAAAAACCGTTAAATATATATCATTTAGCTTAATTTATGACAATAACTTTTTTCTATTTTATCATTAGTTATAAAAATGTTATCAATTATGGAAAAAGGTTTTTATATACTATCTTTGTGGTTAATTTAGACAAAATCAATATAACAATGATAAAGGTTTCTGATACTGCCAAAAAGAAAATTATCGATTTGATGACCGAGGACGGTTTTGACGCGGCTACAGACTACGTAAGAGTGGGTGTAAAAAGCGGCGGATGTTCTGGCTTATCTTATGATTTGAAATTTGACAAAACCAAAAACGAAGAGGATAAGATTTTCATAGACAACGACATAACAATCGCTGTAGAAAAAAAATCCTTCCTTTATTTAGCCGGAACAATTTTAGAATTCTCTGGAGGAATAAACGGAAAAGGTTTTGTTTTCAACAATCCTAACGCAACTAGAACTTGTGGATGCGGAGAGAGTTTCTCTTTATAGGTAAAAGTAAATTGTCACAAAATCAAAGGATCAAAATGACATTAGACTTAAAAACACATTACACCAATTAATAAAGGTTACAGCACAACAGCTAACTGTAAACCTTTAAATCTTTAAATAAGAATGAGCAAATACACAGAAGACGACTTAAAAATCGAACTCGAAAACAAAGAATACGAGTATGGCTTTTACACCGAACTAGAATCGGACACTTTCCCTATTGGGTTAAATGAAGATATCGTTCGTGCCATTTCACTTAGAAAAGAAGAACCACAATGGATGACGGACTGGCGTATTGAGGCCTTTCGTGCTTGGCAAGAAATGACAGAACCTGAATGGGCAAACGTACATTATGCTAAACCTGATTTTCAAGCGATCTCTTACTATTCGGCACCAAAAGCAGTTGACCCTAATAAAACATTAGACGATGTAGATCCTGAACTTTTAGAAATGTACAAAAAGTTAGGTATCTCTGTTGATGAGCAAAAAATGATGAACAATGTAGCCATGGATATCGTAGTTGACTCGGTTTCTGTAGCGACAACATTCAAGAAAACACTAGGAGAAAAAGGAATTATATTCATGAGTATTTCTGAGGCTATTAAAGAGCATCCAGAATTAGTTCGTAAATACCTTGGAACTGTAGTACCTCAAAAAGACAATTTTTATGCTGCTTTAAATTCAGCTGTTTTCTCTGATGGATCTTTTTGTTATATCCCTAAAGGCGTACGTTGCCCAATGGAATTATCTACTTATTTCCGTATCAATCAAGCAGGAACTGGACAGTTTGAAAGAACGTTGCTCGTTGCTGATGCGGGAAGTTATGTAAGTTACCTTGAAGGATGTACAGCGCCAAGCCGTGACGAAAATCAATTACACGCTGCAGTAGTGGAATTAATTGCACTTGAAGATGCCGAAATTAAATATTCAACTGTACAAAACTGGTATCCTGGAAACAAAGAAGGTAAAGGGGGAGTTTTCAATTTTGTAACCAAAAGAGGAATTTGCGAAACCAATGCAAAAATATCTTGGACACAAGTAGAAACAGGTTCTGCTGTAACTTGGAAGTATCCATCGGTGATATTAAAAGGAGACAATTCAGTAGGTGAATTTTATTCGATTGCTGTAACTAATAATTACCAACAAGCAGATACTGGGACTAAAATGATTCATTTAGGTAAAAACACTAAATCGACCATTATCTCAAAAGGAATCTCAGCGGGTAAATCACAAAACAGCTATAGAGGTTTAGTACAAATAAGTCCGCGTGCTGACAATGCACGTAACTTTTCACAATGTGACTCTTTATTAATGGGAAACAATTGCGGCGCGCACACTTTCCCTTACATCGAAAGTAAAAATCCATCTGCCAAAATTGAACACGAAGCAACAACAAGTAAAATTGGTGAAGACCAAGTTTTCTATTGCAATCAACGCGGAATCCCAACTGAGAAAGCAATTGCTTTAATCGTAAATGGTTTTAGCAAAGAAGTTCTAAACAAACTACCAATGGAATTTGCTGTAGAAGCTCAGAAATTATTAGAGATAAGTTTAGAAGGTTCGGTAGGTTAAAAATTAGTTTAAAGTTTAAGGTTTAAAGTTGAGCAACTTATGAGTAACTTTAACCGTTAAAATTTAAACAAAAATAAATGGCTACAATTACACGTTTTGAAGATTTAGAAATTTGGAAAGAAGCCAGACGACTAGCCAAAGAAATTCATTTTATTGCTCTGGAAACAGATTTGAAAAATGATTTCAGGTTTAGAGATCAAATAAAAGCATCATCTGGTTCCGTAATGGATAATATTGCCGAAGGGTTTGAAAGAAATGGAAATTTAGAATTTAGACAATTTTTGTCTATCGCCAAAGGTTCCGCTGGAGAAACAAGATCGCAATTATACCGAGTGCTAGATTACAATTATATAGACGTTGTTAAGTTTGAAATTTTAAAAACTGACTTCGAAAATTTAAGTGGAAAAATAAATAATTTTATATCATATTTAAACAAGAAAGATTTTAAAGGAACCAAGTTTCAGTAAACACAAGAACTTTAAACTTTAAACTTTAAACAACTAAAAAAGGATGTTAAGCATAAAAAATTTACACGCTTCAATAGGCGACAAAGAAATATTAAAAGGAATTAATCTTGAAGTAAAAGCAGGAGAAATTCACGCGATCATGGGACCAAACGGTGCTGGAAAAAGTACCCTAGCGTCTATCATCGCAGGAAACGAAAACTACGAAGTAACAGGCGGTGAAATTTCATTAGATGGAGAAGATCTTGCTGAATTAGCACCAGAGGAAAGAGCACACAAAGGCGTTTTCCTTTCGTTTCAATATCCAGTAGAAATCCCAGGAGTTTCAGTGACAAACTTCATGAGAACTGCCATCAATGAAACCCGTAAAGCAAACGGTCAAGACGAAATGCCTGCTAACGAAATGTTGAAATTAATTCGTGAGAAATCAGAATTATTAGAAATTGACCGTAAGTTTTTATCGCGTTCCCTTAACGAAGGATTCTCCGGTGGAGAGAAAAAACGTAATGAGATTTTCCAAATGGCAATGCTAGAACCAAAATTAGCAATCCTTGATGAAACTGATTCTGGACTAGATATCGATGCATTACGTATCGTAGCTAACGGAGTTAACAAATTGAAAAGCGACAAAAACGCGATTGTAGTAATCACACACTACCAACGTTTATTAGACTATATCGTACCGGATTTCGTTCACGTATTATACAATGGTAAAATTGTAAAATCAGGCGGAAAAGAACTAGCACACGAACTAGAAGAAAAAGGATACGACTGGATCAAACAAGAGCAGGAAGCATAATTTTTGTTTGAAGTTTAAAGTTTAAAGTTACCACAAGATAACTTTAAACTTTTAAACCTTAAACTTTAAACAAACTATAATAAAATGGATTTAAAAGAAAAATTAGTATCGTCTTTTATGGCTTTTGAGGAACGCGTTGATGTGCACTCTGAGCTTCATGATGTACGTACAGCAGCATTAAAGAATTTTGAAAACAAAGGGTTTCCATCTAAAAAAGAGGAAGCTTGGAAATATACTTCGCTAAATGCAATCTTAAAAAATGACTTCACCGTATTCCCTAAACAAGAGAATACAGTACAGTACAGTGATGTAAAAAAATATTTCTTACATGAAATAGACAGCTACAAAGTAGTCTTCATCGACGGAATATTTAGTTCTCATTTATCAGCAACAACACATGAAGGAATTGATGTGTGCTTGATGTCATCGGTATTAAACAAACCGAAATACAAAGAGGTAATTGATACTTATTTCAACCAAATTGCAAACAAGGAAGAAAGTTTAACCTCTCTTAATACGGCTTTCGCCAATGAAGGAGCGTATATCAATATCCCTAAAAATAAAGTTGCCGATAAGCCTATCGAAATCATGTATTTCTCTACAGGATCAGAAGCAGCACTTTTAGTTCAGCCTAGAAACTTAATCATTGTAGGCGAAAATGCCAATGTACAAATCATCGAGCGCCACCAAAGTTTAAACGAAAATGCCGTTTTGACTAATGCCGTAACCGAAATTTTTGCTGAAAAACGCGCAATCGTTGACCACTATAAAATTCAAAATGACAACCTAACAGCTAACCTTATTGACAACACTTATGTGTCGCAAAAAGAAGAAAGTAGCGTTGCCGTAAATACTTTCTGTTTTGGTGGAAACCTAACCCGTAACAACTTGAACTTCTACCATTTTGGTGAACACATTGTAAGTTACCTAAATGGAGTAACCATCATTGGTGAAAAACAACACGTAGACCACTACACCCTAGTGCAACACGCAACACCAAACTGCGAAAGTCACCAGGATTATAAAGGAATTTTCTCAGACCGTGCAACCGGAGTATTTAACGGGAAAATATATGTAGAGAAAGAAGCGCAAAAAACAAATGCATTTCAAAAAAGTAACAATATTCTATTGAGCGACAAAGCAACAATCAATGCAAAACCGCAATTAGAGATATTTGCCGATGATGTAAAATGTTCGCATGGCTGCACCATTGGACAGCTAGACGAAACAGCAATGTTCTACATGCAACAACGCGGAATCCCTCAAAAAGAAGCCAAAGCATTGTTGATGTACGCTTTTACAAACAACGTAATTGAAAGCATTAAAATACCAGAATTAAAACAACGCATCACAAAACTTATTGCAAGTAAACTAGGTGTGAAAATGGGATTTGATTTGTAATCAAAAGGAACATTATAAAATAAGGGCGCAAAGTTTGTAGTAAACTTTGCGCCCTTTCTCTATTTAGACCTGTCTTGAAACACTATTATTATTTAGGAGCTATTCCCGCTATTCGTTACAATCTTTTATTGTTTTAAAGAAAAACAATAAAAGGATTTCCACTGCTATCGGGGCTAAAAGCAGTACAATTGCCAAAAAAAACACGAATGTCTGTTCGAGCGGAGTTGAGAACCATTTGTCAAATTGAGAATTGTCTAGAACCACTTTTGCGTCTCGACTCCGCTCGACCTGACAAAACCAGACTACACCACACTGCACTTAAATTTATCTACAACAGCCTTTTACTTACAAAAAAACCTTTAATTGCTACTTCTTCTTAAAACTTCCAAGAATCCCTTTCAACATTCCGTTTACATCAAACTTAGCGTCTTCGGTCAATCCCATTCTTACAATTACTAAATCCATTGACGGAATAATAAATACTTTTTGCCCTTGAAAACCATTAGCCGAGTATAAATCCTTTGGTGCATCAGGATAACGCCCACCAGCATTCAACCAAAAGTGAGCTCCATAATCTCCATTTGATCCATTGGTTGGCGTTGCAACATATTCGGCCCAACCAGCATCAAACAACTGTTCACCATTCCAGTTTCCTTTATTTAAGTACAGTAGTCCAAATTTCCCCCAATCACGTGTCGTTGCCCAAGCATACGATGATCCTACAAAATTTCCTGCCATATCGGTTTCTACAATCATAGAATTCATTCCTATTTTATCAATTAGAGCCGAGTACCAAAAATCTAAATATTCTTGGTGGGTTTTAAATTGATTTCTTAAAATATAAGACAACAAATTTGTTGTTCCTGATGAATAATTCCAATGCGTGTTGGGCTTAAAAACAGCTTCCTTTTCAAGTTGAATTCGCCCCATATTCTCTGCTTGAAACAGCATTTTTGTCGCGTCACAAATCGTACTGTAATTCTCTTCCCATGCCAATCCTGAGTTCATGTGCAACAAATCACTAGTAGTAATTATTTTACGATCATCATTTTTCCATTCGCCAATAGGCGCTGGTTTATTAACATTGTATTTTCCTTGATGTTGTAAGATTCCAAATAAAGTTCCCGTTATACTTTTGGTCATCGACCAACCCAAAATTTTACTGTTTTTATCAAAACCAGTGTCGTACTTCTCAGCAATGATTTTATCTTTATAAATAACCAATAGTGATCGTGTTCTTTTACTAATTTTCCCTTTCTCATCAAAAGCATTGGCTACAGCCGCATTTAATTTGCCATAATCAACATTGGTAAAAACGGTATCCTTTGGTTCATTGTTCCCATAAGGAAATGTTAAATTGTTTTTTACAAAAATTCTATTAGGTACTTCATACGGTTTTGAAATATCAAAATTATCATCAATCAAAGTCGCCCCTAACCCCGGTCTGTAAATCGCTCTACGTTCCTTCAGCCCATAAACTGATGCGGTTGCAAACTTTCCGTTATCATCAATAGTGTTCGTAGCCAGATCAATTAGTTTGATGTCATTGTCGCCTTTTTCAATAACCTCCTGTTCACGCTGATCGATGAAATGTCCAGAAGCAATACTTTTGGCTGAAAAGCCGGAAATCAAATCCAGTTTTGGATAAGTCGTAAACCCGATATAAAAAGCAACTGCTAACAGTGCAAAACCAACATACTTGAATACTTTTTTCATGACTTTTAGATAATTTATGCTGCAATTTAAATAATTTATTGCTTGGCTACACTAATTTATTACTATTATAAATTCCAAACCTATGCTTCACGAAAATCTAAAAATGATGCCTGAAACAATTTAGTTTTTAGTACTTTTGTATTTAGAATTTTTCTAAATAATTATGCTAGACATTCAAAAAATAAGAGCCGATTTTCCGATACTTTCTGAGACTGTAAACGGAAAACCATTAGTATATTTCGATAACGGAGCAACTTCGCAAAAACCACAAATTGTGATTGATGCAATCTCTAAATATTACCAAGAAATCAATGCTAATATCCACCGTGGTGTACATACTTTAAGCCAATTAGCTACTGATGCTTACGAGATTTCTCGTGGCAAAGTGCAAAATCATATCAATGCCCAATTTTCACATGAAGTACTTTTTACTTCGGGTACAACCTTTGGAATTAATTTAGTTGCAAATGGATTTGCATCTATCTTAAAACCGGGTGACGAAGTACTTGTTTCATCCTTAGAACACCACAGTAATATTGTGCCTTGGCAAATGTTGTGTGAGAAGACAGGTGCTACTCTAAAAGTGATTCCTATGAATGACAAAGGAGAATTGATCATGGCAGAGTATGACAAATTACTGTCAGACAAAACCAAAATTGTCACTGTAAATCATATTTCG
Organism: Flavobacterium muglaense; assembly: GCF_014305155.1. GTDB lineage: Bacteria > Bacteroidota > Bacteroidia > Flavobacteriales > Flavobacteriaceae > Flavobacterium > Flavobacterium muglaense. The sequence goes on from NZ_JACRUK010000042.1 coordinate 29,345, forward strand.
AATGCTTTAGGAACTCTGAATCCTATTAAATACATGATTGACAAAGCACACGAAGTAGGTGCTGCCATATTGATTGATGGTGCTCAAGCAGTACCGCATCTTAAACCTGATGTACAAGCATTAGATTGTGACTTTTATGTTTTCTCTGGACACAAAATGTGTGGCCCTACAGGAACAGGGATTTTGTACGGTAAAGAAGCTTGGTTAAACAAATTACCTCCTTATCAAGGTGGTGGTGAAATGATCAAAGAAGTGACTTTTGAAAAAACAACCTATGCTGAGTTGCCGCATAAATTTGAAGCAGGAACGCCTAATATTGCTGGCGGAATTGTGCTAGGAACCGCTATTGACTACATGAACGAAGTTGGTTTTGACAACATTCAGCAACAAGAATTAGAATTATTAGAGTACGGAACCAAGCGCTTGTTAGAAATTGAAGGCCTACGTATTATTGGTACTGCCACAGAAAAAACATCGGTAATTTCGTTTAATATCGAAGGCATTCATCCGTATGATATTGGTACGATAATTGACAAATTAGGGATAGCGGTACGAACAGGACATCACTGCGCGCAACCGATTATGAACTTTTTTAATATTCCGGGAACCATTAGAGCCTCTTTTTCTTTTTACAATACAAAAGAAGAAGTTGACGCACTAGTTGAAGCCGTAAAAAGAGCACAAATGATGCTTTCTTAAAACAGCAATTATGAAAATACTTTCTCTATTATTTTTAACGCTCTTTCTAGGAAAAGGATGTAGCAACGAAGCAAAACAAGATATTGCATCGGCAACTATTGAATATGTAGCCAACACAAGAGGCTTTTATCAAAAGATAATCATCGAAAAACAAATGGTTACAATTACTGAGGACCGTACAGGAAAAGAAAAAGTTGAGCCCACAAAAATTAGTGATGCCGACTGGAAGGAGTTAATTGACCTGTTTCAAGAAATAAGCCTAGACGAAATTAAAGATTTAAAATCGCCTACAGAAAAACGATTCTATGATGGAGCGGCTATAGCCAATTTAAAAATTACCTATCAAGGAACAACCTACACAGCAGCAAGCTTTGACCATGGTTTTCCTCCGTTTGAGATTAAACGATTAGTGAATAAAATAAATTCATTTTCAAAACAACAAGATGAAGATTAAAGACATACAAGAAGAAATAGTAGACGAGTTTAGCATGTTTGACGACTGGATGCAGCGCTACGAGTACATCATTGATCTAGGGAAAAATTTGCCTTTGATTAAAGACGAAGCAAAAACCGATAACAATCTTATCAAAGGTTGTCAATCAAAAGTGTGGTTACAAGGTGAGCAAAATGATGACAAAGTAGTTTTTACGGCCGATAGTGATGCCATATTAACCAAAGGAATTATAGCTATTTTAATTCGTACCTTCTCTAACCAATCACCAGCCGATATTCTTGCTGCTGATATGGACTTTATTGATGAAATAGGATTAAAAGAACACTTATCTCCTACGAGAGCAAATGGTTTAGTATCCATGATAAAAAACATTAAGATGTATGCTTTAGCATTCGATGCTAAAAAATAATTGTTAGACTATGCTATATAAGTCATAGAAGCAAATTAAAAAAAGGCTCACTCTTATTTTAAAAAACCGTTAAACATAAGAACTTATATGTCCCTCTATTTTATTTTACAAATAGAAACTTATATGTTAACAAAAACAGATTAAACAAAAACAAAATGACACAAGAAATAGACACAAACGAATTAGGAGAGGCAATCGTAAAAAAATTAAAAACAATTTACGACCCTGAGATCCCTGTTGACATATACGAATTAGGATTGATTTATGATGTAATGGTAAACACCGATTACGAAGTAAAAATCCTAATGACACTAACCTCTCCCAACTGTCCAGTGGCCGAAAGCTTACCAAGAGAAGTAGAAGACAAAGTAAAATCAATCGAGCATGTAAAAGACGCTGAAGTTGAAATTACTTTTGACCCACCATGGAGCAAAGACTTAATGAGTGAAGAAGCTAAATTAGAACTAGGAATGCTTTAAAAAAAAGGTTTCAAGTTTAAGGTTTCAAGTTATACGTGCAAAATTTTAAACCTGAAACTTTAAACTTTAAACAAAAAAGAAATGGAAGAAATCATAAATAAAGTAGCGAATAGCGTACTCGAAGTTTTTGATCTTGAGGATTATTATCCAAAAGGAATTCGAACTCAAATCGATATCTCGCAGTGGTTGCTCGAAGGTTTTTTACTAAAAGAAAAAGATTTTAGAGAGTACCTTAAAAACCATGACTGGACACAATACCAAGACCATCTTGTTGCAATCAATTGCAGCACAGATGCCATTGTTCCAGCTTGGGCATCAATTTTAGTGGCTATTCAACTCGCTCCATTTGCTAAGAAAATTGTCAATGGAAATCTCGAGGATTTGGACGCCACATTATATGAAGAGTTACTACCAAAAATAGATTATAGTGTTTACAACAACAAACCTGTGATCATTAAAGGTTGCTCTAGAAAACCGGTTCCCATGCGCGCCTATATTATTGCAGCGCATCAATTACAACCCCATGCTCGAAGTATTATGTACGGCGAAGCCTGCTCAGCAGTTCCATTGTACAAAGCTTCAAAAAAATAAAATACTTAAAGCGCAACTCTTAAAAAGTTGCGCTTTTTTACTTAAAAAAAGGGGTGGAAAAACTTTATTTACGCAAATTATCGAGAATTTTAGCCATTCGTCTAAAAGAATTTTAGTTAATTGAAACCGTCTAATAAAACTACTATAGCAACTACTCTTCGCTTGCTTAGGATTTAAAAAAACTACAGTATACTTTCTAAATTTCCATATTATCCATTTGACTTTCAATACATTAAAATAAATTCTGATTTATTTCTATTCTATAAGCCTTTACTGAATTTAAGAAATAATAAGGCAGAAAATCGCCTTATTAAAAAACATACCAAACTGTATATCAAGCACTAAAGTTTAAAACTGATTTCGAATTTTTGATTATCTTTGCACTTTAAAATAAAAAATATGAAAAAATTACTACTAACTTTCGTTTTACTTTTTGCTTTAGCGACAGTTACAGCGCAAGAGGTTGCAAAGGATTCAACAAAATTATGGACAAGAAAAGGAAACATTTCTTTATTATTCAACCAATCATCTTACAGTAAAGAATGGCTTGGAGGAGGAACTTCAAACATAGCCGGAAACTTCGGATTGAACTATGACTTCAATTACAAAAAAGATGATGTAGTTTGGGATAACAAATTTATCTTAGCCTACGGATTAAGTAAAATTAAAGGCGATGCGCTAACAGCAAAAACAGATGACCGTATAGAGCTTAACTCTCTTTGGGGTAAAAAAGCATCAGGAAACTGGTATTATTCAGCTTACTTTAATTTTAAGAGTCAGATGGATACTGGTTTAGACAAAAATGGTGTACGTATTTCACACTTTTTCTCACCTGCTTATTTCCAAATGGGACCGGGTATGTTATGGAAAAAGAATGACAATTTAAGTATTAACTTTGCTCCAGCAGCAGCAAAAGCAATTTTTGTAGACAGTCATTTTACCAACCTAGGATCGTCTTTTGGTGTATTACAAGGGGATAGTTCCCGTTTTGAATTTGGAGCAAGTATATCTGCTTATTACAAATTTAATTTAATGACCAATGTTTCTATCGAAAACAGATTGAACTTGTATTCTAACTATTTAGACGCACCTCAAAATGTGGATGTAGATTACCAAATGAATGTAGTGATGAAAATCAACAAATACCTTTCGGCAAATGTTGCGCTACAAGCTATTTATGATGACAATGCAGTTCAAGCGATTCAGTTAAAAGAACTTTTTGGAATAGGAGTAAACTACGGTTTTTAATCCTAAATTACACCTACTTAAAATGCCCTTTTGAAAAAATTCAAAAGGGCATTTTTTTTATATTATTGCCGTTAACCATTTCTCCGCATGGAGAGATTACGCAGTTCGTAACTGATTATTGCCTGTTACAGATAAAATTTATTTGGAAAATTAAATGTGAACGTACCCTAAAATTCGCAATGTTCCCAAACGGCTTTTAGCAACAGTAATTTTTATTCATAGATAAATATCTTTTCTAGTATTTTCGTTTTTACAATTTTTGCGTTTTCTTGGTCAAAATAATTATTTTTTCCACTGATACTTGTTAATCCAAACCATTCAGTAAACCTTTCAAAAGTTCTCACCAAGTAACAACTATTGAATTGTTTTTCTGGTGTTGAATAATCTCCATTAAAATGTGTGATGCATTTCTCAAAAACTTGTAAATATTTTGCTGCATAAAAGCTTGTGAATTTTTGTTCTTCACCAAATTTTTTCAATAAGTATATTGAAAACAAATAGCCATATTGTCCAACAGGTTCTTTCGTGTAACCATCATTATAAGCCCAATTGAATTTTTCTGTAAAAATTAAAAATATAACTTTAAAAAGTGCAACACGATTTTCAGCTTTCAAGTATTTTTCTCCATTTTTTGTTAGCAATAATTTTCCCTTGCTTTTTTTGACAAGATTTGTTAATTCACATACATTTTTGGCAGTTTTAACTGAGATACACTGATCTTCATGAGACAGTTTATTAATTCCTGATTCAATATTTTCATCAATTATAAACTTAAAGTGATATAATTCAGCAAGTATTTTTTTAGGAAGTGCTCCAAGTGGTGTGAGTTTTATAAATCCATCACGTTGTATTATTTTTAACAACTCTTCGCAAATTCTGAAAAAGGAAATTTCATCAAGCGTTTCATAATCGATAGTAGAACTAATACCAAACGCATTTATTGTATAGACCAAATATTGTCTAAAAAAACATAGCTATAACCACAGATACTCATGAC
>NZ_JACRUK010000043.1:0-27687 GCF_014305155.1 Flavobacterium muglaense
TATGAAAGTGATTATTTGGTGAAATTAAATCCAGTTATATGAAAATTGAGAATACTTTTTCAGCAAGCCCTAATTAGCAAATAAAAACGGACTTTGATTTTTACATCAAAGTCCGTTTTTTAGTATCATAAAGATTTTAGTTATTCTTTTAAATAAGCTTCTCTTACCTTTTTGAATAAATTGGAAGAGTAAACAAACTCTACAACCGCTTGATTATCTGTTCTGAAAATTTCTTCTTTAGTTCCTTCCCAAGCTTTTAAACCGTTTTTCAGGAACAAGATTCTTTCTCCTATTTCCATCACTGAGTTCATATCGTGGGTGTTGATTACCGTTGTAATATTGTACTCTTCGGTGATTTCCTTGATCAAATTGTCAATTAATATCGCCGTATTTGGGTCTAAACCAGAGTTAGGTTCATCACAAAAAAGGTACTTTGGATTGTTGACAATCGCTCTAGCAATGGCTACACGTTTTTGCATTCCCCCTGAAATCTCAGAAGGTAGTTTTTTATGTGCATCAATCAAGTTGACTCTTTTTAATACAAAATCAACTCGGTCTTGAATTTTTGAACCATTGTCTTTGGTAAACATTTTTAGCGGAAAGCCCACATTCTCCTCCACAGTCATCGAGTCAAATAAGGCGCTTCCTTGAAAAACCATTCCTATCTCGGTTCTTAATTCTCGTTTTTCATCAGGCTCAAGATCAGAGTATACGCGGCCGTCAAAACAAATTTGTCCTGCTTCTGGTTGATGGATTCCCAATAAACTTTTTAGTAAAACTGTTTTTCCAGACCCACTTTGTCCAATAATTAAGTTCGTTTTTCCTGTTTCAAAAACAGTCGATATTCCTTTCAGAATTTTGACATCGCCAAACGATTTTTCTATGTTTTTTACTTCTATCATTACGTTAATAATAATTGGGTTAAAATGTAATTCATCAAAATAATAGTTACTGATGTCCATACAAATGATACAGTACTTGCTTTTCCTACTTCAAGCGCTCCACCTTTCATGTAATAGCCATGAAAAGAAGGGATTGTTGCTAGTAGCAAAGCAAATATGAATGTTTTTATAAAAGCATAAGCAATATGAAACGGTATGAATTCGCGTTGTAATCCGTCAATGAAGTCCGCACTACTACCGAAGCCCCCATAAACACTAGCTACATATCCTCCTAGAATACCTAGAAACATTGAAATACCTATTAGGAATGGGTATAGCAACAAGGCAATTAGTTTAGGGAAAACTAAATAATTTAACGAGTTTACACCCATTACTTCTAAGGCGTCAATTTGTTCTGTAACTCGCATGGTTCCAATACTAGATGTGATAAATGAACCCATTTTCCCTGCCATTACTACTGAAATAAAAGTAGGAGCAAATTCTAGAATTATAGATTGTCTAGTTGCAAATCCTATTAAGTATTTAGGAATTAAAGGATTGGTCAAGTTTAAGGCTGTTTGTATGGCAACTACCCCACCAACGAAAAAGGAAATAAAAGAAACAATTCCAAGAGAATCTATAATTAAATCATCTACTTCTTTGAAAATCAGATTTTTCATTACAGACCATTTGGTTTGTTTGTTGAATATTTCTTTTAACATCAAGAAATATTTCCCTATTTGTGATATATATCGAATGAGCATCATAGTTTTAAAATATTGTCAAAAATAGTTATAAGTTGTGAGTTATCGCGCATCTGTTTGGGGTTTTTCAAACGATGGTTTTAATCTATTAGTTTGCCTTTCATTTTTTGCAAACGATATTTTCTAATAAAACGCGCCTGTTCTGGGGTAACCATTAGTGGTTTTTTGGACCATTTTGCTTTCCAGAAACCTTTTATGTAGTCTATAAAAAGCAATGGTTTCTTTTTCATCATAGCCAGTTTAGCCGATGCAATCGCAGTGATAAAAAAACCATAGCCCAAAGTATAAAAGGCTTCACCTTGTTTGTATCGAGCTGTTTTGTTATAATTGGCTCCTGTAGGTTTTAAATGTTTGACATGCAAAGATGCATCGGTGATCACTTGCCAGTTGTAAAATTTACAAAGCAATTCGTCAACAGTATCCCATCCCATTTGCGCTTTTAAGCCACCTATTTGTTTAAATGTAGCTTTGCGATACGCTTTTAAAGCACCGCGAATGTGGTCTTTATCGGTAAGGTTTTCTAATACCCATTGTCCATTTTTTTCAATATAACAAAAGCCACCTACCATACCAATTGTTTCATCCGACTGGAAGTGCCTGATGATCGTTTCAAAATAATTGGTGGGGAAAATTAAATCGGCATCTGCTTTCATCATAATGTCGTATTCCTCATCTAGTGATGCAAGTCCGGCATTGAATGCTTGTATGACTTTACTTCCTGGTAAATGTATTGCACTGGATTCTTTATTAACTAATGTAATGTACGGATGCTCTTTGGCGAAAGCCAAAACTACATCAGCAGTGTTATCTGTAGAATTGTCGTTAACCACTACTATCTTTTTGGGTAATACGGTTTGTTTTACGAGTGATTCTAGTGTTAAATTGATTAAATCGGCTTCGTTATGTGCGGGAATGACTATGTAGTAGTTCATTGTATTTGTTGAAATTAGTCGCTATGAGTTGTCGTGTAGGCTCATGATTTGCGTAATATTTATAGAGCAATAAAGCGTTTATTGTTTTATTTTCTCGGCATAAATAATATAATACCTGTTGGTAAAATAACGCAATAAAGGGCGTAGTCCTATTTTTTTTACGGGGTTGGTCCATTTTTGTCGATCTATAATTTTCCAGCCCGTTTTTTCTAATAACCAATCTAGCTGCCAGTCTTCAAATTCATGGTAATGTCTGTCCCACATATCTGTTTTGCTTCTGTATGCAGGTGAAAACCACAAACGCATCGGAATAGAAATGAAAAGTTTATCCGATTTTATTTCGCTTAAAATAGTAAATGGATTCAGTAAATGTTCGAAAATTTCAAAAGCAGTAACAACATCTTGTTGCTCTTTCGAGAAAACAGATTGATCTAGGTCTAAGTCTTCACCAGAGGTGTTTTTGACGGTGTATCCATCTTCTTTCATTATTTTCGAAAAAGGATTTTCGACACCTAAATCGAGTATGGTTTCAGAGTTTGAAACGTGTTTGTTTAAAAATTCTAAAGTGTGTTTGAACCTTTTATTAGGAAAAGTTTTTTCGTACATTTTGATTATAGTTTTATCCAAAGTGCAAATGTACAAAGATATATTTCTTCTATTGCAGATTTGAGCTCAGTTTGTTGCATCTAGTAACGTTAATAGATAAAAAGCCCACTATTTTTTGAAAAATAGTGGGCTTTTTTTTATAAAGGTGTTCGCGATTTAGTAGCGGTATAAAAACGCATTTATGTTCATTCCGGCTCCAACTGATGCAAAAAGAAGAATATCTCCTTTGTTGATTTGTTGGTCTTTAATTTCTCCTCTCACTAATAAATCCAACAAAGTAGGTACGGTGGCAACACTGCTGTTTCCTAAATCGTGGATGCTCATAGGCATGATGTCTTGCGGAACGGGAAGGTCATAAAGCTTGTAAAATCGCTGTATGATTGCCTCGTCCATTTTTTCATTGGCTTGATGAATTAGTATTTTTTTGACATCGGCAATAGTAATACCGCTACTGTCTAGACAACTTTTCATTGCTGCAGGAACATTCGTTAGTGCAAATTCGTATATTTTACGGCCATGCATTTTAATGTAGCGTGTGTCGTTTTCTAATTCTTTATTGTAGGATTCACCAAAAAACAAATAGTTCGCTTCGTCCATGGCATAAGTACCGCTTTCGTATGAAATTAGTCCTGTTTCATCATCTGAAGCTTCAATTATCGATGCTCCGGCTCCATCAGAGTAAATCATAGAGTCTCTATCATGCGGGTCAACTACTCTGGATAAGGTTTCAGATCCAATAACTAAACATCTTTTTGCCATTCCAGACTTGATGTAGGCATTGGCTTGCAAAACTCCTTCGATCCAACCCGGACAACCAAAAAGGATATCGTAAGCGACACATTTAGGGTTTTTTATCTGTAATTTGTGTTTTACTCTTGTTGCTAAACTAGGTACAGTATCAGCTTGTGTGGTGCCAAATTTAACCTCACCAAAATTGTGAGCAAAGATGATATAGTCAATCGTTTCTGGATCTATTCCTGCATTTTCTATTGCTTTTTGAGAAGCAAAAAAAGCCAAATCAGAGGAAGTGTAATGATCTTCGGCATAGCGCCTGTGCTCAATTCCTGTGATCCCTTTGAATTTATTAATTATTATATCGTTTGGTTTCCCAAACGGTGTTCCGTCTTCATTTAAAAAAACATGATCACCAAAGTCTGTATTGCTTACTTTCTTTTCAGGAATATAACTTCCTATTCCAGTTATTTTTATTTTCATGGTTTTATTTTCCAAAAATTTAGGCTAAATTAAAGATAAAAAAATGATTATAGCCATGATATTTACTATGCGTGCATATAATTACGTAATATTAATTATTTGGCTAATTTACTGATGATTTTTTAATAAATATTCGAAAACGTTGTAGTTTTTTCATTCGAAATTATTAATGTCTAATTTGTTCTAAGTAAGATGAGTACTTATTGTAAATAAAAAAAATGCCTCAAAATAAATTGAGGCATTATTAGTTTTGATAAAAATGTATTTTACATATACGCTTCAATTGGCGCACAACTGCAAACTAAATTTCTATCGCCATAGGTTTCGTCAACACGACGAACACTTGGCCAGAATTTATTTTCACCTACATATTCTAATGGGAAGGCTGCTTTTTCTCTTGTATATGGTAATATCCAAGTGTCAGCAGTAAGCATTGCTAATGTATGCGGTGCGTTTTTCAACACGTTGTTTGGTTCTTCTACAGCTGACGCTTCAATTTCTTGACGAATCGAAATCATCGCGTCACAAAAACGATCTAATTCTCCTAAATCTTCTGATTCAGTTGGTTCAATCATTAATGTTCCAGCTACAGGGAACGAAACTGTTGGTGCATGGAAACCATAATCCATCAAACGTTTTGCAATATCCGAAACTTCAATTCCTTTGGCTTTAAAGCCTCTACAATCTAAAATCATTTCGTGCGCCGCTCTTCCTTTTTCACCTGAATATAATATTGGGTAGTGGGCTTCTAAACGCGCTTTCATATAGTTAGCGTTCAAGATCGCGTATTTAGTGGCATTTGTAATTCCTTCGGCTCCTAGCATGCAAATGTATCCGTAAGAAATCAAGCAAACTAAAGCCGACCCATAAGGCGCTCCAGAAATTGCCGTAATTCCTTTTTCGCCACCTACTTTTACTAATGGATTTGTTGGTAAAAACGGAACTAATTTTTCGTTTACACAAATTGGTCCTACACCTGGTCCACCACCTCCGTGAGGAATGGCGAATGTTTTATGCAAGTTCAGGTGACAAACATCAGCGCCAATAGTAGCTGGATTTGTCAATCCTACTTGTGCATTCATATTAGCACCATCCATATAAACTAATCCACCGTTGTCGTGAATGATTTGAGTAATTTCTCTAATAGCACTTTCAAAAACACCATGTGTAGATGGGTACGTTACCATTAAACAAGACAATTCATCTTTGTATTGTAATGCTTTTTCACGCACATCTTCTACATCAATATTACCGTTTTCCATTGTTTTAGTAACGATAATTTTCATTCCGGCCATCGCTGCTGATGCAGGATTTGTACCGTGAGCCGATGCAGGAATTAAACAGATCGTTCTTTTCTCATCACCTCTAGAGTGATGGTACGCACGAATGGTCATTAAACCAGCATATTCTCCTTGAGCACCTGAGTTAGGTTGTAATGTAGTACCAGCAAAACCAGTAATTACATTCAGTTGATGCTCTAGTTTTTTCAACATTGTTGTATATCCTTCTACTTGATCCAATGGAGCAAATGGGTGAATGGTGTTCCAATAAGGCATACTTAATGGTAACATTTCAGCTGCTGCATTCAATTTCATCGTACAAGAACCCAAGGCAATCATCGAGTGATTCAATGATAAATCTTTACGCTCTAGTTTTTTGATGTAACGCATTAAGCTTGTTTCCGAGTGGTATTTATTGAATACCTCATGCGTTAAAAATTCTGATTTTCTATTTAAAAGCATCGGGTAGTTGTTCTCTAAAACATATTCCGAAACTTCAAAAGCTTCTTTTCCTACCGCTTCCGCAAAAATGGCAATCACTTCATTAATGTCGCTAAACAAAATCGTTTCGTTGATAGATATCGAAATTGTGTCGTTGTCAATATAGTAGAAATTTACTTCTTTACCTTCGGCAATGGCTTTTACTTTTTGAGCATCCGCTTTTACAACGATAGTATCAAAGAAAGAAGTGTTGGTTTGATAAACGCCTAATTTATTTAACGCACTAGCTAATGTTGAAGCCATTCCGTGTACTTTGTCAGCGATGTATTGTAAACCTTTTGGTCCGTGATATACAGCAAACATTCCTGCCATTACAGACAATAATACTTGCGCAGTACAAATATTTGAAGTTGCTTTTTCACGTTTGATATGTTGCTCACGTGTTTGTAAAGCCATACGTAACGCACGGTTTCCATCGGCATCTTGAGATACTCCAATGATTCTTCCCGGCATAGAACGTTTGTACTCATCTTTAGTTGCAAAATAAGCAGCATGTGGTCCACCATAACCCATTGGAATTCCAAAACGTTGTGTTGTTCCTACCACTACAGCAGCTCCCATTTCTCCTGGAGGCGTTAGTTTTACTAATGATAAAATATCGGCAGCAACTGCAACTTTTATTTCGTTTTCATTTGCTTTTTTGATAAAGTCAGCATAATCATATACTTGACCGTATTTTCCTGGGTATTGTAAAATAGCTCCAAAAAACTCTTTTGAGAAATCAAAATCTTGGTGATTTCCTATTACTAATTCAACACCTATAGGAGTAGAACGTGTTTGCAATACAGATAATGTTTGTGGTAAAATTTCTTCAGACACAAAAAATTTGCATACATTGCTTTTCTTTTGGTCTCTAGTACGTACATCAAACAATAAAGCCATCGCTTCTGCAGCAGCAGTACTCTCATCAAGTAAAGAGGCATTAGCAATTTCCATACCTGTTAATTCAATAACCATGGTTTGAAAATTCAAAATAGCTTCTAGACGACCTTGAGCAATTTCGGCTTGGTAAGGAGTGTAAGCGGTGTACCATCCTGGGTTTTCAAAAATATTTCTTTGAATCGCTGGTGGAACTATCGTTGGGTGATATCCTAAACCAATGTATGATTTGTATACTTTGTTAGTACGACCTAATAACCGAATGTGATTTGCATATTCGTATTCAGTCATAATGTGCTCCAGTTCCAACGGTTTTTTTAAGCGAATATCAGTTGGAATAGTTTCGTATATCAACTGATCTAAAGTTTCAACACCAATGGTTTCTAATATTTTTGGTAAATCGTTTTCCCTTGGGCCTAAGTGTCTTAAAGCAAATGAGTCTGTTTTCATGTAAGTATAGTAATGTTGTGTTTTTTTAGTGTTGCAAAAATAAGTATTTTAAATAATTTACACCGTGTTTTGATATTGATTTTTTGTCAATTTATCAACTAAATGCGGTATTTGTTCACAATTGATTAATTTTGTTTAATGATTAGTTTTAAAAGAGTTTTTGATTTTTATATCCGCAGTAGTATTCATGTGGCTTTATCGGTATATGCATTGGTTCGAATGACTCATTTTATGTTCAACATATCGGATGATGAACCAATGGCTTATTTCGCTTTATTTGGTACGATTGTAGGTTATAACTTTGTGAAATATGACGCTTTGGCTCGAGCCAAAAAAAGAGAAATGCGCAATGAACTGAAATTAATTGCCGTGTTGAGCTTTTTGTCTCTTATTGCCGTGGGGTATTTTTTCTTCAAGCTAGAACTCATAACTCAGATGGTTTCTGTTGGAGTTTTAGCTTTAACGCTGCTTTATACACTGCCATTTTTTCCTAATCGAAAAAATGCGCGCAATTGGGCAGGAGTCAAAATTTATATTGTGGCTTTGTGTTGGGTAGGAGTGACTCTGGTTTTGCCTTTGGTAAATGCACATATTACACTAGGTCTTGATTTCTATTTAAAATGCATTCAGCGGTTTATATTGGTTTTTGTGTTGATTCTTATTTTTGAGATATTGGATTTGGCCAATGACGATCCACATTTAAAAACCGTACCACAACAAATTGGGGTGGGACGAACAAAATGGGTTGGTTTATTATTATTACTTCCTTTTTATTTTTTAGAGCTTTTAAAAAATAATTTCATCGAAGAGCAATTAATCGTTAATGGAATTCTTGTTCTAGCTCTTTCTTTATTTTTGGCTTTCGCCAATGAAAAACGGTCTAAATATTACACTTCTTTTTGGGTCGAAAGTATCCCTATATTTTGGTGGTTGATGGTAGTTTTCTTTTGAAAAAAAGCATTTTAGTTGTCGTTTTTCAGTGCTTTTCTAGTCCATTCCCCTTTAGACGTAGAATCATGATAGCTGTTTTTTTTTATGAATTTGAAGGTCGGATGTTGTATTTACGATCTTTTTTTGTCTTAGAACTAAAATTGGTGTTTATACGTAGTTTTGTTTTTTTGTAATATGCTATATTTGAGTTGTATTATTACAAAATTAAAAAAGGAATTCAAGGGCCATTTGAATAATAGTGTCATCAGGAAATCCTAAGGAGCATATAACTAAACAACTTCATTTTATGATTACATTTTCATCAAGTCCCAATTTTGCAAATGGCTTTCCTAGTCCCGGACCTCAAGACCCAACTTCTCAAAAAGTTATGGATCATATCTTTTTTTTGTCAGAAACAGATTGGAAAATAGCAAGGGAGGAAGAGCAATTTGATTATATAATTATAGGTAGTGGCTTTTGTTCTTTAGCTTTCGCTGAAAGAATTTTATCGAAGAAACCATTGTCAAAAATACTTATTATTGAGCGCGGTACTTTTTTCTTACCGGAACATTTTCAAAATTTACCTATTTCTTATCAACATACACTAGGAGGTTTGTCTGAAACATTTCCTTGGACACTTTCGAGTAAAACAGCATCTCAACCCGCAGGGAATATTCAGTTTCAACATGGAATGGTGCCTTTTTTTGGAGGGCGTAGTATTATGTGGAGTGCTTGGTGTCCCCGTCCTACACATGAGGAAATGGAATATTGGCCGCAAGAAACCATCGCTGCTGCAAAAGCTCATTTTAAATCTGCTGAAAAACTACTAAATGTTATTCCAGCGGATCAAATAGATAAGAATTTGAGTAAAGACGTTTTGAAGCATGTGTCTTCACAACGTCCTATATACGGAGTTATGCAAAAAGAAATTCAAGATAGACTTTCTGATAATTTAGATAAAATACCTACTGCTACACGAAGCATGGCCGCTCCACTAGCTGTAGGCTCAGGAGTAGAAGAAGGTTTGGATTTTGCTAAATTTTCTACACCATCGGTGTTATTAGAGTTGGTTAGTTTACAGTCTGAATTGAGTAAAAAAGGAAAAGGAAGTCCGCTTAAAATGGTCGCAAATTGTATTGTAAGTAAAATTTATCAACAAGAAGGAGTCGCAACCGCATTAGAAACTTCAAGAGGCGTTGTAAACATAGGGAATGCTAAATTAATTCTTGCAATGGGTACACTTCCGCCAGCTACTTTATTAATGAATTCTTTCCCTCAAGTTAAAAGAGCAGGGGAGCGTTTTACAGCACATTTTATTACTTCTATTGTTGCAAGAATTCCTCGTAAGGATTTTGATTTTGCTAGTAAATTAAATGAGTTAGAGTTAGCAGCAATATATATGGCTGGGGTAAACCCAGATAGTGGTATGCAATATCATGTTCAACTTTCAGTATTATCAGACAAAGATCCTTTAAAGAATTCTCAAAAAGCAGCTCGTTATATGCCTGACGTTGTTGCGACTGCTTCTATGGCGCAATTAACAAGTTCGGATGATTATCTGGTATTTGTTTGTGCTGTTCTAGGCGAAATGGATTTTAGAAACCCAGAAAATTACTTGCGTCTAAATGGTCAATCAGATCCAACGACAAATGTTAATCTCCAAGCTTTAGCAAGCGAAAAAGATCTCCAAACTTGGGAAACAATGGATAATGCTACATTTCAAATGTTAGAAAATGCTTTGTCACCTAAAGGAAGCAACAGAGTTGAATATTGGCACGGAGACCCAAACGAAGGGGCTTGGCACAAAGAACAACCGTCGAAACTGAAACGTAGGGTAGGAGGATTGGTTCATGAAGGTTCAAGTCTTTGGATTGGTAAAGGCAACGAAGGAGTAGTTGGTTTGGATTACAGACCCAATGGCGTAGAGAATGTTTATGTTACAGGAGGTGCGCTTTGGCCTGCTAGCGGTTCTTGGAATCCAACAATGACAATGGTTGCATTAGCTCAAGACTTAGCTGATAATTTGTTAAAATAAAGAATTTTTAAAGAGATCTATATTACAGTTATTGATTCTATTTTTCTGACACCAATTTTAAGTATGCATTTCGTTCAATTAAAAATTGAGTGAGATGCTTTTTTAATGCTAATTTATCAAATAGTTGCCCGAAAATTCCAAAAGGGGTTTCATACTGCATCAGATCTATCATGATGGTCTGGCCGTTCCTTTCTTCAAAAAAGTGTTGGTGTTTGAAACTTTTAAAATGGCCGTTTAATTGCTCGTCTACAAAGTAAGTAGGTTGTTCCATTTGAGAAATCACAGATTGATGTTGTAAAAAAACACCAAAATGCTTTCCCCGCCAAGTAACGGTCTCTCCTTTGTTAATTAATCCAAATGTGGTGCCTGCAATCGCAATTTCGTTGCTTTTACCTGCTGACTCTTGATGCGTGTCAATGTTTCTGGCATGATCAAAAACATGTTGTATTGGTGCTTTGATTACGGTTGTAAGTTGTATAGTTGTCATTATTGCAATAGGTTTTTAAAGGCAATATCTATGTTGGGAAATTCAAATTTAAAACCATTTTCCGTAAGTTTCTTCGGAATCACATTTCGGCTTTTTAAAACTAATTCTGTTTCTGTTCGAATGATAAATGAATCTATTTTTAATAGAAAAGTAGGCATTGGAATCCCAACAAACTGTCCCACTGCTTTTCGAAGTTTTTTCATGAAATCAGCATTGGTGATTGGAGTAGGAGATACAATATTAATTACGCCAGTCATTTCTTGTTGAATAATAAATTCAATCGCTTTCGCAAAATCAGTTTCGTGAATCCAACTGATGTATTGGTTCCCTTTTCCTTGTTTACCACCAAGACCAGTTTTAGCTAGAGTTTTTAAAGGGATAAAAGCACCGCCTTTTTTGCCTAAAACGATTGATGTTCTCATAGCCGTTTTTAAGGTTTGAGGAGTCTCATATTTAAAGAAGGCTTTCTCCCATGATTGTGCGACATTCATCGAAAAGTCATTGCCAATTTCACCGTTTTCTTCACTCATTTGTTTGTCTAATGAAAATCGATAGATGGTTGATGTTGATGAATTCAGCCAATGCTTGGGTGGGTTTTTACATTGTAAAACTGCTTTGTTTAGGATTTTGGTACTTTCTATTCTGGATAATAAAATTTCTTTTTTGTTTGCTTTAGTATACCGACAATCGACTGATTTTCCTGCTAGGTTGATCAACACGGTTGCGTTTTCTAATTCGGTTTCCCAACCGCTTAGTTTTCTAGCATCCCAATTGACATATTTGATTCCGTTTTCTTCTTTAGATTTAGCTCGTGTAAGAATTACAATTTGGTCAAATTTACTTTCGAAATGATTAACCAAAACTTGACCCAAAAATCCCGTTCCTGCTGCTATGATTAGTTTTTTCATGATTATAAATTTAAAATTATAAGTAAGGCAATTAGGCGGTATAATATCCAAGTTGCTGTTACGTATTTTGGTAATTCTAATACCGTTGTTCTTCGGTAATGTTCGGCTATCATAAGAGTTACAGTTAGTCCAAACCAGCCTAAAGTTACAATTGGACTAACAAATTTTTGCAACAGCAAGATCGGAAATAAAAGTAAGCTCCCCATTAATGAAATGGTAACAAGATTTCCGATGTAGTTTAATTGTTTTTCCTTTGTCATTTTTTGTATAAAAAGAAATTGAAACCCAATTTGTCCAGTAGCCAAAACTAATTCTCTTGTCCAATTTCCATTTGGGATTAATGGAATGTTTTTAGAATAATAAAAGAGTATTATAGCAGTAAAAACAGTCGCGAATACAATGTACAAAATGCGGTAAAAATAATTAAAATCAGGGATGCATTGCGTTTTTATATGGGTGTTTTCTTTGCTTGGTATAATCACTTTTCGGTTGTAAGAAATGAATTTGTATAGTTTCTTTAAGAAGTAATTCATAGGCTTCCAATTTCCAATTTTCTCAATCACTGGAAACGAAAAGCCAATTACTTTAAGCAATCCATCAATGCCGTAGATTACTTTTTTGTTTTGGGTGTCAACTAATGCGATTTCGTTTTTGGCTCGATCCATATCAATATAATTGGCTTCGGCATCCGTTAGGGTAACAAATGGTTTTCGACCATTGGCGTCAAGCATTTTTGTTTTGATAAAAGCGGCTGTATAGAGATTGCACATCGGACAATCTTCATCGTATAATAAGGTTTGGTTATTTAGTGTTTTCATGATAGTTTTCTTTTGTTTTCGACGCTTATTGTTGATCCTTTAGCAAAAATCACTGATGAAGGTTTAGAGGTTTCTAAATGTTTGAAATCCATTCCATATAGTTTTTCAAAGTCTACGTCTATTACTGTTTCAAGAACTTCTTGTTGTTCCCATTTGGGGTGTTTTACTTCATATTCAAATGTGGTTTGTGCATTATGTTTGGTGTATCCGTAATAATGTTCGCAAATAAAATCGGCTGTTGAGTACTCTTCAATTGGTATCAATTGGTTGTTTGTAACCACTCTCATTGTATTCCATTTGTTGTTTAATTTCCACTGATAATTATAATTTGTTGTGTTTTGTGATTTTTCAATACAATGTTTCATGGGTAATGTTTGGTAACGCTCTTTATATATTGTGTTTGCAACAAAAGTTAAAGCTGGTTTTGGAACAATCTCTTTAATGAAAACAACACCGCGTTTCCATTCCTTATTTTCAAAACGTTTGACATAAAAACGAAGGTTTACTTCTTCGAAATTGACATGAAACGGAACTTTTAGCCCTAACAACCTTGTTTCTTCAAATAAAAAGCCAACTAAACTAACATAGCATTTGTTTTCATAAAAGTCGATTTCAGTTCCTTTTGGCAGGTGTTTTTCTAACAGTTTGGTGTCGATTTCATAATTAACTAAAATCAGGTTGTTCCATTGGGCAGTTAGGAAAGCTTTTTTAGGTTTGTTTTGGAAGTGGATAATATAAGTTAGTAAGAAAATCAATAAAATGGGAATTGTGAAAAACCAATCAAAGCTACCATCCCAACCAATGAAAAATAAAAACACTAAGGAGAAGTAGATGTATATTAACTTGTTTCTGGGGTGTATGGTTAAATATAAAGTTGCTGCAAGTAACTGCAATGCGCCAGTAAAAGGTAGTCCATAACCGCCTAAAAGCAAAAACAATAATGCAATAGTATTAATTGTTTTTAATAGATTTAAATTCGGTTTCATAATTCTATTTATTTTTAAACTTTCAGAAAAAAATGAAAGTTTTGGTTAAAATTTTTTACTTCATGAATTTTACAACTAGCTTAGTTAGCCAATTGTCTTTGTATTCTGTTATTTTGTCCAATACATTGTCAGCTTTTAAAACGAAGTCATATAGTTTAGTCGTTTGATCGACAAAGTGTTTTTCTTCTGCCGTTTGGTTGGCTTCAATTGATGAAACTTCTTTTAAAACTTTCAAGGCTGGTTTGATTTCTCTTTTGCTTCTTTCTCTTGCTATTTTAACGGCTAGTTCATCAAGATCTTTTTCGGCTGTAAAAAACTCCCTGCGTTCGCCTACTTTATATTCTTTGTAAACAATTCCCCAATCCATCAAAGCACGTAAGTTCATACTGGCGTTCCCACGTGAAATTTGCAATTCTTCCATTACATCTTCCATAGAAACCGGTTCTGCTGACACCATCAATAGCGCATGAATCTGAGCCATGGTTTTGTTGATACCCCATTGGCTACCAAGTGCTCCCCAAGTTTGTACGAATTTGTTTTTTGCTTCTTTGAAATCCATAGTACAAATGTATGTAAAAGTTTTTAAACTTTCAATAATAAATGAAAGCTTGTTTAGTGAAGTTTTTAAAAACACTAAGATTGGTGATTATATTCACCAAATAACACCTAATTTTGGTGAATATAATCACCAAATAATACCTTAATTTGGTGAATAGAATTTTTATTTATACATTTGTTTAAAATTAAATCGATGATTAGTAGGTTTTTAAGCTCGAATATAAAGGAAAGACTCAATAAAGGCAAAGTTATTGTGCTTGTTGGTCCTCGGCAAGTAGGTAAATCAACTCTTGTTTTTAGTTTGTTGAAAGAAACTGAGTTTTTGTTTCTGGATGGTGACGACTCTGTTGTTGCCGAAACTTTGGCAAATGCCAATACTGAAACATTAAAAAACATTATTGGTGACTATAAATATTTGTTTATAGATGAGGTGCAACGCATTCCGAATATTGGTTTGAAATTAAAAATCATTGTGGACCAAATTAAAGATGTTCAAGTAATTGTAAGCGGTTCTTCGGCTTTTGACATTAATCATGCTACCCAAGAACCGCTTACAGGACGCAAATTTGAATACCATTTGTATCCTATTTCTTGGAATGAATTTGAAAAAAATGTTGGGTACATGAAAGCCCAACAACAACTAGAAATACGGTTGCTGTACGGAATGTATCCTGATGTGATTACCAATTTGGGTAACGAATTTGAGATTCTCAAAAATCTAGTATCGAGTTATTTATACAAAGATATTTTGAGTTTGGCAGGCATCCGTAAATCAGAAGTTTTGGAGAAAATTCTACAAGCTTTGGCGTTTCAAATTGGGAGTGAAGTGAGTTATAATGAAATAGCCCAGCTTGTAGGCGTTGACAAAAATACGGTAAGCAACTATATTGATTTGCTCGAAAAAAGCTTTGTAATTTTTAGGTTAAATAGTTTTAGTAGAAATCATAGAAATGAAATCAAAGCCAACAAAAAAATCTATTTCTACGATACGGGTGTTCGAAATATGTTGATAGGGAATTTTAATTTCATGGAATTTAGGCAAGATAAAGGTGCTCTTTGGGAGAATTTTTTGATCGCTGAGCGAATGAAATTATTGAGTTATGAAAACCGCAATGCCAAACCGTATTTTTGGCGTACTACCCAACAACAAGAAGTAGATTATGTAGAAACTGTGGACGAAGAAGTAAACGCTTTTGAAATAAAATGGAAGGTTAAAAAAGCAAAGCTTCCAAAACCATTTTTAGATAATTATCAAGGGAGTTTTACAATAGTTACAGCTGAGAATTTCAGGGATTTTTTGAAATTATTTTTTGGTTTCTTCTACCTTTTGAGTTTGTTTTAAAATTAAATATTTAATTTTAAGTTTTCACCATTAAGAAATTAAGGTTCATTAAGTCAAACGAAAGCTTAATTTACCTTAATCCCTTAATGGTAAATTTTTTAAGGGGCTAAATTTTCTCAGTAGCTGCCAGGGCATTCGCTTTTAAAATTTGTGAAATTAGATTTAATATTTTATGAATTTACTTAGTCTGTTCGCTATCGCTCGGGTGTGCAAATTAGTGTAATTTGTGGTCAACTTTTTTTAAAAGTGAACTCCCTGAGTAGCTGCCTATTATTATGTTTATTCTCAAATACACAATACCTACAAGGTCAAAAAAAGACCTTGCAGGAAAGATGCGGAAATTAGCCGTCTAATCGTTGACTAGTCACAAAGATTATCTAAACAATTCTTTAACTTCATTAATATTAAATGATTTTTTCTCGTCTTGGTCAATATTGATGATGCTGCTGGCTACATTTTTCTTTTTTTGCTGTAGCGAAACAATTTTTTCTTCAATAGTATCTTTACAAATCATGCGGTAGGCCATTACTTTTTTGGTCTGGCCAATGCGGTAACAACGGTCAATGGCTTGGTTTTCTACGGCGGGATTCCACCATGGGTCAATGATAAAAACATAATCGGCTTCGGTTAAGTTCAAACCTGTTCCGCCTGCTTTTAGGCTGATTAAAAACACACGCACATCGGCATTGTTCTGAAAATTCTCTACCTTTTCTTGTCTATTGGTGGTTTGACCATCCAGATATTCGTACTGAATTTTGTCTTCTTCGAGTCTGGTTTTTACAATTTGTAGCATTTTTACAAATTGCGAAAAAACCAAAATTTTGTGTTTCCCCGTTTTTTCTTTGATGTTTTCTATCAAAGTTTCTAGTTTTACCGAGTAGTTTCCAAAATCTTCGTCGGTAGGAATCAAGGCTGTAGAGTTGCAAATTTGCCTTAATTTGGTTAATCCTTCCAAAATATACATTTGCGATTTTTCTACGCCATTTTCGTCAATTTTGTTCAGCAAATAATCACGGTATTTGTTCTTGAAGGTGTCATAAACGCCACGTTGTTCTTTGCCCATTTCGCAAAAAATAATGCTCTCGGTTTTCTCGGGCAATTCGGTTGCTACCTGTTCTTTGGTACGTCTAAGCATGAAAGGCGTGATGATTTTGCCCAATATTTGCGAAGCATCAAAATCTTTTTCTTTATCAATAGCGTCAGAAAAATTGGTTTTGAAATGCGACATATTCCCCAATAATCCAGGGTTTAAAAAGTTGAGTTGCGCATACAAATCAAAGGTGTTATTCTCAATAGGTGTTCCTGTCAAGGCAATTTTGTTGTAAGAGTTGAGCAAGCGCACGGCTTTGTATCGCTTAGAATTTGGGTTTTTAATTGCCTGACTTTCATCCAGAATGACATAGTTGAATTTAAAATCTTTCAAGAATTCAATATCGTTTAGCAAAGAGCCGTAGGTAGAGATAATCAAATCATATTTATCAAAATTATCTTTGTTTTCTAACCTGCTTGCGCCCGTAAAAGTGAGCATTTTGAGGGTTGGGCAAAATTTTTCAATCTCATTATTCCAGTTAAAAATCAAAGATGTTGGTGCAATGATTAATGAAGGCGGACTTTTTGGATTTTTTACTTTCAAATATTGCAAAAATGTGATGGTTTGCAGGGTTTTACCCAATCCCATATCATCGGCTAGGCAGCCGCCCAGTTGGTTGGTGTCCAAAAAAGCCAACCAGTTTAGGCCGTGGTGTTGGTAATCTCTCAGTTTGGCCTTGATGCCTTTGGGTATAGGCACGGCTTCGATTTCTGATATGTTTTGTAGGCGTTTTTTCTTGTTGTAAAGTTCTTCTAGAAAACTCGGTTTGGTGTCAACTTCTTGATACAATTCGTCTATAATTCCAAACTGATAGTTGGATATTTGGATGCCGTTTTTCTTGATTTCGCCCGTTTTAAAGTAGGTTGCAAATTTCTTCATCCATTCTTCGGGCAATATACCTAGTGTACCATCGCCCAGCGTTACATAGTTTGATTTTTTCAAAAAAGCCTTTTGCAATTCTTTCATGCTTGCTTTTTGATTGCCAAAACTAATGTTGATTTCTATATCAAACCAGTCAATATCTGATTTTAAATTAACCTTAATAACAGGCTTATTCATGTTAAACTGAAACGATTTAAGCTCATTCGCCCCAAAAACTGTAATCCCCATTTGTTTCATCCTTTCGGTTGAATGAAGCATCCAGTAATTTTCGAAAAGTTGTTCGGGAGTCAGAAAAAATATCGTTTCTTGCTCTTCAAAAGCAGGGTGCAAACTTTTAAATTCTTCTATAAAATTATCTTCAAGCGACTGATTTCTCTCAGTATATTCAATTTTTTCTGAATTAGATTTTATATCCAAAAGCAATTCGGGCGAGTACACATCGACCATTTTTTCGCCATATTGCACCACGAGTTTAAAGGTTACGTACTCGCCGTTGGTATCGCTAATATACACTTGTTTATCGGGTTCGTTTTCTAGTTTAGTAGCCTTCGCTTTTTTGATGCTTGTCGATTGAATCTCAAATTTTTTAGAAAGCGGTGCTATTATTTTTTCAAAAAAATCAGGAGTTGCTTTTTTGAGGTAATTAATCTCGGGAGATTCCTTGAATTGTTGGATGTACAAAGTCAGATTAGTGTCCAGAATAGGAATGATGGTTTCATTTTCAATAATAAACAAATCAGAAATTGACAAGGCCGAAGCATTCAAATTATAATTTTTATCGTCTATGGCGAGTTTTGCTTTTAGGGTATAAAAATAATCACTTTGAGTAAGTGTAAAAAAGAGTTTTATCTTTTTCTCTTCAATACTAAGCACACTCAGGTTTTTGCGTACTAAAGTATCCTTGCTGTCATATTTATAAATCAAGGTGTTTTTCCATTTGGGCAGGATGCCTTTGACGGTTTCTGTAGCTTTTATTATGTAATCAAGCTGATTATGTGATTCAAAGGTATCAATCAAATTGTTTATCTGAAGCGTTTTTAGAATCAGGTTTTGGTCTTCTGAATCTTCAAACGTGATTAAATAGTTATTCAAATTCACAAAATCAATAGAATCAAAACTAGACGAAAAATCAGTTTTAGCCTTGTTGTATTTGGCTCTTACTGGGATTATTTTGAATAATTCTTTTTTGTCAAATTGAAAACAAAGACCCAAACCATAATTTTCACTTTGGGTCTTTAGACTAGGCAGAAAAGTGATTCGCTCCGTAAGTTCGTCCCCAAATATATCCGTCAAATCATCAAGGTCTGTGGTGATGTTTTTGTACTTACTATCTACTTTAAAACCTTTGGGAGTAATAGAAAAACTGAAAATTTCTTGGTAATTGTCTTCTGGAGAGAAACCAACCGTTGCCAAATAGGCGTTTGTTTTTTCTTGTATATAATTGCTTGCAAACAAATTGTTTCCAAAAACAGAAACAATTCCGAGAAAAGCTTTTCTTAAATGCTCACATTTTTTTTTGGATTTAGAACAATTACAATCAAATTCTAAAATAGATGTTTGAGGGTCGTATTTTAATTCTTGTTGGTTTTTATCCCAACCAATAGTAGTAGTGATTACCTCGGTTTGACTAACCGAAACTATTTTTGTATCACTATAATAACTATAATAGCCTTGTTCAAACTGGTTTATTACCGCATCTGTAATAATCCCATTGGGTATTAGGATTTGGTTTTTTAATAACCGTACTTGTTTGTCATGTGTACTAGTTGTGTTGCCAAATAAATCAAGAGTGATTTTAGGAGGGTTTTCAATCAATAATTTTAAGGTTGCAATTACATGCTTGCAAATTCCAGAGTAATTTTTTTTGTAAGGACAAGTGCAGGATGTAGAAATTTCATTAAAATCAGAAAAATCTATCAAAATATCATAATCATAAGCTTGACTACCTTCACATTGGTATTCATAATGATTCTTAAATGCTTTGGTTAATGTTGGATAAACATAATGGGCATTGCTTCGGGAATTAGGATTGCTGTTGGCTCTTATGTATGCTTTTATTAGTTTTATATCCATCCTTAATTTTTTATAAAAATATATTTTTTTTAATTTTAATTAAAAAAACCGAAGCACCACTACTTCGGTTTAAATCGGTAGTCAACAATCTTAAATCTACAACAACCCCGCTCTTTTTAATAAAGCGTCTGGCTTTGGTTCTTGTCCTCTAAATCGTTTGTACAATTCCATTGGTGGTTCTGTTCCTCCTTTAGAAAGTACATTTTCTTTGAATTTGGTAGCCACTTCTTTATTGAAAATGCCTTTTTCTTGAAAATATTCAAAGGCATCAGCATCTAGGACTTCGGCCCACTTATAACTGTAATAACCTGATGAATAACCTCCTTGAAAGATGTGAGAGAAAGCCGTGCTCATTGCGTTTTCGGCTACTTCAGGGTACAATTGCGTAGCTGCAAATTGCTCCGTTTCAAAAGCTTTTACATCTGTAATTGCTGTTGGATCTTGACCGTGCCATCCCATGTCTAATAATCCAAAACTCAACTGACGCATGGTTGCCAATCCTTCTTGAAAACTAGCACTTTCTTTGATTTTGTTTACATATTCCATCGGGATTACTTCTTCAGTTTGGTAATGCGTTGCGAATAAAGCTAATGCTTCGGGCTCGTAACACCAGTTTTCCATGACTTGGCTTGGTAATTCAACAAAATCCCAGTAAACTGAAGTTCCTGATAAACTTGGGTAGGTTGTATTGGCTAACATGCCGTGTAAACCATGTCCAAATTCATGAAATAAAGTCGTTACTTCATTAAAAGTTAGTAAGGATGGTTTGCTTTCTGTTGGTGGTGTAAAGTTGCATACGTTAGAAACATGTGGTCTTTCGTTTACGCCATCTTTTACATATTGTGATTTAAACGAAGTCATCCAAGCACCGTTTCGTTTTCCTTTTCTCGGAAAAAAATCGGCGTAGAAAATAGCAACTAAATCTGCTTTTTCATCGGTTACTTCATAGGTCATCACTTCTGGATGGTATTTGTCAATATCAAAAACTTCTGTAAATGTCAGTCCATATAGTTTTTGAGCAATCGTAAAAGCACCGTTCAATACTTTCTCTAATTGGAAATAAGGCTTTAATTTTTCGTCATCAAAATCAAATAATTTTTGTTTTAATTTTTCGGAATAGTAGCCACCGTCCCATTTTTCCAAGGTTTCGATTCCATCAGTCTCTTTGGCGAAAGCCTGCAATTCAGTAAACTCTTTTTGAGCTGCTGGTTTAGCTTTGGCTAATAAATTATGAGAGAACGAAAAAACTTTCTCTGGACTTTCGGCCATACGCTCTTCTAATACAAAGTGAGCGTGAGTAGCATAACCCAACAATTGTGCGCGTTCAAAACGAAGTTTGGCGATTTTTAACACTATTTCTTGGTTGTCGAACTCATTTTTTTGAAATCCTCTTGCACCAAAAGCGATTGCCAGTTTTTTACGCAAATCCCGATTGTCTGCATACGTCATAAAAGGTACGTAGCTAGGGTGGTCTAGGGTGAAGATCCAACCTTCTTTTTCTTGGGCTTTCGCCAAAGAGCGAGCGGCTTCGATAGTTCCTTCGGGTAGACCAGCAAGGTCTTTCTCGTTAGTTAAATGCATTTGGAAAGCATTGGTTTCAGCCAAAATATTTTCGCCAAACTGCAAGCTCAACTTCGATAGTTCTTTGTCTATTTCGCGTAATTTATTTTTCTTGTCTTCGGGTAAGTTGGCTCCATTTCGAGAAAAGCTTTTGTATTTTTTATCTAATAAAGTAACTTGTTCTGGAGTTAATGTCAACGATTCTTTTGAATCATAAACCGCTTTAACACGAGCAAATAATTCTGGATTCAGTCGAATGTCATTTCCGAATTCGGATAATAAAGGAGAAACTTCTTGAGCGATTTTTTGCATTTCGTCATTAGTCTCTGCCGAGTTCAAATTAAAAAAGATACTCGAAGCACGATCTAAAATATCACCAGTGTAATCCATGGCTACAATCGTATTTTCGAATGTTGGGGCTTCTGGATTATTTACTATGGCATCAATTTCGGCTTTCGCCAAAGTGATTCCTTCCTGAATGGCAGGAGCATAATCTTCGTTTTTAATTTGAGAAAAAGGGGCTGTATCGTGTTTGGTTGTAAATTTTGATAATAAAACGTTCATTGTAATGTAATTATTTTAGGAGTTGTAATCAACTTTTTTTCGAGCCGTAAAGATAATGATTTATAAGTTCTAAGTAGATAAAGAAGGTTTATTCTGTTTTTTATAAGGAAGGGTTTATTTTGCTTTTGATTCAGAAATTTCGTAACTTGTAAGTCAAGATTATCACTGATGGTAGTCAATAAAATAATTAACATACAAATGAATTACAAAATAGCTATAAAGAGAATCGACACAGTTAATGAAGTAGAAGGATATTGGTCTACCGAGGATTTAATACAATTATGTGAACGATTTAATTTTCCTGATGCAGCCACTGCAGAGGTTAAGAATTTACCAGAATTGCTAGAAATGGCAATTTCTGATTATGAACCAAACGAGGCAGCTGCTATCGTATTGGATTATAAACTAGGAGAAGAGCTTAACGAAGGGCAAATCGAACAGATTTCACACAATATGTTGATTGATAAAGTGTGTGAGGAATATCCTGAAATTCACATGCAAGGAAGACTATATCATGTCAATCAATTGCTTTTTAAAGCTTATAACGGAAAGTTTCCTAATGCAAAAGCATCGATTGTTCATTTTTCGATGACACCAACTGAAGGTGAAGTAAAAGAATTAACTGCCGAAAACGTATTAAAATTGTTGAATAATGGTTTGTCAGATCGTAATTTAATCAAGCGATTGTTTGACGACCAAATGACACAAAACATTCCGTTTCCTAACGCGGCAGCGATTATTTGGGAATTGAATACGACAGATAATGTAAATTTCAACTTGGTTACTTCGGAAAACTGGATCAACAATGATGACATCATCGCATCTGAATTTGAAGCGGTACTGGAAGAAATTGAAGAAGAAGATTAGTAAAAAAAGAAAACACGAATCTCACAGATTTTCACGAATTAAAAAGGTAGAATTATATCAGCCAAGTTTTCGTGTAAATTCGTGTTATTCGTGTTTTTTAATTTGCTTTTTCTTAGTTGAAGCTCTGTGAAACAAGTTTATTTCTTTAAGCCTTCAGATGATTTATAAACCGCTTCTTTTAGGCTCAATTTATACGCAATCATTTTATCCATAATTCCTTTGTCATGGCTACCGATGATTTGTGCTGCTAAGATTCCAGCGTTTTTAGCTCCGTTAAGCGCTACAGTTGCTACGGGAACTCCGCCTGGCATTTGTAAAATAGACAAAACCGAATCCCATCCATCAATTGAATTGCTTGATTTTACAGGAACACCAATAACGGGCAAGGGTGACATAGAAGCAACCATTCCAGGTAAATGAGCGGCTCCACCAGCACCCGCAATAATTACTGAAATACCACGTGTGTGAGCATTGTTGCTAAAATCAAATAGTTTTTCGGGAGTTCTGTGCGCTGATACAATATCAACTTCTACTTCAATATCAAATGATTTTAATATATCGATGGCGTCTTGCATTACGGGCATGTCTGAGATGCTTCCCATGATTACGGCTACTTTGCTCATGTTGTTTTTTATGTTTAAAGTTTAAGGTTTGGAGACGGTTGTGGATTTATAAACTAGAAATGTAATTCCCAAAATAACTACGGTATAACAAATTAGCAAAAGGATAAAAGCAAAAAAGCTTATTATTCGATTTCCTGTATACTCATTTCTGTCATTGAACTTTGTAAAATGTTTTTTAGCTAAATTTGAACTATCAATTACATTCAAAAAGTTGGTTATTGCATCTATGAAATCCATTTAATTATTTTTATTGGTCATAAAAACAAATCTTACTGACCACTGATCACTCTAATCGTATTCTTCACATCCTCAGCAATTCGTCTGGCTTCTTTGATGTCTTGATTTACGATAGTTACGTGACCCATTTTTCTAAAAGGGCGTGTTTGCTTTTTACCATAAATATGTGGCGTTACGCCGTTCCATCCAAGAATAGTTTCAATGTTTTCATAGATTACATTTCCAGAAAATCCGTCTTCACCAACTAAGTTTACCATAATTCCTGCTACTTTACTATCGGTATTGCCTAATGGAAGGTTCAAAACAGCACGTAAGTGATTTTCAAATTGTGACGTATAGCTTGCTTCAATCGAGTAGTGACCCGAGTTGTGTGGGCGAGGAGCTACTTCATTTACTAGGATTTCATCATCTTCGGTTTGGAACATCTCTACGGCTAGTAAACCAACATGATTAAATTTCTCCGAAACATTCAAGGCAATTGCTCTTGCTTTTTCGGCTACTTTATCATCAATTCTTGCAGGGCAAATCACATATTCTACTTGATTGGCTTCAGGATGAAATTCCATTTCCACAACAGGATACGTTTTAATTTCACCTGATGGATTGCGACATACAATTACGGCCAATTCATTTTTGAACGGCACCATGTCTTCGGCAATACATTCTACATCTGGCAAGTTGATCAGGTCTAAAGTAGATCGAACAATTTTCACTCCATTTCCGTCGTAACCAAACTCGGCACATTTCCATACAAATGGCATCTCGACTTCGCTCGATGTGACTGCTTTTTTTAGTTCATTCAAATCTACAAAACGAAGGTGTTTGGAGGTCGGAATATTGTTTTCAACATAAAAATCCTTCTGTTTTCCTTTATTTTGAATCGCTTTTAGAGTACTTGGTGAAGGATATACTTTAATTCCTTCGGTTTCTAGTTTTTCTAAAGCGTCTAGGTTTACTAATTCAATTTCGATAGTAAGTACATCAACCATTTTTCCAAATTGATAAACGGTTTCAAAATCCATTAAATCACCTTTGTAAAACTGGTTGCAGGCCATTCTGGATGGCGCTTCATCACTCGGGTCTAAAACATAAGTTTGTATATCGAACTTGCGCGTGTCAAATAAAAGCATTTTGCCTAATTGGCCACCGCCTAATATTCCTAATTTAAAATCAGAAGAAAAATAATTCATTGTGTAGTTGTTTGTGCGGTCAAAGATACTTTATATGTAGCAAATGAAAAAACGTATTTTATTTTACTTTAATGGATCTGTATTTTTTATCGTTTTATGTATTGTATGTACTTCCGATTTGTTTTGCTCTACTTTAAAAATGATTCAAGTGATTTAAGATGCGCAATGTTATACTTACAGGGTTGTTTTAGGCGATATTTCTTCTTTTTTAGGCAAATTATACCGTTTGTACCCTAAACTGTACCCCTTTAAAATTGCTTGGCATGAGAAGCTTTGCATTAGTTTTGCCGCCTGAATAGTGTAAGATCATCTGTTCATTATTGTCTAAACTAAAAAAGGAATTTAAATGAAAAAACGTTACTTATTAACTTTGCTTCTGTCATTGGTTAATGTTGTTGTTTTTGCTCAGAGCAATTTTTTTCGCCCTGCAGAAAACAGCGATCTTACTAACACAAGTAAAACAGTTAACATCACAAAAAAAACAAAAGTCTTTACGCTTGATGAACAGTCCATGCGTAATTATTTGAAGAATGCCCCAATGGAATTTAAAAATAATGGAGTTACTGTTCCATTACAAATTCCGATGCCAGACGGGACTATCGAGGTTTTTAATATGGTAGAATCACCTGTTTTATCTCCAGAAATCGCGGCGCAAAACCCCGATATTAAGACCTATACAGGAAACGGAACTACTGATAGAAAGTCTGTTATTAGATTGAGTTTAACGGCGGCTGGTTTTAACGCAGTTATTTTAAATGTTGGTAATGATGCGGTTTATTTTGAGTCGTATTCTACTACTAAAAAGAATGTTTATTTTAATTATTATGCTAAAGACATAGTAGTTCCCGATGAAAAAAAAAGCAGTTCTTGCCACATAGATGCAAACACAGCAAAAGAATTTCGCGCACTAACAAACAAAACTAGTCGCTCAGCAGTAGCTCCAAGTAGTGGTGATCAATTGCTTACTTTGAGACTTGCTATGCCTGCAGATGCAGAGTTTGTTGCGGCAAATGGAGGAACGGTTACTAGTGGATTTGCAGCCGTTGTTGCTTATGTAAATAGAATTAAAGGTTTTTTTAGAAATGAGCTATCTGTTGATTTTCTGTTAGTAAGTGGTACTAATATGATTTACACCGATGCTGCTACAGACCCTTACACAAACAGCAATCAAAGTTTAATGTTGATTGAGAATCATAATAATTGTAATACAGTAATCGGTTCGGCTAATTATGATATTGGTCATGTTTGGGGAAAAGGTAGTTCATCAGGTGGTGGAGTAGCTATTCTAGGTTCGGTAGGGCAAAGTGGGTCTAAGGGTCAGGGAGTTTCAGGAGAAGGAGATCTAACAAGCTACAGCCAAGTGTTTATGGATCAATTAGTGTTTCATGAAATGGGACATCAGTTTGGAATGAATCACAGTTACAATAGCAGTATCCCAGTGTGCACTACTAGGAATGCGGGTACTTCAGTGGAACCTGGAGCAGGAGCTACAGTAATGAGTTACGGTTTTACATGTGATGGAGATGATTATTTTTCATCAAATCAAACAGGTCCTATACTACAGTTTCATTCGGTTAGTTATGATGAGGCCAAAGGTTATTTAGCAACTATTCCAGGAGTTGGTACTCTTACAACTACAGGGAATACAGCTCCAGTTATTACGATGCCTAATGCGTATACAATTCCTAAGTCGACTCCTTTTGCTTTAACGGCAACAGCAACAGATGCTAATAATGATGCATTAACGTATTGCTGGGAAGGGACAAATGTTGGGACTATGGTACCAGTAACGAGTACGCTGGCAGATACAGCACAACCCCCTTTCTTTAGAAGTTATAAGCCTTCAACTTCAAATACGCGCTATTTTCCGCTTCTTGAAAAGATTTTAGATGGTTCGAATTATGCCGTGGGAGATAAGTTACCTTCTATAGGGGTTGTAACAACTCATAGTTTAACAGTTAGAGATAATAACGCAAACGGTGGTGGTGTGTCTAATGCATCAGTTACGGTTACAGTAGATGGGAATATTGGTCCGTTTTTAGAAACGACTAATTTATCAGGAGCTTACAATGGACTGTCAAAACAGAATATTACTTGGTCTGTGAACGGGACTAATGTAGCGACTCCTACAGTAAATATTTTACTTTCTACAGATGGAGGTTTAACCTTTCCCACTGTACTAGTTGCGGGAACTCCAAATGATGGAATTCAAGAAGTAACTTTTCCAGATGTGTTGACTCAAAAAGCTAGAATAAAAGTAGAGGGAGCAGCTAATATCTTTTTTGATATTTCTAATGTGAATTTTACATTAAAACCAAGTTTAGCAATAAGTGTTACTGGTACTGATGCTACTACTTTTGGTGGTGCGGATGGATCAGCAACTGCTGCGATTGTAAATGGATCACCAAATTTCACATATGGTGATAAGAGTGTGTTTACTAATGCTCCTTATAGTATTGGAGAGCCTGCAACTTCAACTCCTGAAGTGGTTAGTACTATTACCGTTCCGGCTTTGCCTGCTGGAGCTGTGTTAACTTCGGCAACTTTAACATTGACAAATGTTAATGCAGTAGGAGGTTCTTTTAGAAAAGAGATTAGAGCATCGCTATCGGGAGCCTATACTTTAGGGGATACACAATTATTTACGGATTCCGGTTCAGGGTTGATAAGTCCAGATCCAGTAATAAATCTTTCAGGTTTCCCAACAACTGGTGGGGTTGTTAGTCTTTTATTAGTAGATTTAGTAGATGATGCAGGCGTGGATGCAACTGTTGGAGGTGCATTTATAACACTTAATTATACAAAAAGTGGTTATACATATTCATGGAGTAATGGCGCTACTACTGCTAGTATTAACGGTCTAGCTGCGGGACAGTACAATGTAACTGTAACGGATGCTGCTAATAGTGTAGCGACGGGTTCTTACCTTGTTAAGCAACCATATTCAATCACAGCAACTTCAGGAACTAACGGATCTGTTACGCCAGCAGGTGTTTCATCTGTAGCAAGCGGAACAAATAAAGTATATA
>NZ_JACRUK010000043.1:27782-34165 GCF_014305155.1 Flavobacterium muglaense
AGCGGAACAAATAAAGTATATGCTATTGCTGCTTCTAGTGGTTTTGCAATTCAAGACGTTTTAGTTGATGGTGTTTCTCAGGGCGCAATTGCGAGTTATACCTTTACTAATGTAATAGCTAATCATACCATCAGTGCGACTTTTGCAGTTGTTAATTATTCAATCACAGCAACTTCAGGAGCTAACGGATCTATTACGCCAGCAGGTGTTTCATCTGTAGCAAGCGGAACAAATAAAGTGTATACTATTGCTGCTGCTAGTGGTTATGCAATTCAAGATGTTTTAGTAGATGGTGTTTCTAAAGGAGTAATTACTAGTTTCACCTTTACTAATGTAATTGCTAATCATACCATCAGTGCGACTTTTGCAGTTGTTAATTATTCAATCACAGCAACTTCAGGAGCTAACGGATCTGTTACGCCAGCAGGTGTTTCATCTGTAGCAAGCGGAACAAATAAAACATACAGTATTACTGCTAATAATGATTACGTTATTCAAGACGTTTTGATCGATGGTGTTTCTCAAGGAGCAATCGCTAGTTATACCTTTAATACAGTAGTAACTAATCATACCATCAGCGCAACTTTTTCGGCAGGACTTAATACGTTGCAAGTAACCGCTGCAGAGGCAATTACTCCAAATGGCGATGGTATAAATGATACTTGGGTGATTAACAATATTGAAAACTATCCTAATGCTGTTGTTCGTGTTTTTAATCGTTGGGGTGCAGAGGTGTTTTTTGCTAGAAACTATCAAAATAACTGGGACGCACGTAATAAAAACAATCAAACACTACCTGAAGGAAGCTATTACTACCAAATTAATTTTGAGAGTACTAGTAAGGCAAATCAAGAAGGTTGGATCTACATAAACAGATAGTTGAAAAAATAAGAAATCAAAAGATGAAAATAATTAAAAATATAATTTCAGGAGCCTTATTACTTTTTAGTAGTCTCCTTTTTGCTCAACAAGAGAGTGCTTTTACATTGTATAGGTATCATATGAACGTCATAAATCCTGCTTATACTGGAGTTGATAATGAAACTATGGTAATGAGTTCTTTTAGACGACAATGGACCGGCGTGAAGGAAGCTCCGGAGAGCCAAGCAGTTTCGTTTGGAACTGGAGTTGGAAAAAACTTAGGACTTGGTTTGTCTATGGTGAGTAGTAAAACATTTATTGAAAAACAAACTACGTTAGGTCTTGATTTATCATATAAATTAAAAGTAAACGAAGGTTTAGATTTGTATTTAGGAATAAAAGCAGGGGGTAACATTTATGATGTAAATACAACTGGGCTTCAAACCTATTCGTTGCAAGTGGATCCGGCTTTGGGGTCAATCAATCAGTTCAATCCTAATGTAGGGATGGGGTTGTTATTGAAAAATGAGAACTACTTTTTGTCGTTGTCTGTTCCAAGAATGTTAAATACAGAGCATGCTAAAAACAAGAACGGATATGCTTCTGTAGCTACAGATAGACCACATATTTATTTGAGCGGTGGATACGATCTCGATCTTAACCCGGATGCATCTTTAGTATTGAAACCTTCGTTTTTATTGCGTTATGTAAAAGGAATTCCTGCTTCGGTTGACTTTGGGACAATGCTTCAAATTCAAAATAATTTTGAGTTTGGTGCTATGTATCGCACTGATCAGGCGGTTGCTGGAATGGTCGATTTCACAATTAGTAAAAGAATGATGTTTGGTTATGTGTATGAAGTGAGTACTAGGTCCGTCATGGCAACAGCCCGAAACACAAATGAGTTTTTTATTCGATTTAAATTTTAGAAAAAAAAACAAATCACAATAAATAGTTTAAAAACAGTTGCAAATTAAGTTTTGCAGCTGTTTTTTTTTAGGTCTAAAAACCTATTTTATTTTCTTCAATATTTCCCGTGCAACTGCTTTATAGCCTGCCGAATATTTAGGGTAATCATCCGTTAATATGCGCTCTAGCTGGGGGTAGATCCAAGGGTGTTTTTTGCCAATTTCAAATAAAGTGCGAATTGCGTACGCTTTTGTAGCCACTTTTCTTTTTTCTTCAATCAGCCAGTCCAGGCAAGATTCGGTAATTTGTTCTTCTTGTAAAGGGGTAAGGGAAATATGCTGACTTAAAAACAAACATATTTTTGAGATTGAACGCAAAGCACTTTCATTATTAAAATGAGAAAGCTGCCTACAAAAGTCGTCTAGATAATCCGTAAGTAAATGCAATTGTTTTTCTAATACAATTTCCATAATCCAGCACGCCTTAAAATGATTTTTGTCAAAAGT
The DNA here is from genome assembly GCF_014305155.1 of Flavobacterium muglaense. Taxonomy (GTDB): domain Bacteria; phylum Bacteroidota; class Bacteroidia; order Flavobacteriales; family Flavobacteriaceae; genus Flavobacterium; species Flavobacterium muglaense. Next base: position 30,059 of record NZ_JACRUK010000043.1, read on the forward strand.
GTCTAAGCCAATCTGTAATAAGTCAGGAAATAAACGAGAATCAGTCAAGACGAACAATGCGTTTTCATCACGACTAGCGCGATAAGCATTGCTGTTTGCTACCTTTTTATAAAATTCCTCATTCATATTGAACCAAAAATACCTATTATTTTCAATTGAAGGCTATTCTTATGGTTTTAATTCTGAATTCTCAATTCAGAAATTCATATCTTTGCGCATTATTTTAAACACAAAAATAATGATTCAACTTCACGATAAACAATTTGTTCCGTTTTTATCAGCTACCGAAATAGCTCTAGCAATAGATAAAATGGTGGCTCAAGTAGCTGCCGAATTTAGCAATGAAACTCCCGTTTTTATCGGAGTTTTAAATGGTTCTTTTATGGTCGTTTCGGATTTTATGAAGGCCTATAAAAACCCGTGCGAACTAAGTTTTATAAAAATGGCCTCGTACGAAGGAACATCATCTACTGAGGAGGTAAAACAATTAATTGGACTAAATCAAGATTTAACAGGTCGTTCTGTAGTAATCATCGAAGACATCGTAGACACTGGAAATACAGTTGTTGAACTATACGAATTGTTCAAAAAACAAAACGTAAAAAAATTAAGAACAGCTACCTTGTTTTTTAAACCCGAAGCCTATAAAAAAGACATTAAAATAGACTACGTTGGAATCCGAATTCCAAATAAATTTATAGTTGGTTTTGGTCTGGATTATGATGGCCTTGGTAGAAATTTACCCGAAGTATATAAATTAAAAGAATAACTACACAACGCAACACTACTATGACTAATATTGTTTTATTTGGGAAACCAGGAGCAGGAAAAGGAACTCAAGCCGAGTTTTTAAAAGAAAAGTATAAGTTAACACACATTTCTACTGGGGATGTATTTCGTTTTAATTTAAAAAACGACACGGAACTTGGTAAACAAGCAAGAGTATTCATGGACGCTGGAGATTTAGTTCCAGACGAATTGACTACTAAAATGCTTATTGATGAGGTAAATAAACATCCAGATACAAACGGAATTTTATTTGACGGTTACCCAAGGACAATTTCTCAAGCCGAGGCATTAGACGCTTTTCTACAATCAATAGGTTCAAAAGTAGCAGCAACAGTTGCGCTAGAAGCCGATGATGAAATCCTAGTTGCTCGTTTACTTGAAAGAGGAAAAACAAGTGGTAGAATTGACGATCAAGATGAAGATAAAATCAGAAATCGTTACCAAGAATACAATGAAAAAACAGCGCCATTAATGGGCTATTACGAAAAACAAGGGAAGTTCCATGCCGTAAACGGAATAGGAACTATCGAAGAAATTACGGTTAGACTAAGTTCAGTTATTGATAATTTATAAGGAGCAATTCCAGCTGTGCGTTACAAGTGCTTGCTTGTAAAACAATTTTTCTACAATAAAAAAGGAGCTTCCGCTGGTCGCTCTTTTTTATCAAGAAAAATAAAGTTTTAAAAGCGGCGCACTTTTCACTGCCATCTGGGCTAAAAGAAACATGGAAATACTAATAATATTTTTTTTAATTCTGTTAAATGGAGTTTTCTCCATGTCCGAAATCGCACTGATTTCAGCTAGAAAAAACAGATTAGAATCGGCAGCAAAAAAAGGAAACAAAAGTGCTAAAGTGGCACTAGAGTTAGCAAATTCGCCTAATAAGTTTTTATCAACGGTTCAAATCGGGATTACCTTAATCGGAATCTTAACAGGTATTTATAGTGGTGATAAAATCACTTTAAATGTAGAAACTTTTGTAAGCGGTTTCGAAATTTTAAAACCCTATTCTCACACTATCGCAGTTGGGATAGTTGTGGTGGTTTTGACTTTTTTCTCTCTGGTTTTAGGAGAATTGCTACCCAAAAGGATTGGTATGAATCATCCCGTTTCTATTGCCAAAGCGGTCGCAATGCCCATGAAAATGGTTTCAATTGCAACAGCGCCTTTTATCTGGTTGCTTACGCATGCCACGGAATTTTTATTAAAGGTCATGCAAATTCAACCCAACGCCGATGGTAAAGTAACTGAAGAAGAAATCAAAGCCTTCATTAAAGAAGGTACCGAAGGTGGAGAGGTGCAAGAAATTGAACAAGATATCGTGGAACGTGTTTTTCATATTGGAGATAGAAAGATCAATTCCTTAATGACGCATAGAAAATCAGTGGTTTTTTTACCATTAGATTCAAATAAAACACAAATTAAAGAATACATAATCGAGGATTTACATTCTATGTATCCCGTTTATGGAAAAGATTATGATGATATTGTAGGGGTTGTGAATCTCAAAAGCATTTTTGCACGCATCGATGACGAAACGATCGATCTTTCAAAAATAATGACTGACGCTCCCTTCATGATGGAACATACAACAGCATACACAGCGCTGGAACAATTTAAAAAGAGCGGAATTCATTATTCATTCGTGGCAGATGAATATGGTGTTTTTCAAGGGATTATTACGCTAAATGATATCCTAGAAGCCTTAGTAGGTGATGCGTCTGAGTTTTATAAAGAAGATTTTAAGTTAATAGAAAGAGAGGACGGTTCATGGCTAGTAGATGGCCATTATTCGCTACATGATTTTCTTACTTACTTTGAATTGGATGATTTGATTAATGATTACGAAGTGACAACCGTAAGCGGATTAATCATGACTGAGCTATCTCATATACCAAAACAAGGTGAAAAATTGGTTTGGCATAGATTTGAGTTAGAAGTGCTCGATATGGATGGAATTAAGATCGATAAAGTGATGGTGAAATCATTGCGATAATACAATGTTTGAAGCAGTTGTAGACTGTTTTAAGTTTGAATGATGTAATTCAATAGTGAATACAAAAAAAAAATGACAGAATGTTTTAAAGAGCTGTAGTAAAGTCAATATACTGCTGGTTGTTTAAAATTAATGTCGAAGTAAAAGAAAGAGTTATGACAGAAGGGAACTTCGTAGATTACGTAAAAATATTTGTTTCTTCCGGAAAAGGTGGAAAGGGGTCTACGCATTTGCATAGAGAGAAATTTATTGAAAAAGGTGGGCCTGATGGTGGTGATGGTGGTCGTGGTGGACACGTGTTTTTAGTGGGTAACAAAGGACTTTGGACTTTGTTTCACCTAAAATTTGCAAGACATATCAAAGCGGGTAACGGTGGAGATGGTAGTGGTGACAGAAGTACTGGTGCTGATGGGGACGATAAATTTATCGAGGTACCATTAGGAACAGTAGTGAAAGACAAGGAAACGGGCGAAATTTTATTTGAAATTACCGAAGATGGAGAGAAACAAGTTCTTTCTAGAGGGGGTAAAGGTGGTTTAGGGAACTGGCACTTTAGAAGTTCTACCAATCAAACTCCAAGATATTCTCAACCTGGATTACCTGGTAGTGAAATGGATGTGATTTTAGAACTTAAAGTTCTTGCTGATGTAGGTTTAGTTGGTTTTCCTAATGCTGGAAAATCTACTTTATTGTCAGTTTTGACATCTGCAAAACCAAAAATTGCCGATTATCCTTTTACAACTTTAAAGCCAAACCTTGGGATTGTTGCATACAGAGATTATCAATCATTTGTAATTGCAGATATTCCGGGGATTATTGAAGGTGCAGCCGAAGGTAAAGGATTAGGACATTATTTCTTGCGTCATATTGAACGTAATTCTACATTGTTGTTTCTTGTTCCTGTGGACACGCCAGATATTAAAGGAGAATATGATATTCTTGTTAATGAGTTGACAAAATACAATCCTGAAATGCTGGATAAAGAACGTTTATTAGTAATATCGAAATGTGATATGCTTGATGACGAATTGAAAGCGGAGTTGAAAGTAGAACTTGATGTTGCTTTTAAAGATGTTCCTTATATGTTCATCTCGTCTGTGGCGCAACAGGGATTGACGGAGTTGAAAGATAAATTATGGAAAATGTTGAATGACTAATTAGTTGTTTACTTTTTAATAAAATCAAAACCCACTATTAAGCAATTGCTTTATAGTGGGTTTTTTAATGTAATAATTGGTTGAATTTATAATTAGGGCTTGCTGAAAAATTGCAAATCCAATAAAACAGAGGTATTTAGAGCTACTTTTTCTTGTTTAAATGCA
>NZ_JACRUK010000044.1 GCF_014305155.1 Flavobacterium muglaense
TCCCGAACAGAGTAGTTAAGCCCGCCTGCGCAGATGGTACTGCAGTTATGTGGGAGAGTATGTCGTCGCCTTTCTTTAGAGAACCCTTATCCATTGGATAAGGGTTTTTTGTTTTATATTTTTTAGAAAAATAGTGTACAATTTATCTCGAACAGAGTAGTTAAGTCGGCTTGCTTAGATGGTACTGCAGTATTGCAGTTATGTGGGAGTCCCGATAGCTATCGGGAGTCGTCGCCTTTCTTTGAAATCCTCATCATTTATTTGGTGGGGATTTTTTTTGTTTATTTTTTAGAAAAATAGTGTAAAATTATCTCGAACAGAGTGGTTAAGTCCGCTTGCGTAGATGGTAGTGCAGTAGTGCAGTTATGTGGGAGTCCCGATAGCTATCGAGAGTCGTCGCCTTTCTTTAGAAAACCCTTATCCTAATTGGATAAGGGTTTTTTGTTTTATATTTTAGAAAAATAGTGTAAAATTTATCTCGAACAGAGTAGTTAAGTCCGCTTGCTTAGATGGTGCTGCAGTATTGCAGTTATGTGGGAGTCCCGATAGCTATCGGGAGTCGTCGGATTTCTGTAGAAACCCCTTATCCAATGGATAAGGGTTTTTTGTTTTATATTTTTTAGAAAAATAGTGTAAAATTTAGCACGAACAGAGTAGTTAAGTCCGCTTGCTTAGATGGTACCGCAGTATTGCAGATATGTGGGAGTCTCGATAGCTATCGGAAGACTTTCAAAAGCTTTTATTTGAGCAGTGAATGAGACAGTGGATGCATTTAGGGTTGTTGCATTTCTGTATAGAATACTGAACCTAATTGAACGATTTTTTTAAGTTGTTTGGGTCATGTGTAAGGTATTGGGAAGGATGTTATGCAAGGTTCATAAACTCAATTGGGTGTATAAAGTGGATTTTACTGTTTTTTGATAGTTTGAGGTTATGTATTTGGTGGTATTCTTTTATTTAGTAATGTCTGCTGAGTATGTTGAAAGTTTTACAGTTTTACACTTTCTTTTTTTGCATTGAATAACTAGTGGCGCTATAGTTTTTAGTTTGGAACAAAATGCTATTTTGTAAATGAGTATCGTAGCCCCGATAGAAGTGTAAATCCTTTTACTTTTTTCTTTAAAAAGTAAAAGATTGTAACGGATAGCGGGAAATAGCTCCTAATTCATCGTAGTATTTGTTTTAGACTTTTTCGATGGGTGATTTTTTGTGAAGAGATTTGGTTGCATTTCGCGTTATATTGTGCGATTTTATCTACGTTGTGGTTTAGTTTGTTCTCTATCATGGTTTCAGTTTCGTAGAGGACTAATGCTTCGTTATTTTTGTGTATTTTTGCTCAAATATTAAGAATTATTTATGATATTAAAATTACTTTATCCGATTAAGGAATGTTTTTTGATTTTTTGTGTTGTGATTCTTGGTTTTACAACAAAGATGAGTGCACAATGCGCTGGGACTAGCAATAGTATTACGGTTTGTGATATTCAGAATAATAGTAGTAAGGCTATAAATCTTTTTAGCCAATTACTAGGATCGCCTGTTTCTGGTGGTGTTTGGAAAGATAATCTTCTTTCTGGTGGATTGAGTACAAGTACAGGGGTTCTAAATGCACAGAGCATAAAAAAGAGTGGTATTTATACCTATACCTATACTGTGGATAATGGTGCTGGTTGTAAAGATTCGGCTACTGTTACGGTCACTATTGGCGGTTATGCTGGGATATCTAGTCCTAACGTTTCGGCTTGTTCTGACGATACAAGTTATAATTTGTTTCTAGGTTTTAATGGTAATTTTGCAAGTCCGCAATCTAATGGATATTGGACAGATAATGATAATACTGGTGCATTGTCTAATAATTATTTCAATGCTAAAAGTGCTGGAGTTGGCACCTATTCATTTACGTATACTATGCCAGCGATTGGTAGTTGTCTAGTCCAGAAGTCAACCGTTTATGTTACGGTTTATAGAGCACCTGAGCCCGGTATCCCCTCTTTTTTATTGTTATGTGATGCTGATAAGGATTCTTTTAGTACCAATTTTGATTTAAATAGTTTGCTGACTGGTGAGGATTCTGATGGAGTTTGGGAGGATCTTTCTGGAACTACTGAAATAACAAGTCAAGATGATTCGTTCATTGATATCAAAAAATTATACGCTACTTATGGAGCTAGAACTTTTAATTTTAGATATAACGTGGATCCAGATAATCCTATTTGTACTGTAAAAAGAGCTACTGTTAGCGTTATTATTGAAAGACAGCTTGATTTTACTGGGGCTAAGGTAGTTGTTGATGCCGACATTTGTGAAAACGAAATGGGAACGGCGCAGTATAATTTAGTTTTGACACAGGGGGTAAAGAGTGTGCCTGATGGTAGTTATTATGTTACTTATAAAATTATTGGTGGTGCTGCTGCTATCGAGGAAACTGTTGTAGCTGGGTTTTTAAGTGGTAGTTTGTCTTTTTCGTTACCGTCAAGTTATTTTCAGCAAGTTGGTGCTTTTGATGTTAGTGTTGTTAATGTAGTAAGTGCTACAAGTCTTGGTGCTTGTACTACAGTGCTACCTAATGTTACTGATGTGTTGAATGTTTTTCCTATTCCTAAGATCGACAATTCAAAGGTGACAATTGACCCAGTTTGTAAAGGCAACGCAGTAAAAGTGGTTGTAGCTGGTAGTAATAATTTAAGTGATGGTTTATATGATGTAGTATACCGCCTGTCTGGCAGTAATACGGCTATTTCTCAAAAGGATGTCTTAACTGTGGCTAACGGTGAAGGTGTATTGTATATACCTGTTAATCTCGTTTCGACTACTGGTACCACTATTATTTCGATGACAAGTATTACTAATTTAAGTACGCTTTGTACTAATGTTGTCAATCTTTCAAAAGATTTTGTTGTCAATTCATTGCCGAATGCATCTACAGTGTCTGTGGGAGTGAATAGTGCTTGTCAAGGTAAACCTATAATTGTTTCGGTTTCAGGATTGGGTGCTTTGACATCTATTGTGGTAAAGTATGATTTATCTGGAGCAAATAGTATCAATAATCAATCGGTTAGTTTGACTGCAACGAATGGGAATGCTAGTTTTGAAATTCCAACTGCTTTATTAGGTAATACTGGAAATACTATTTTTACTTTTACGGAATTAGTCAATACGAGTACTGGTTGTAGTGTTGCTGTGAATAATGTTTCAAAAAGTTTTGTTGTAAATCCAGTTCCTCTTAGTCCAGTTACAAAAGACGAAGTTTTTTGTGTCAATGATGCTAAAAAGGTATCGGATTTGACACCAAACGGTGCGCAATATCAATGGTTTAATTCAGCGACAAGTACAGTGGTTTTAGCTCCTACTACGGTTTTGGTTTCAGGTGATTATTATGTTAAAGAAGTGGTTGCGGCAACAGGCTGTGAATCTGGTAGGTCACGAGCTACCGTAACAATTAATCAAGAAGATATACCGGTTTTAAGTAGCAATGGGGAAATTTTCTGCGGGCTAGATAAACCTACGATTTTAGATTTGTCTGCTAGAGTTGTTTCTAACGGTAAATTGCTTTGGTTTGATGCTGCTACAAATGGAACTGTGATTAATGAAGCTACACTGTTATTAGATCATAAAATCTATTATGGTTTTAGCTTTTCAAATGGTACAAATTGTGTTTCAAATGCTTTGGAAGTCACTATCTCGCTTTCCAATTGTGATGAAACCGCCGACTTCTTTGTTCCTGATGGATTCTCTCCTAATGGTGATGGTGTTAATGATAGTTTTAGGATTCCGAAAATCGATTTTATTTATCCAGATTATTCACTAGAGATCTATAATAGATATGGTACTTTGATGTTTAAAGGCAATAAATCTAATCCTGAATGGGACGGTAGAAATTCTAATTTCAATGTAGGGATCGATGGAATGGCTCCAAACGGAGTTTATTTTTATGTGATTAATTTCAATAAAAACAATAAAGCTCCTTATCAAGGAAGTCTGTATCTCAATAGATAAATCGGCTTCTTTATTTCAAATACTTATTCGAATATGAAAAAAACAATACTCATAGTAGGTTTTTTATTTAGTATACTTACGGCTACGGCGCAACAAGATCCTCAGTATACCCAGTATATGTACAACATGAATGTAATCAATCCCGCTTATGCTACTGGAGATCAATCATTGTTAGATGTTGGTGTCTTGTATAGAACACAATGGGTTGGTGCGGTGGGAGCTCCTAAAACAATGACTGTGTTTGCTCATCTACCTGTGAACAAGAAAGTAGAATTGGGTTTTTCGCTTATTTCTGATGATATTGGTGATGGTGCAAAAAAGGAAAATAATTTTTTTGCTGATTTTGCGTATGTATTACCATTACAAAATAATCATAAGTTATCATTAGGTTTGAAAGCTGGATTTAGTTCTTTGCAAACAAATTTTAATGGTTTCAAATTCGAAAGTACTTCAACTGATTTTGCTTTCGATAACAGCAATTTACTAAAGCCTAATGTTGGGGTAGGTGCGTATTATTTTACGAATAAATACTATGTTGGTTTATCTGCACCAAATCTTCTGAATACAAAACACATTGAAAAACATGCTGGAATTAGTGATTATGGTTCAGAGAATGTACATGCCTTTTTTACTGGAGGCTATGTTTTTACCTTATCAGATGCTTTTAAGTTGAAGCCGGCTTTTATGTCTAAGTTTGTAAATGGTGCGCCTATAACAGTAGATTTGTCTGCAAATGTATTGTATAATGACAAGTTGGAGCTTGGTGCTTCTTATAGACTTGGAGATGCTGTGAGTGTTTTGATGAATGTTAAAGCTACATCTAATATTAGAGTAGGATACGCATACGATTATACAGTTTCTAATTTAGGTCAGTTTAATTCAGGTACACATGAATTTTTTATTCTTTTTAACTTAGACCTACTAAGTAAAGGATATGACAAATCACCAAGATTTTTTTAAAAAACAAAAGATGAAAAGAATATTCATAATAATTGTTCTGTGTTTTGCTCAGTTTTCAAATGCGCAAACACCAGATTTAAAGAGAGCCAATCGTTTTTTTGACAAGACTTTTTATACTGAAGCAATTCCATTGTACGAAAGTATCATCGAAGATAATCAATCATATATAGTGCTTAAAAACTTAGCAGATGCGTATTATTATACTAATGATTATGGGAAAGCCCAGCGTTTGTATGCCAATTTAGTATCACGTTTTAAAAAAGATATAAGTGAAGATTATTATTTTAAATATGCGCAAACTTTAAAAGTTGCTGGCAAGTATAAGGAAGCATACGCTGTACTGCATGATTATTATGTTGGCACTGCTAATTTTGTGGCAAGTACTCAACTCGATAAAGATCTAATTACACTTGAGAATGTATCTGCAATTGGCAATAGGTTTGAAATTAAAAACCTTGCAATGAATTCTAGTAGTTCAGAGTTTGGTGCTGTTGTTAATCAAGGTGATCTGGTTTTCTCGGGTGTAGATAGAAGTGCTGGTTTTTTAGATAAAAAATTCAAGTGGAATGGGGAGAAGTATCTTGATATTTTGTCAATGCCTATCGAGAACATGAATGCAGCTGATTCTGTCGTAAAGTCATTTTCGAATGTAATAAATACCGAAATGCACGAGGCGAATGCCATTTTTACAAAGGATGGTAAAACAGTCTATTTTACGCGTAATAATTTTGTAAAAGGACGCAGAGCAAAAAATCAAGATAAGGTTTCTAACTTGCAAATTTTTAAAGGAGAATTAGTTGGTGGTAAGTGGGTTAATATTGTTGCTCTTCCGTTCAATAATGAAAATTATTCGGTGGAGCATCCAGCTTTAAGTTTTGACGAAAAAACTTTATATTTTGCTTCTGATATGCCTGGTACTTTAGGTTCTTTTGATTTATTTAGTGTTGCTATTGATGGTGAAAATTTTGGAACACCAAAAAATTTAGGGTCGAATATAAATACGGACAAAAAGGAACAATTTCCTTTTGTATCCAAAGATGGAAAGTTGTATTTCTCATCTGATGGCCATGCAGGTTATGGATTACTAGATGTTTTTGTCGTTGATTTAAATACTGGTAATTTGGATTTCCCTTCCAATGTGGGGCTTCCTGTTAATTCTGCATATGATGATTTTTCATTTAATATTGATGCTGATACAAAACAAGGTTTTTTTGCTTCGAATAGAATCGGCGGTAAAGGGAGTGATGATATTTACCAACTAAGCGAACAGAAGCCTTTAATAATTGAAGATTGCAAGCAGTTTGTTGAAGGTGTCGTTAGTGATGTGGATACTAAATTGCCTTTGAGCAATGCGACGGTTGTGTTGCTAGACGCAAATAGTGTTGAAGTGTCTAGAATGACTACTAATCTAAAAGGAGATTTTGTTTTTACAGTGAGTTGTGATACAAGATATACTGTGGCTGCAGCGAAAGAAGAGTTTACCAAAGCTGAAAAATCAATTCGAGTAAATAAAGAGAGAGACTTACGTACGGATGCTTCGGTCAGTTTGAAATCTATTGTAGTTTTAAAGAAGGAAGAGGAAGCAGTTGCGCAACTGAAGAAAGAGCAGGAAAAGGCATTAGAAGAAAAAAATAAAGCTAAAGAAATTGCACAAGTAGAGAAAATTAAAAAAGACAAGACGACAGCCGCTATCAAAGCTGTTGAACAAGCGAAGCTTGATGAAAAAGCTAAAACCAATGCGATCGTAGCTGCTGAGAAAGATGTTGTTAAAGTAGATAGTCAGCTGATTATTAAAACAGATCCTATTTATTTTGATTACAGTTTATGGTATATTCGTAGAGAAACTAAACCTGTTTTGGATAAAGTTATTGATCTAATGAAGAAGCATCCAACGATGATAGTTGAAATTGGTTCTCATACGGATAATAGAGGTAATGCAAAATATAATTTAGACCTTTCAGCAAAGCGTGCGAATTCTACTAGAGAATATTTTATGCAAAATGGCATCGAAGGAAATAGAATTTTGGCAAAAGGATATGGCGAAAGTCAGCAAATAATTAAATGTGAGCCAAGCGAGTCCTGCAGTGAAGAGCAACATGAGCTTAACAGAAGAAATGTATTTACGATCAAAAGTTTATAAATGATCATTTAAATTAGAACAATAAAGGGATGCGTTATGCGTCCCTTTATCCGTGTATAGTTTCGTTTTTACCGTAATTGGTAATAATCGATGTTTCGAATTCAATCCATTCTTTCCAGCGTTTGTCAACATCAACATGATCAGCGTATTTGCGGGCAAAGCCTAAAAACGTAGTATAATGTCCTGCTTCACTAATCATTAAATCACGATAGAATTTGGCTAGTTCTACATCTTTAATGTTTTCAGACAAAACTTTAAAGCGTTCACAACTTCTTGCCTCAATCATTGCCGAGAACAGTAAGCGTTCGCATAAAGCATCATTGCGGCTACCATCTTTTTTCATGAATTTGAATAATTCATTTACATAATGATCTTTTCGTTCACGGCCCAAGCTCAATCCTTTGCTTTTGATCAAGTCATGCACCATTTGTAGGTGCTCTAATTCCTCTCGTGCAATAATCATTAATTCTGTGACTAATTCCTCTTTTTCAGAATTTTGTGTGATCAAACTTATGGCGTTCGAAGCTGCTTTTTGTTCACACCAGGCGTGGTCTGTCAAAATTTCTTCAATATTTGATTCGACTATGTTTACCCATCTGGGATCAGTTACAAGTTTTAATCCTAACATGTTATTGTGTTTTATAAGTACAAAATTAGTGTTTTCTTTCTTATTTATCAGTGAATCGATGGTAATGACGTCCAAATAGTATTATTTTGCAGTTGTAATGTTACTTTATATGACTGAGATTAAAAAGCTTTTAATAATAGGTTTTGTGTGGCCTGAGCCCAATTCGTCTGCTGCAGGTGCTAGAATGCTTCAATTGATCCGTCTTTTTCAAGAAGAAGGCTATCAGATTAGTTTTGCGAGCCCTGCCATGGATAGTGATTTTATGGTAGATCTGGAAAATTTAGGTGTTTTAAAGAAGTCCATTATTTTAAATTGTGCAAGTTTTGATGGCTATGTGAAGGAACTAAATCCTACAATTGTGTTGTTTGATCGGTTTATGATGGAAGAACAGTTTGGGTGGAGGGTTTCTGAAAATTGTCCGCGAGCTTTAAAAATATTGGATACAGAAGATTTACATTGTTTGCGTTTAGCACGACAGAAAGCATTTAAGGAACAACGTTTGTTTCAATTGAACGATTTGGTTCTTGAAGATGTTGCAAAGCGCGAAGTAGCAAGTATTTTGCGTTGCGACCTTAGCTTGATGATCTCGGAATATGAAATAGAACTATTACGGACAGTTTTTAAAATAGAGGAAAGTTTACTGTATTATTTGCCTTTTTTGTTAGATGCAAAGCAAGTTGATGATTTCATTGTGTTGCCATCTTTTGAACAAAGAAAGGATTTTGTATTTATAGGCAATTTTCTACATGAGCCTAATTGGAATGCGGTGCAGTATTTAAAAGAGATCATTTGGCCGTTGATTAGGAAGTGGATGCCTGCTGCTGTTTTGCATGTTTATGGTGCTTATCCTTCGCAAAAAGTACTGCAGCTCAATAATGTTAAGGAAGGTTTTGTTATTGAAGGACGTGCTGCAGATGCTGTAGAAGTGGTAAGAGGTGCTCGAGTGGTGCTAGCGCCAATTCGTTTTGGTGCCGGACTAAAAGGGAAGTTGGCGGAAGCCATGCAATGTGGTACGCCAAGTGTGACCAGCACGATAGGTGCTGAAGGGATGAATGGAAGACTTGATTGGAATGGCTTTGTTGAAGATGATCCAGAAGTGTTTGCGAAAAGAGCTGTACTGTTGTATGAAGATGAAGTGATTTGGCGTCAAGCGCAAAAGAACGGACTTGAAGTACTTAATAACAGGTTTGCAAAATCATTATTTGTAAATGACTTTAAAGTTCGCATTAAAGAGTTGCTGTTAGGTATTGATGCACATCGTTCCAATAATTTTATGGGAGCAATTTTGCAACATCATACGATCAATAGTACGAAGTATATGTCCCGATGGATTGAAGAAAAAAATAAAAAATAGAGCAAAAAAAAGCCGTTTTGAAATTTCAAAACGGCTTTTTAAATATATAATTAAAAACTAAGCTAACATAGTAACTGGATTTTCAATGTATTGTTTCAATGTTTGTAAAAATTGAGCTCCAGTAGCACCATCAATAGTTCTATGGTCACAAGCTAATGATAACATCATTGTGTTTCCAACAACTATTTGACCATTTTTAACAACTGGTTTTTCAACAATTGCGCCTACCGAAAGGATTGCAGAGTTGGGTTGGTTGATAATTGAATTGAATTCAGTAATACCAAACATTCCAAGGTTTGAAACCGTAAATGTGCTTCCTTCCATTTCTGATGGTAGTAATTTTTTAGTTTTTGCTCTTCCAGCAAGATCTCTTACGCTTCCTCCAATTTGAGATAAACTCATAGCATCAGTGAATTTTAAAACAGGAACTACTAGTCCGTCTTCAACAGCTACTGCAACACCAATGTTTACGTGGTGATTGATAGTGATAGCATCTTCTTTCCACTGAGAGTTGATTTTCAGGTGTTTTTTAAGTGCCATTGCACAAGCTTTGATTACCATGTCGTTAAAGGATACTTTGGTATCTGGAACGCTGTTGATAATAGCTCTTGACTTCATTGCCTCATCCATCGTTACTTCGATAGTTAAGTTATAATGAGGCGCAGTGAATAATGATTCAGCTAAACGTTTCGCAATGATTTTACGCATTTGCGAGTTTTTGATTTCTTCTTTGAATACTTCTCCCGCTGGTACAAAAACTTTTGGTGCTTCAGTAGCTTTTTCAGCCGCAGGAGCGTTAGTTGTTGCAACGGCTTGGGCAGCTGGTGCGGCAGTGTTTGGTGTGTAGTTTTCGATATCGCTTTTTACAATACGTCCGTTTTCACCTGTACCTTTCACTTGGTTCAATTGAATTCCTTTATCACTTGCAATTTTCTTTGCTAATGGTGATGCAAGAATACGTTGTCCATCTGGAGCGGCTTCTTGTACGACTGGCTCTGTTTGAGTCGCAGCTGCTGGTTGCGCTTCAGTAGTTGCAGGCGCTGCTGTAGCTCCTCCACCTATTGTAAAGTTACTTGCAATTCCTGAAATATCCGTTCCTGCAGGCCCTATAATCGCTAGTAAACTATCGATTGGAGCTGCATTCCCTTCTTCAATTCCAATGTATAATAATGTACCTTCATTGAAAGATTCAAATTCCATTGTTGCTTTATCGGTTTCGATTTCAGCAAGAATCTCACCTTCTGTAACTTTATCACCTACTTTTTTCAACCATGTAGCTACAGTTCCTTCTGTCATTGTATCGCTTAAACGCGGCATAGTTACTACTACAACACCTTTTGGTAATGCGGCAGCGGCTGCTGGTTTAACTTCTTCAACTTTAGTAGCTGTTGTAGTTTGTTCTGGTGTAGTTGCTGCTGCATTTCCTGATAAAAGTGCAGAGATGTCCTCTCCTTCTGTTCCTATTATTGCTAATAGTGAATCAACAGCTGCAGTTTCGCCAGCAGGAATTCCTATGTATAAAAGAGTTCCTTCGTTGAAAGACTCAAATTCCATTGTTGCTTTGTCAGTTTCAATTTCTGCAAGGATATCTCCTTCGCTTATTTTGTCACCTACTTTTTTAAGCCAAGTTGCTACCGTTCCTTCCGTCATAGTATCGCTCAAGCGAGGCATTGTAATTATTGTTGCCATAATTGATTTATAGTTTATGAGGTATAAATGGATAATCTTCTTGTGCGTATACTACGTCGTATAATTGTTGAATTGGTGGGTAGTCTGATTCTTCAGCAAAATCCACACATTCTTGAACTAGATCTTTTACTCTTTGATCAATAGCTTCTATTTCTTCGTCGGTAGCATATTTTTGATCTTTAATTACATCAAGTACTTGTGTAATTGGATCAATTTTTTTGTATTCTTCTACTTCTTCTTTCGAACGGTATAATTGAGCATCCGACATAGAGTGACCTCTATAACGGTATGTTTTCATTTCTAAGAAAGTTGGTCCGTCACCACGACGTGCTCTATCAATAGCTTCAGTCATTGCTTCAGCTACTTTTACAGGATTCATTCCGTCCACTGGTCCACAAGGCATTTCATATCCTAATCCTAGTTTCCAGATGTCAGTATGATTTGCAGTTCTTTCAACAGATGTTCCCATTGCATAACCGTTGTTTTCTACAATGAAAACTACAGGTAATTTCCATAGCATAGCCATGTTGAAAGCTTCGTGAAGCGAACCTTGACGTGCAGCACCATCACCAAAATAGGTCATTGTTACTCCACCAGTGTTGTTGTATTTATCTCCAAAAGCTAATCCAGCTCCTACAGGTATTTGTCCTCCTACAATTCCGTGACCACCATAAAAACGGTGTTCTTTTGAGAAAATGTGCATAGAACCACCCATTCCTTTAGACGTTCCGGTTACTTTTCCTAAAAGTTCCGCCATTACTCTTTTTGGATCAACACCCATACCAATTGGTTGAACGTGATTTCTATAAGCAGTTATCATTTTGTCTTTTGTCAAGTCCATTGCATGTAATGCACCTGCTAGTACTGCTTCTTGACCATTATATAAATGAAGAAAACCCCTCACTTTTTGTTGTATGTATAATGCTGCAAGTTTGTCTTCAAACTTTCTCCAAAGTAGCATGTCTTCGTACCACTTTAAATATACTTCTTTTGTAACTTCTTTCATCTCAATTGTTCTTTTGCTAAAGTTTTAATGTTATCAACTAGTACCAATATCGCAAAATAGCTTTATACCACAAATTTGCGAATTGCAAAAATAGGACATTCCTACTAAGAAGTAAAATTAAAAAGCTAAATTTTAGTGTTTTTACAATACGTTTTTGTTAAATAATAATGGCAGTAGGTTTTTTAACGAGTTAGATTTGTATACTTCGCCAGTTTCTCCCATAAAATATATTTCAATAGGTAATTCTTGTCTGATCTCATATTCGGCAATTGATTGTCTACAAGCACCACAAGGTGGTATAGGTTCAGTCGTTTTATTGGAGTCTGAAGCTGCTGTAATTGCCATTTTTAAAATTTTAGCTTCAGGGTAAATTGCTCCTGCTTGAAAAATAGCAACACGCTCTGCGCACAGGCCTGATGGATAAGCTGCATTTTCTTGATTTGATCCCAATACAATTTTACCATTGTCTAATAAAAGTGCGGTACCAACTCTAAATTTGGAGTAAGGTGCGTAAGCATTTTTTCTTGTCGATACAGCTAGTTCCATTAGGTTTTGAATGTCAGCTGGTAGCTCTTCGGTTGTGTTGTAAACGCTGAAGTGAGAGGTAACTGTAATTTCTTTCATAATATATTTAGGGGCAAAAAAGTCCAAATTTCAAAAGGTGAAATTTGGACTTTTAATTTTAATTTGATTTAAATCTAGTATTCGTCGTATTTATCTCCAAAGTTAAATGTTAAGGAGAAACGAAGTGTGTTTTCTAATGGATTAGGGATTTTTGATGCGGAAAATAAGTAAGAAACATCTACTTTAACTACGTTGTATTTAAAGCCGGCTCCAAGTGAAAAATATTTTCGTGAACCTTTAAATGGGCTTTCGTGAAAATAACCCATTCGCATGGCAAATGAATCTTGATAGAGATATTCGGCTCCTACTGCATAAGTGATTTCTTTTATTTCTTCGCTAAAGCCACCTGGTGCATCTCCAAATGATTTTACAATTCCTGGTAACCATTGCGTATTTCTGTATTCCGTATTTGCTGCGGTGTAGTCAATGTTGTCAACAACTCCGTCGCCGTTTAGATCTGCTCCGTTGTAAGATTCGTTGTCATACGAAACCTTAGGTGTAGGTACTAATAATTTATTGAATTCAAGATTCAGCGCTACTTTGTTGTATTCGTCTAGTATAAAGTCAAAGCCGGTTCCTATTTTTAATGTTGCTGGTAAAAAGTCGCTATTGATTTTGTCATTATCATAACTAATTTTTGGTCCAATGTTTTGAATGTTAAAACCTGCTCTCCATCTTCCGTTGAACTCATTGTATGCAATTTCTTCTGATTGGTAAAAACCAGCGACGTCAATCGCAAATGAATTGGCAGCGGAAGCATCATTATTTACATCGGCTACTTTTAGATTTGATCGAATGTATCGACCGGCTACTGCCATTGAGAATTTTTCGCTAAGTTTTAAGGAATACGATAGGTCCATCGCAAGTTCATTAGGTGAGACCGTTGCAAACGCTTCGTTTGGATCGCCTGTTTGTCTCAATTGAATTTCACCAAAACCAAAATAACGTAAACTTCCTGCAAATGCAGATCGCTCGTTAAACTTGTTGTAGTAGGTTACTTGACCAAGTGAAATGTCATTGGCTAGATTGGTAAGGTAAGGCGTATAGCTTATTGAAAATCCTTGTTGATCGGTTGCAAAAGCGTATTTTGCAGGATTCCACTGCTGTGAAAAAGCATCTGCTGAAGTTGCAACTCCAATGTCAGCCATTCCCGCTGCTCTTGCATCTGCCGACACAGATAAAAAAGGAACTGCGGTTGTGATCACTCGCTCTTGGGTCTGTGCCTGTGAGAGAGAGATGCTTAGTAATGCGCAACAGATAAATATTAATTTTCTCATTGTTTGGGGTAAAATTCGTTTAACAAATATACTATTTAATTAAAGTATAACAAGTTTTTCAATCTTTTCGGCTTTTTTATTCGAACTGTTTGATTTTACAGTCAGTTTGTACATATAAACTCCTTTCCCTATTTTGTTTCCAAAATCATCCCGACCGTCCCAAGTAATGTCTTTTGATAAAAAGCCCTCAGTTGTAACATTTTGATTTTTGGTCCAAACCACTTTGCCTGTAATGGTGAAAACTTGAATTTGAACAGTCAGTAGCTCAAATGGTCTGTTGTGTGTAAACCAAAATTCGGTATAATTGACAAATGGATTAGGGTAATTGAGTACATGTGTCAGTGTTATTGTATCATCTCCAACGACTAAAAACTGAATTTCTATTGTTGTTGGGTTATTGTAAACATCCCAAGCTTTAAATGTTATGGTGTGTAATCCCGGAGCGATATCTCGTAATGGGAAACGCACGCTACCCTTTGTGAAGTCGTCTATATTAGTTTGATAATAATCGTTTAATATGTATGGATCACTGGTGTTTCCGTCTAATATTGCTATAATGTCATGTCCTATTCCGCTTGCTGTGTTTATACCGTTTTCGTCTTCTAATAGTGCCAATAAATAGGGTGACGAGTTTGTTATTCCTCCTGAGACAAACGTCTCGTCATTCATATATAACTTAACTTTCGGGCTAATATTGTCTTCGGTGGCATTTTCGTTTATTCCTCCAATTTTTATAGTCGAATTGTATCCTGATTGGTTTTCTAAGCTTTGATTCTTTTTCGAATAAAAACTGATCTTACCATTGTCCAACGGGATTCGGATGTCTCGAGGGACAACAAAGCTAAATTCGAAAACACCATTCTTTACAGAAGCATTACCTCTAAAAATGGTTTCTCCTAAGGTGTTAAAATTTATACTAGGGCTATTGCCATCATTGTTTAAAGTGGTTCTCAGGATATTTTTGTCGAATATAACCGATGCTATTTCTCCATTATAATTGGATAGTAAGGTGTTGTTTTCATCTGTGATTTCACCTGTAATTTTCATGTGTACTAAAGCTTTAAAAGCATCTGTTGGTTGGGAGATGGCAACATCGTTGATTTTGGTTAAATTTACTCTTGGCTTTGGTATGGCAAGCATGAGTGCGGGGTCACCTATGTAAAATACAACATTTGTAGAAGAGTTTGGATTGCTGTTTTTAGAAATTCGCAATGCTTCTGCTATAGAGTTGTATTGATTTGAACCGTAAGACAATAATTTTTCGGATAAGGTGTCATTGAAGTTTTCGGCGCTAAATTGTCCGATTTCTCTAATGGTAGTGATCATAGCTATTGCTCCTCCTTGCGGATTCCAGTAGGTGTATTCTCCTGCGGTAGGTCTTGTGGGGTTGTCAAATCGAGAGAAATCGCAAGTGATAGTGATGAATAAGGGGTATTTGTATTGGTTTTTTAGATTTTGCCCATCCGATTTTTCCCAAATGCGTTCTGCCGAAAGTCCGTCTTCACCTCCGTGTCCTAGATAATTGAATATTAAAGCTCCTTTTTCAAAAGCGTTAAAAAACTCAGTTCTAGCTTTTGGATATCTAAAGCCTCCTGCAGATGCTTCTTGTGTGTAAGAATCTAAATATATTTTATTGACATTGAAAAATGGTTTCTCGGTTGTGATTTTATCTGCCAAGGTGTTTTGTCTGCTTTGTAAACTAGCATCTGAAACTTGATCAGAATCATCGCAAAGTAGAACGAAGTTGTTTCTCCAGTTTCCGTACGATTGTGTATCGTGGTATTCAATTACTTTGTTGACCATTTCTTCGGCCTGTTTGCTATTGTTTATCAACATGCGGCCTATCGCGATATCTATTCCTCCAAAAAAGTTAATCACATTTCCTTCATTGGTATCCATTAATCCGTAAAAATCATCGGAGGCAAATGAGGATTCTCCTATTGAATTGCTGTTGAGTGCGTGATAGATGGGAACAATATTCGAGTTGTTGCTGATTCGGTCTTTATAGTCGTAGGACGCGTCACCGAAAAGGTTGACATATTTCAGCCTTTTGTCAGTAGACGAAGCATTGTCATAAATGTATTTGATACAATTACGTATGGCTGCTATATCTTGCTTGCCTGATGAAAATTCTTGATAAATCGTCTCAAGAGTTAATACTTTGACGTTTAGATTTGAATTATTTTTGTGAAAGTCAGCTAGTTTGTCGGCTTGTATTTTTAAGTTAGTAGGGCATATAATGACGTAATCGATATCTTGAAAGCTGCTACTTGAGGAGTTGAATATGGTTCCTTTTATGTTTTGATTTGTGATTTTTGATCGCGTATCTTTTTGTGGTGTATAGTAGTCTTGTGGATCAATGGCAATGTATTTTCGAATCTCACCCAAGTTAGCTTTAAATGAATATTGTGATTGATTTGTGGTTTCAAAAGTTGTTATAGTGTAAAGGTCTGTTATGTCCCATATTTGTGTGATTGCAGTCGCAGCTGAAATGGTGTAGTTTATAATGCCGATTTGTGATCCTGCTAAGTTGTATTGGAAGCTAAATTGTTTTCCGTAGCCCTGTAGTTTTCTTTTTGCCGAAAGGCTAATATAGTCTAAGTAGCCTTTGGATCCTGGTACGCCGTTGTTGTTGTAGTTTAATTTTATTTTTACATTTTCGGCAGCTGTTATGGTTGTTGAGGCAGGTAGTTTTCCAACATAGAATTGCGTGCTAGAGTTGGTGCTCAATGCAGGAAAGGAAATTGAACCAGCAGTTTGTCCGTTGCTGCTTATTTGGAATGATGTAGGAGTGAAGGCAGCTGATGCGGCTACAACTTTTAGAGTCATAGCACTGGTGAGATCGGCATTTGGAAAATTAAAGTCAAATTCTTGTTCTTGATTGATGTCAAAAGATTCGCCAAACCACTGGCGTCCTAGTTTAGCTATATTTGTTAGGTCTTTTTCGTAATATTTATAGTCGTCAAAAGTGGTTAAAGTTAAGGTTGGGCTTCCAGTAGGTTGAATGGCTTTGTTTATTCGTTTTCCATCATTGCTGGAGATGGTGATGTAGTAATATGATTTGGAATCGTATAAGTTAGAGTTGGTCTGGCTTTCTTCATTCCAAGTGTCAGTGCCTTCAGCATAAAAAAGGATGTAGTCTTCATTGTCAAATGTACCGTCGTTCTCTCCTATTACTTGTATGGCGTTTTCGGTTAAATCTATGGGATAATTGATGCTGTTTGCCAAGGGTAACATTCGGCCTCCATTACCGTATAGTTTTATTTTTTTTGGATTTACTCCAGAAAGGGAAAGGCCTAATTCTTGTAAAAAGCTTTTTGAGATTTTGTAGACTCCTGATTTTTCTACGTAAAAGCGGTACCAGTCTGCGGTTGCTAAAACCGAATTGGTTATAGCTGCTGTCGTTTTGTAATAATTATCGATTCTAGCTGTCGAAGCAGTAATGTAGTAACTAAAAGACTTGATTTTTTTATAACCAGTGAAGTCTTTGATGATTGGGGATAATGATATGAATGACTGTAAGTTGTCTCTCGAATTTGCGTTCTGAATTGTAAACGCAATAGTTGTTGGGATGTTATCAAGGTTAAGGTCGCCTAGTTGTTCTGTTGAAATGGGTTCAAAGATAACGTTGGTGATTTGGATGTCATTTTTACTGTAGTTTTTAGCCGTTTCTAGTTGAAATGTGTAAGTAATGGCGTTTGTTTCTAAATTGTAATGGAAGCTATTGCCATTGAAATGTGGGGTTTGTACAGTTGAATTTCCAAAATGCATTTCTGTTTTCTCGAACCATTCAATGTTGATCGTGGTTTGAGAAAAGGAAAAGAAAGAAATAAAGAAAAAAATTACAAAATGTAGCTTTTGCATTATTTTTTAATTTGGATTAGTAATAAATTTATTGAAAAAAGTAAAAATATGTCTTTTAGTGTTAAAGTAAATAATAAAAAGTATAAATTTGCGTTAGTTTTCAGTATATGGTGTGATTAGGTTAATTTGCGTAACATTTTTTGAAGTAAAAAGGGAGTGTAGGTTAGTTTTAGGCATTTATATTGAGTCAGTTAAATTATTACCTTTAAATGAGTATGAAAGTAAACAAAATTATGGCATTTCGATTGATGTTATCATTGATAATGATCGTAGGTTTTGCTAGTTGTAGTAAAAAATCGAGTTCGAAAGGTGCATCACGCGCTACCGGTTGGAATGTAGATAGTAAAAAAGCCCTTAGTAATAAAAAGCAAGAAGCAGGACCAGGTTTGGTTTTTGTTGAAGGTGGTACATTTACAATGGGAAAAGTAGAGGATGATGTAATGCATGATTGGAATAATACTCCAACACAGCAGCACGTTCAATCTTTTTACATGGATGAAACAGAGGTTACAAACTTTATGTATTTAGAATATTTAGATTGGTTGAAAAGTGTTTTTCCGCCGTCTGATGAAAACTACAAACATATATATGAAGGTGCTTCACCTGATACTTTAGTTTGGAGAAATAGATTAGGTTATAATGAAACTATGACTAATAACTATTTAAGACATCCATCTTATGCTAATTACCCTGTAGTAGGTGTGAACTGGATTCAAGCTAATGAGTTTAGTAAATGGAGAACTGATCGTGTAAACGAAGCTATTTTAGAAAAAAATGGTTACTTGAAGAAAAATGCAAAAACAGACGATGTTAGTGCAGAGGCTACTTTTAGTACTGAAACCTATCTTAAAGCTCCAACTATGACTTATGGTGGGAATGAAGAGATTGTTTTAAAAGGTGGAAAAGGTGCTAGAAAAAGTCCTAAGGCAGGAAAAGATGGTACGGTTGCAGAGGCTAAAAATGTCTATGTACAACGTTCATCAGGAATCCTTTTACCAGAATACAGACTTCCTACGGAGGCAGAATGGGAATATGCTGCTGCAGCTGATGTGGGACAAAGAGAATACAATACATATAAAGGGCAAAAGAAATATCCTTGGTCAGGTACTTATACTCGCTCGGGTAAAAGACAAAACAAAGGAGATCAATTGGCTAACTTTAAACAAGGTAATGGAGATTACGGTGGTATAGCAGGTTGGTCTGATGACGGAGCTGATATTACAAACGCAGTTAAAAAATATCCTGCAAACGACTTTGGTTTATATGATATGGCTGGAAACGTGGCAGAATGGGTTGCCGATGTATACAGACCTATGATTGACAATGAAGCGAATGACTTTAACTACTTTAGAGGAAACAGATACACTAAAAATAAAATTGGTGAAGATGGTAAAGTAGAGATCGTAACACTTGCAACTATGAAAAGAGATACTTTGAGCAATGGAAAAATTATCGTGAGAAGTTATCCAGGTCAAATAGCTCAGGTTCCAGTTGATGAGAAAGAAACATACTTGAGACAGAATTTTGATAAAAGTGATAACATCAACTATAGAGATGGAGACAAACAATCTTCTCGTTTTTATAACTTTGGTTCTTCGGATTCAGATTCTCAAAGTCAAAAAGATGCTAAAAAAATGTACAACTCACCTAAGCATAATGTAACTACAGACAGTTTAGGATTGATGGTTAGGAAATATGATAACTCAAGTAAAAGAACAACATTGATAAACGACGAAGTTAGAGTTTACAAAGGGGGTTCTTGGAGAGATAGAGCATATTGGTTAGATCCAGCTCAAAGAAGATATTTTCCACAAGATATGGCTACAGATTACATCGGATTTAGATGTGCAATGTCTAGAGTAGGTCCAAAGTCTGACAGAAAAAAATCAGCAAGAAATTAATTTTCACACACAATTATATAAATATAAGCCCTTTCATTAGGGCTTTTATTTTGTCTAAATTTTATTATATGGATATCAAATACATTCATAGTTTATTTTTAAAATGCAGTTCGGTTTCAATTGATACACGAAAAATTGAAGCTGATTCTTTGTTTGTCGCTATTAAAGGAGAGCGATTTGACGCCAATACATTTGCTAACGAAGCTTTGAGTAAAGGAGCTTCGTATGTGATTATTGATGATCAATCGTATTTTATAGATGAGCGCACCATTGTTGTGAATGACAGTTTAGAAGCTTTGCAGGAATTAGCAAAATACCATAGAAATTATTTGAAGCTTCCTATAATAGCTCTTACGGGTAGTAATGGTAAAACAACCACGAAGGAATTGATCCATGTAGTACTGGCAAAAAAATACAATACAAAGGCTACTGTAGGGAACTATAATAATCATATTGGTGTGCCGTTGACTTTGTTGTCGTTCAATTCAGAAACGGAAATTGGTATTGTAGAAATGGGAGCCAATCATAAAAAAGAAATAGCTTTTCTCTGTGAGTTAGCTACGCCAGATTTTGGCTATATTACTAATTTTGGAAAAGCGCATTTAGAGGGTTTTGGCGGTGTACAAGGTGTGATAGAAGGCAAAAGTGAAATGTATCAATACTTGTCTAAAAATGATAAATTAGCATTTGTGAATCACGATGATCCAATCCAGGTTGAAAAAACCAAGGATTTAAAAACATATTCGTTCGGAATTAATAATTTGACTGCATCGGTGAATATAACTGGTGTAAAAGCAAATCCATTAGTTGAAACTATTTATGGAGATGTTGCTATCAAGTCGCATTTAATTGGTTTGTATAATGCCAATAATTTAAATGCAGCTTTGACCATAGGGCGATATTTTGAAGTAGACACGGCTTTGATTAAAGAAGCTTTAGAAGGATATGTTCCAGAGAATAATAGATCACAGCTTTTAACAAAAGGGAGTAATGAAATTATTCTGGATGCATATAATGCTAATCCAAGCAGTATGGCCGTCGCTATTTCTAATTTTTTACAGTTGGAAAAGGATAACAAAATTATGATTTTGGGAGATATGTTTGAGTTAGGAGAGGAAAGTGTACAGGAGCACAAAGCCTTAGTGGAGTCAGTTGCTCTTGAGAAAGATGTGCAATGTTATTTTGTAGGTGCTGCTTTTTATCAAGTAGGCATTGTTAAGGATCACTTTTCGTTCTTCAATACATTTGAAGATTTTTCAAATCATCTCAAAGCAACTTTGATTAAAAATAGTACGCTTTTGATAAAGGGGTCTAGAGGAATGGCTTTAGAACGATCTTTAGAGTTTTTGACATAAATAAATTCTTATTTTGATTATAAAAAAGCATATTACATAAGCTGTAATATGCTTTTTTTAGTTGTGGCTATATGCTCATCAAATATCCTGTTAGGTCTTCCTTTTTATGGAGTTCAAATTTTTTGCGTAAGCGATAACGTGCTACTTCTACGCCTCCATTAGAAATGTTCATGATTTCAGCAATCTCTTTTGTAGACATATTCATTAGTAAGTAAGTAGATAAATCTAGTTCACGTGGTGAGATGGTTGGGTGTTTTTCTTTTAATCTTTTAAGGAAATCAAAGTGAACATTCTTGATGTGTTTTTCAAGATCCTTCCAGCTTTTATCTGTATTTACTTCTCTTACAATGCTTTTATTTAGTTTGTTAAATTGAAACTTGGTCGAATCATCCAGTGATTCTATATTAATTTCTTTTAGTTTATGGATAATTCCGTTCAATACTTTGTTTTTCTTAACAACCTGTAAGGTATTTATAACCAGTTCTTTGTCTTTTGAAAGGATTTTGGTTTGCAGGTTGTCATTTTTAAGTCTTTCAATTTCTTTTTCTAGATCAAATTGTGCTTTTTGTATTTGTGTCTCTTTCTCTAGATATTGTCTTCGCAGTTCAACTGTTTCGTAATATTTGTTTTTTCGAATTTTTCTTTGAATTCTATTTCGAATAAAATATGTTATTGCTATGATCAGTAAAATATAACAAAAATAGGCTATGAAATGTCTGTACCAAGGTGGTGATATTGTGAAGTTTACTTGTTTAACATCAGATTGTATCCCATAGCTATTTCTTGCTTTAAGATTCATTGTATAGTGTCCTTCCCGTAAGTTTGTGTACTCTTTAATGGTGATAGGAGACCAGTTGCTCCATTTGTCATCGAAGCCTTCTAATTGATATGAAAATTCAATATTATCTATGTGCTCATAACTTGGAGAAGAAAATGTAAAATTAACTCGATTCGATGTATACGGAACTTTTGTTTTTGTATAGGTGGTTTTACCATTGCCATATACTAATGTGTCACCAGGAAATGAGATACTTCGAATAAAAGCAATAGGTTTAGAGCTTGAATTGTTTGGGAGTTTGGAGTTGTAATGTGCTAATCCATTTGTCTGACCGATAAATATGTTTTGTGGGTCGATAGCGTTAACCGATAAATAGTTATTGACTAAATTGCCCGTTAAGTTAGAGAAGGGTGTGACAATGTTTTTATATTGGCTTGCATTTTGTTTAGCTAATACACCTAAAGATTCATTAAATAGGTACCAAATATTACCTAAGGCATCTTGGGTGGTTGCGTAAATTTTGGGTAGATCTTTGAATAAAAGAGACATTCTATTGTCTTTATAAAACAAATCTTGATCTTGAGAGTATTTGTAAAAAACATTATTGGTTTGAAAATAGACTGTATTGTTGATGGTTTGAATACTACCAATTCCTTTAGTCATTTTTGAAATGTTAGGATAGGTTTTTATAAGATCGAATTTTTTTAAGTCATCAGAAAGAGTCATTTGATATATTACATCATCTTTTTTTAACCATAGATACGAATCATCTATATCAAATGCGCTCGAAGGTTTCTCGAAGCCTGTAATTTGATTGCGGTATTCTAGTCCCTTTGATGTTTTTTCAAAAATTGCAAATCCATTGTAATTAGCGCCAATAATAAAATTGGGTTTGTTAGGAATTTTTTTAAAGCCGAAATATCCTTTTGTGTCAAGTACTTTAATGGACTGATCGTTGTTAATGAGCATGGCGCCATTGTTGTTTCCGCAAATTAGTTGCCCATCAATCACTTGAATATTCCAAGCTTGTCCGGTTGTTTTTTCTAGTAAAGAAAAACTTTCTTCTCTAAAAGGTAGATGCCATTTACTGAAAAATACTCCTTGATTTGTGGCAACATAAAGGTTTCCATTAAAGACTATAGATGCATAAACAGTACTGAGGTCATAATTGTATCCAAAATAGGTGATAGGTGAGTTCTCGTTGATAAAGGCAATTCCATCGTCTAGGCCAAGCCAAAGATTGTTTTTGTGGTCTATAAACGAAGTTAGCACAGTATTGTTTTGAAGTCCTTTCTTCCGGTTGATATGTTGAATTATTTTTCCGTTGCTATCGCAAATGATAATTCCGTTTAATACCGAATTGAGAACTATAAACTTGTCTTTGATGGTCACGCCTCCTAATGAACTGTTTTTTTTGATAAAAGCATTTGCATCGGTGTTCCAAGTTGTTATTTTACCTTGGTTGTACACAAAAAGACCTTTGTTTAATGTAGCGATAAGCAATTGGTTATCTGGTAATGAGAACATGCCCCATATTTCGCTACTGTTGAAAAAGGTGGTGCCTGGTAATGGGGTTAATTTTCCATTTTTGTATTCAACTAGTCCGGTTGAAACGTCTTGTAAATAAAGATGATTTTTTACTTGAAAAGAAAATTGAAATCGACTGGGTGCTTCTAGTATTTTTAATTGATTGTTTTTGTAAATGTAGATGTTAGCAAAAGATTGAAAAATAACCTCGTCTTTATAGATGTGAATTTTCCAAATGAAATCAATCACTTTCTTTTTACTAACTTTTTTTGATAAGGATGTGTATAGTAGCTTGCCTTGTTGGTTTGGTTTGTAATATCCAAATTCGCTGTATCCTCCAATAAAGATTGTTCCATTAGTGTCAATTTTTATGGCTCGAGTATCAGGCGCATTTGGTAAAGTGTATTTGCGCCATGTTGAACCATCAAATTGAAATAAGCCATTGTTGTTGGCAAAATAGATATTTCCGTTTTCATCTTGGTCGATATTCCAGTTCTGTGTCCCCCCCTTATAATCGGTTTTTTTATAGTTTTTTATTTCTGGTAACCCTATGTTTTTTACTTGACCGATGAGAGACGTTGAAAATAGAATTAGTGCTAATATTTTGAGTTGTAAGTGGGTCATAGTAAATTCAAAAAGTATTGATTTGACTTGTTTGTGGAAATCTATTTTTGCTTTGCGCGTGGTGGCTAATTAATTGATTTTTTTTAGTAAAAATGGTTTCAAGAGCTAATTTACTGGTTTTTTAGTTGTGTATGGTTTGGATTTTAATAAAACGTTTTCGTTTATAACATTATTTTATTTTTAAGTTATTGTTTTATAGTGTTTTATGATTTATTTGTTTGGTTTTTGTTAAGTTCTAAAATTAGCTTTGTATTGTTTTTGTAATTTTTTTTCGATACTGATTTCAAGAAAATAGTTTTATAATTGCAGTAAATTACCAAATAATTAACCAAAATTTTTAGAAAAATGAAATTAAATAAATCACTTATTTTTTGTTTTTTGTCTGTTCTATTCGCAGTTTATGGACAAGCACAAGAAGTCTCCATTAAAGGAAAAGTAATAGACGAGAACGGATTGCCGATTCCAGGAGTAACTATTTTAACAAAGGGTAGTTCTAAAGCAACCGCTTCTGATATGGATGGCGCATACCAAATTAAAGCGGCCTCAAATGGTACTTTAGTTTTTAGCTATATTGGCTATGCATCTGTAAAGGAAAATATAAATGGGAGAACGGTTATTAATGTAAGTCTACATAGTGAGTCACAATCCCTGCAGGAGGTTGTTATTAATGTTGGGTATGGAACTCAAAAAAAGAAAAACGTAACAAATGCTATCGCTACTATAAAAGCGGGTGCATTTGAAGATCGTCCTATTTTAAATGTTGCTCAGGCAATACAAGGAAATGCAGCAGGAGTAAACGTAGTTCAAACTTCTGGAAAACCAGGGGCTAGTTTTGATGTAAGGATCAGGGGGCTTAGTTCTATCAATTCTGAAAATTCACCTTTGTACGTTGTAGACGGGATTCAGACTAAAGATATTTCAGGTTTAAATACTGAAGACATTGTGGATTTGTCTATTTTAAAAGATGCTACTGCAACCGCTATTTATGGAGTTAACGGATCGTCTGGAGTCGTTATTATAACAACTAAAAAAGGAAAATCAAATACTAATGATTTTCAATTTAGTTCCTATTTAGGGTTTTCAAAAGCAGTTAGTAATGTAGATGTACTGAATTTAACGGATTATAAAACATTAGTAAATGAAATTAATCCAAGTTATTTGACAACTGCCAATGATGTAAAGTACACAGGGATAAATACCAATTGGCAAGACGAAATTTTGAGAACGGGTATTGATCAAAATTATAATTTCTCTTATGCTGGGGGAACCGAAAAAGTAAAATTCTATAGTGCTTTAGGGTATCAGGTGACTGAAGGAATCATAAATCCATCAAAATACAACCGTTTTTCTGGAAAAATTAATGTGAATGCTAATCTTCTTTCTTGGTTGAAGACGGATGTGAGTTTCAATATTATTCAATCAGACGGTTCTTATATTAGTGATAATAATAGCGTTGGGCAGGGTGGTGCCGTTATGAGTGCTTTAGTAACTCCTGCTTTCTTACCTACTTGGGGGGCGCAATTAAATGTTAGAGAAACAAATGCTGATGGCTCATATAAAGACGGCTATAAAGACGGGCAATATGCCGAAAATCCATACCAGTCTGGTTGGGAAAATCCAGTTTCATTATTGTCAAGGCAAAACAAAACGGCTGTTAATAGGTATTTAAGTAGTATTAGTTTTGATGTTTCTATTTTGCCTAATTTGGTTTGGAAACCAATGGTTTCTTTTGATTTTACAAAGTCAGATAATATTCAATTTGTAGATCCATTTAGTAATGTGTATGGTAGAAATGGTGATAATAATCCTAGTTCTGTTAAAGGTAGAGGAAGTAATACAGTTGATAGAAATAATAATTTAAATTTTGAAAATACTTTAAATTACCAATTGAAATTTGATAGCTCAGATTTAAATTTATTAGGGGGTATTTCGATGCAAAGTAATAAATATACTAAAGAAGCGAATTCTGGAACTGGTTTTTCTGTAGATCAAAGAAGTTACGACTATAGTATTGCCCAAAATCAATTTTTCGAAAATAGAGAAACAGATGTAAGAAGTCTGTCTTATTTTGGTAGAGCAACTTACTCTTTAAAAAATAAATACATTGTCAATGCTGTGTTTAGACAAAGTGGAGCTTCGCAACTTTCAGCTGACAATAAATGGGGCTTTTTTCCGGCGGTCTCTGCCGCTTGGATTGTTTCTAATGAGGATTTCTTGAAAGAAGTGAGCGCTATTAGCGAGTTAAAACTTAGAGGAGGTTGGGGAAAAACAGGTAATCTATCTGGGTTGCCAGCATATTCTAGTTTTGATTTGAATTATACTAATCCTTTGACAAATACTACAACATTGGATCAAATAGGGAACCCGGATTTAAAATGGGAAACAACTACTGATGTCAACTTGGGGCTAGATTTAGGTTTGCTTAAAAACAGAATTAAATTCACAGCGGATATTTATAAAAAGAATACTAAAGACTTGCTTCAAATTATTTACTTCCCGGGTTTTTCAAAACCGTATTACTACAATGCTGGAGAGATAGAAAACAAAGGATTGGAATTGGGATTTAATACAGTAAACTTAACAGGTGATTTTAAATGGAATTCTAATTTTAATATTTCTTTCAATACAAACAAAGTGGTTCAATTGGGTTTGCTTAAAAAATTACCATTTCAAAATTTAACGTCGGTTGGTGAAAGTGTAATTCTATTGACAGAAGGAAGTTCTTTAGGCAGTTTTTACGGGTATAAAGTGGATAAAGTAGATGCCGCAACTGGAGAATTATTGTATAAAGATACCAATGAAGATGGTGTGATTACGCCGAATGATAGAACTAATATAGGAAACCCTAATCCAAATTACACCTTTGGCTTTAGCAATGATTTTAAATATAAAGGATTCAGTTTAGATGCTTTGATTACGGGTTCACAAGGTGGCGCTATTTTTAATGCTTCAAGAATGGATTTAACTTTGATGAATAATTATAACAATCAATCGACGGAAGTGTTGAATAGATGGACTACAGTAGGTCAAGTTACGGATGTTCCTAAAGCGAATGAGGCAAGCGCTTTGCATGTCTCTGATCGATTTGTAGAAGACGGTTCTTATGTACGATTAAAAGCAGTTACATTGGGTTATACATTTAAATTGGAGAAGTTGAAATTAAACGCTGTAAAATTATATGTAACTGGACAAAACCTATATATAATTACTAATTATAAAGGTTTTGACCCAGAAGTTGGAGCTTTTAACAATGCTTCGGGTATTGGTCAAGGTATAGATTTAGGAACATATCCTCAAGTTAAAACATTTATTTTTGGACTAAAAGCCAATTTTTAATACTAAAATATAAATACGATATAGTTATGAAATTATTTAAAAATTATTTTAAGATTTGTACAGCATTGATGGTGTTGTTTTTCTCATCTTGCTCAAATTATTTGGATACAGAACCAATTACAGAAGAAGCTACTTCTCTTAATAATGGTATAGTGATACAAGATGCTGCGGCTGCAGAATCGAGAATGAACGCAGTGTATGGTACTTTTGGTTCTGGGTATTGGCAATTGGATTATTTCTTGATTGGAGATGGTCAGTCGGACAATGCATATATGGGTGCAGATAATCCTGCCATTTTTCAATATGAAACCTATCAAATGTTGTCTACAAATTCACAAATGAAAGGCGATTGGAATGACCTTTACAATAATATTAATACTTGTAATATTGTGATCAATTATGTAGATCAAGCTACGGATTTAAGTACAACCCGAAAAAATGAAATGATAGGTGAGGCATCTTTGATTAGAGCACTAAATCATTTTCAAGCGGTTCAGTTATGGGGCGACTGTCCTATTGCTAAAGAAGCTATTTTTTCAATTTCAAGCGCTAATTTTGATAGTGCCTTTAATGAGCTATTCCCCGCTAGAAAACCAATTGATGAAGTGTATGCTCAAATTATAGCTGACTGTCAGGTAGCTATTGAAAAAGCACCTGCTGCATCTAATAAATTCAAAGCAAATAAGATGGCGGCTAATGCGCTTTTAGCAAAAGTATATGCTACAATGCCTAATCCTGATTGGACAAAAGTAAATCAGTATTGCGATGTGGTTATCGGTGGTGGATACACGCTTTTACCTACATTTGATCATCTTTTTGATAGTGCTCACGAAGGAAATGCAGAGTCTATTTGGGAAATAAATGGGGATGGATGGAGTAGTCCAATAGGTGCTTGGAGTACTTTTATGTTTTTAGGAACAGATTGGAAGAAATTTAATGCGCCTTCTCATACTTTAATTCAATCTTTTACGTCAAATGGAGACACGCAAAGATTAACATCTACTGTTACTAGAGAAAATGTGGGTTGGTCTGATGCCTATTGGTCTTCGACAAATTATCCGTTTGCATACAAAATGAGAGATACTGATGGGAAGCAAAACTATTATATCGCTCGTTTAGCCGATATCTTATTGTTGAAAGCAGAAGCTTTGGCTAGCACAGGAGATGTGGCTGGGGCAATGACTCAAGTTAATAGAGTAAGAGCAAGAGTGGGTATTGCAGCCATTACTGTTGCAACGCAATCTGATGCAGTAAATGCAATTCTTCAAGAACGATTAATGGAGTTGGCTTTCGAAGGTGATCGTTGGTTTGATTTGAAAAGAATGGGTAAAGCTATTGAATTGTTATCGCAACAAAAAGATGGTAACGGAAATGTGTTGCCTTTCGCAAGCAATATTAATCAAAATAGGCTTTTATGGCCTATTCCGCAAGATAAATTAGATGCTAATGGTCAATTAGTTCAAAATCCAGGATACTAGTAGTATTCTTTAATCCATCAATAAGAGCGATTTCGTGAACAATGAAATTAAGTTTTAGCTCTTGTTGGTGGATTTTATTTAAATTTATAAAAAGTATTTAATCATGAAAATTACAAGTATTTTGATCTACAAGGTATTTTGTATTGAGAAAACAAAGCTATTATGCGTAGTATGATGAAGAATTTATGTGTTGTTACGGTATTGATCGTATTGTGGAGTTGTTCCTCGACTACTAATACAGTGGCTGAAACAGGGGTCTGTGGAGCTTCGTCTCAAATGGATTTTTGGTTGACAAAAGGCAATGAGAGTGTGAAACTTGAAAAGCAATCTTCTATCCTAGGTTTTGGTTCTGTGTCGAATGATTTTTCGAATATAGAAGTTGACGATTCTAAAATATTTCAAACAATTGACGGTTTTGGTTATACGCTAACGGGCGGTAGTGCTCAAGTCATAAATCAGTTAAATACGCAAAAGCGAAAAGAGTTATTGAAAGAATTATTTGGTACGGGTCAAAATGAAATATCGGTAAGTTATGTTCGAATTAGTATTGGTGCTTCCGATTTGGACGCTATGCCTTTTTCATACAACGATTTGCCAACAGGTGAAACAGATGTAAATTTGGAGAAATTTAATTTAGCATCGAATAAGGGAGATGTGATTCCGATGTTAAAAGAAATACTAGCAATCAATCCTGCTATTAAAATAATTGCTACTCCTTGGTCGCCACCAATTTGGATGAAGGATAATAGCAGTTTTGTAGGAGGGAGCTTAAATGGGCAATATTACGGGGTTTATGCACAGTATTTTGTAAAATACATTCAGCAAATGAAAGCCGAAGGAATTACAATCGATGCTGTAACTCCTCAAAATGAGCCTTTGCACCCAGGTAATAATCCTAGTCTTTTGATGACTGCAGCTCAACAAGCCGATTTTATTAAAAATCATTTAGGGCCTGCTTTTCAACTAGCCAATTTAAAAACTAAAATCATTACTTATGATCATAATTGTGATAAACCAGAATATCCCTTAGCGCTGTTAAATGATGCAGGAGCATATCCGTTTATTGATGGTTCGGCATTTCATTTGTATGCAGGTGACATCGGTGCTTTATCAATAGTGCATGATTCGTATCCGAATAAGAATGTGTATTTTACAGAACAGTACACATCTGATACAGGTAGTTTTGAAGGGGATTTAAAATGGCATGTCAAGAATGTTGTGATAGGCTCGATGCGCAATTGGAGTAAAATTGCTTTAGAATGGAATTTGGCTACCAATGCATCATTTGGACCAAACACAGCGGGTGGGTGTACGACCTGTAAAGGTGCTTTGACTATTGAAAGCAGTGATAGATTTACGCGAAATGTAGCGTATTATATTATTGCTCATGCATCAAAGTTTGTGCCTGCTGGTTCTGTTCGAATTTCGAGTAACTTAATTGGGAATTTACAGAATGTTGCTTTTAAAACTCCTGATGGGAAAAAAGTTTTGATTGTAGAAAATGATGGTGATACAGCCGAAAAATTTAATATCAAAGACAAGGACAATTGGTTTCTCGTTTCGTTAGAGGCGGGTTCTGTGGGGACCTATATTTGGTAAATATAATAATAAAATTGAATTTAAAATTATGAAAATAACTCCAATAGCAACACTCTTAATGATCTCTTCTTTTGCTTTTTCTCAGCAAAAAAAGGTAGTAGAATCGAACTCATTTTTGACAAAAAACAAGAGTATAGCGGTATATACTACTGCAGATAGTACCAATTTAAGATTGACTAAAACAGATGTTTTGAGTTTTGTTCCGTCAAAGCAGCCATTAGAAGTTGAAGTTTCGGTTTTTGTGGCGCCTGATAAAACGTATCAGAAATTTATGGGAATTGGTGGAGCTATTACGGATGCTAGTGCCGAGGTTTTTGCAAAATTACCAAAAGACAAGCAAAACGAGTTAATGAATGCTTACTACGATAAAGAGAAAGGTATTGGCTATTCGTTGTTAAGAACTACAATTCACAGTTCTGATTTTAGCACCGGAAGCTATACTTATATTAAAGAGGGGGATAAGGACTTAACAACTTTTAGTATTGAGCATGATCGTCAATACCGAATCCCAATGATTAAAGAGGCAATCAAAACAGCGGGAGGAAGTCTGCTGCTGTATGCATCGCCTTGGAGTCCGCCAGCATTCATGAAAAATACTAATAATATGCTAAAAGGAGGTGTCTTGCTTCCAGAATTCTATCAAACTTGGGCGAGTTATTATGTAAAATTTATAAAAGCTTACGAAAAAGAAGGTATGCCTATATGGGGTCTTACTATTCAAAATGAACCCATGGCTACTCAGGTTTGGGAGTCTTGTATTTATAGCGCCGAAGCAGAAAGAGATTTTCTGAAAAATTTCTTAGGGCCGACGCTTAAAAAAGAAGGTTTAGGAGATAAGAAAATTGTAGTCTGGGATCACAATCGGGATTTGATGGGGAACAGAGCGAATACTATTTTTTCTGACCCAGAAGCTTCAAAATATGCTTGGGGAATAGGTTTTCACTGGTATGAAAATTGGTCAGGTGGTAGTCCGATGTTTGAAAATGTTAGAAAAGTGCAGGAGGCGTTTCCATCGAAAAACATATTGTTTACAGAAGGTTGTGTAGAAAAATTTGATGCTCAAAAATATCAATTCTGGGCAAATGGAGAACGATATGGTACGTCTATGATTAATGATTTTAATAATGGAACTGTTGGTTGGACAGATTGGAATATTCTTTTAGACCAGAATGGAGGTCCAAATCATGTGGGAAATTTTTGTTTTGCCCCAATCCATGCTAATACTGATACTGGAGATTTAATTTACACGCCGAGTTATTATTATATTGGTCATTTTTCAAAATTTATTCGCAAAGATGCTAGAAGAGTTAGTAGCTCGGTAAGCAGAAGTGATTTGTTAAGTACTTCATTTCTTAATGTAGACGGAAAAGTGGTCACAGTTGTGATGAACCAAACAAATAAAAAAGTGACTTATAATTTAATTATAGGCGCAGAGCGATCAGTTGTGGTTATTCCGGCCCATGCCATTCAAACATTGGTGTATTAGTAGTGATAATTAGTGTTGGCCTTCTAATTGTGTGTTAGCTTGGTTTTGCTCCGTTTTTAATTATTTAAGATTTATAGTATGAAGTCTATTGTGTGGTTTATTGTGGCGCCTTTTATGCTTTTCGCGCAACCAAAAAAAGATAGTATAAGAGTGTTTTATTTAGGAGGTCAATCAAATATGGAAGGATTTGGCTATGTGAAAGAGTTGCCAGCAAACCTAAATAAAATAAACAAAAATGTTTTTATTTACCAAGGTAATCCAACTGTCGATAATGATGATAAGGGTGGTTTGGGTAAGTGGGATTTTTTAAAGCCGGGGCATGGAACTGGGTTCTCTTCTGATGGA
This sequence comes from Flavobacterium muglaense, assembly GCF_014305155.1. Lineage (GTDB taxonomy): Bacteria > Bacteroidota > Bacteroidia > Flavobacteriales > Flavobacteriaceae > Flavobacterium > Flavobacterium muglaense. The sequence continues at coordinate 31,968 of NZ_JACRUK010000044.1, forward strand.
AAGGAAAACAAACTTTCAGATCGATTTGGTATAGAGCTTTCTTTAGCTCAAAAGTTGCAGGAATTGTATCCAAACGAAAAGTTGGCTTTTATAAAATATGCGAGAAATGGCTCTTCTATTGATAGTGTAGGAACAACTAGTTTTGGTGCTTGGGAACCAGATTTTACAGGAGGAAAAGGAATGAATCAATACGACTATTTTCTTAAAACTGTTAATAATGCAATGGCTGTAAAAGATATCAACGGTGATGGAATTGAGGATGTTTTGATCCCAACAGGTATACTGTGGATGCAAGGTGAAAGTGATGCTGATAAAACAGAGACGATCGCTAATCAGTATTATTTCAATTTAAAAAGGTTAATGGATTTGATGCGTGCTAGTTTTCGAAACAATAATTTGCCAATTGTAATAGGTAAAATATCCGATTCTGGCGACGATCAAGATGGTAAAGTTTGGCCTTTTGGTGAGTTGGTGCAATACGCACAAGAGAAATTTGCGAGCAAGGAACCACATGTGAAAATTGTCAGAAGCACAAGCTCTTATGATTATACGGATAGGTACCACTATAAAAGTACTGGGTATATTGATCTAGGAAAAGAATTTGCTAAATCTATTTTTCTTTTGAATACTGAGAAAGTCAAGATGTAGATCTTCGTGGTTTTGTACATATTAATAGTTTTGTTTCCCGTTTTTTATAAATAGTGACTCGTTTGTTTGGGTGTATCGATCTGCGTTATAGAAAATGGTTTTCTTTGTCTCCTTTATTTTTGCAGTATCTTCCTGTTTTTTTATAGTGTTTTTTGTATCATCAGGCTTAATTATTTGGTGTCCTTACAGCAAGTCTTATTGTAGCAATTTTTTTATTTTTAGTTTAAAATAAAAAACTAAATTGCGCAAGTAGAATATGTAACGATATGATTAGTAGTAGGAGAGCAAAATGATAAAAACTGTTTTAGAAAATAAAGAAAAGTACCAGCCTGGTCTGTCTATTGATTGTGTAATTTTTGGTTTTCACGACAACCAACTGAAGGTTTTATTGATGAAAACGCGATACGATGATAGCTGGTCGTTGCCAGGTGGTTTTGTTCCGGTTGATCAAGATATAGATCAGGCCGCTACAACGGTCTTGCGCAATAGAACTGGTTTGGATGGTATCTTTTTGAGGCAGTTCTCAACCTTTGGTAGAGTAGGTAGGAATAGCGCTAATTTAAGTAAGGTAGTTTTGGATTTTTATGGTATTACAGAAGAAGAAGGACTTTGGTATTCCAGTCGTTTTGTTACGGTGGGTTACTATGCGTTAGTTGACTTTTTTAAGTCAGCTCCTGCTTCAGATGGAAAAAGTGGTTATGCAGAGTGGGTGGATCATAATGATGTGCCTAATCTAATAATAGATCACAAAGAAATTTTGGACAAAGCTTTAGAAACGCTTCGCATGGAGTTGAATCAAGTGCCAGTGGGATATAATTTACTTCCAGAGAAATTTACGGTTCCAGAGTTGCAAAAACTATATGAAACCATTTTGGGGAAGAGTTTGGATAGAAGAAACTTTCTTCGAAAAATTACGGCTATAGGAATCTTGGAGAAATTAGATGAGAAAAAATCTAACGTAGCTTATAAAGCGCCAAACTTGTATCGGTTTGATCTAGAAAAATATGAGGAGGTTCTTAAAAACGGAATTACTCAGGGGTGGTGACCTTTGAGTATTTTTTTTATTTTTTGGGCATAAAAAAACTCCATTATTTCTAATGGAGTTTTTGTGGGCGATGAGGGATTAGAACTTAATCTCTAATACGCTGATATATAATAAAATATACTAGTCTAAAACATAA
>NZ_JACRUK010000045.1 GCF_014305155.1 Flavobacterium muglaense
GGTAGACCCTTAAAAATAAGTGGTGCAGTGTCTGCCAATAGCATTTTTTATGATTCCAATCAAAACAGCGGTAGAGCACCATTTACGTATTATTTGCAAGGGAGTCTTAATGTTAGTTTTATGGCATTGAGTATGCCGGTGAGTTACAGCTATTCGAATCAAGGTGCTAATCTGGATTATCAAGTGCCCTACAAATTTAATCGCTTGAGTTTGCATCCCAAATACAAATGGATACAAGCCCATATAGGTGATGCTAATATGAGTTTTTCGCCATACACTTTAAGCGGTTATCAGTTTACAGGTGGTGGAGTAGAACTCAGTCCTAAAGGGCATTTTAAAATCGCTGCCATGGCGGGGCGATTGCTAAAAGCTACGGAGGATACTGGAGACGAACGCACGGTTCCTGCGTTTTCACGTTTTGGTTATGGGGCCAAGATCAACTACGAACAAGAAAAATACAGCCTAGGAGTTATAGCGTTTTATGCTAAGGATAACATCAATTCCCTGATAGCGGTCCCAGACAACAAAGGAGTCACTCCCAAGGAAAATTTAGTAGTAAGTATTGATGGGTCCTACAAAATAGTAGATAACTTAAAAATAAAAGCAGAGTATGCCTCTACTGCCATCACCCAAGATCTACGTGCAGCACCCACTGCTACTACAGGCACAGGCATAGCTGGAAAATTGTTTAACAATAGAGCCTCAACAGAACATTATGCGGCCTTAAAAGCCGGTTTTGATTACAACTTTAAAGGTTCGTCGCTAGGCGTTACTTATGAGCGTATTGATCCAGGTTACACCACCTTAGGTGCTTATTTTTTTAATAATGATTTCGAAAACATCACTTTAAATACCACCACACAATTATTCCAAAATAAATTAAACCTGGCTTTTAATGTAGGTTATCAAAAAGACGATCTTGAAAACCAAAAAGAACAAGGAACACACAGAACGGTAGGCTCGATTAACGCGACATTTAATGCGACTCAAAAATTAATGTTAACCGGTTCCTATTCTAACTTTAGCAGTTACACCAATACCAAAGTCAACCAATTTGATGTGATTAACAATACTAACATCATGGGAACTATCAGCGACCAACTGGATTTTAAACAAATATCACAAAATGCGAATTTGAACGTTAACTATTTGATTTCAAAAAAAGAAACTGTTCAAAAAAACCTAAACATCAACTACTCACTGACTGATGTAGCCAATGCACAAGGCGGCATTGTAAGGATCGGTGATGCTTCTACCTTTCATAACATGAATACCTCGTACACTTTAGGATTTCCTAAAAAAAACACCAATATAACGGCAGCCTTAAACGGAACCGTAAACACGATAGGTAGAGAAGATGCTACCACCTGGGGCCCTACCGTTAATGTAAACAAGAAATTTTTTAACAAAAAACTAAACACTGGACTTTCTAGCTCCTATAATTCCAGTCAAGGGAAATCTGGCTCCACAGCAGTAACTAATTTTAGAGCGAATGCCTCCTACATTTACAAACAAAAACACAATTTCAACCTTAGCGCCATACAATTGTTTCAGTCGTCAGTCACAACAAACAATCGTAGTTTGACCGTTACTTTTGGCTACAACTACAATTTTGACATTGGAAACATCAAATTAAACTTCGACAGAAAACCCCAAGTTGAAGCAGAAGAAGCAGAAGCAGCAGAAAAAATAAAAAATAAAAAAGACAAGATTTTTTTATTTGCCTATAGAACCCATCTGTTTTCGGGCACCCATGACAGCATTAGTAAAGTCATTACAAACCTGCTAGAAACCCCAGACTTTAAAGGACTAAAAGATGTAGATGGCATTACTACAAAACTTGCACTACTAGAAAAAACCTTGCATCTTGATGAAGAAAAACCCGATAAAGGATATAAAAATACTGCAGTACACTATTTGGACTATTTGTATGAAAACAAAGATTACATTGATTCGTACAACAAATTGGTGTTTAGCAGTTTAAAAATTTTATACAAAGACGCCGCTAGAATCGATATTGCCATGGAAGAAGAATCGATAAAAGCCCATGCTTACGTTAACAACTTGCGCGCTAAAGGAAAAACCATTAGCGAAAAAACACTGAAATACCTTGAAGTAAAGGACAAGAAATACAATGCCCACAAATGGATGCAGGAACAAATGAATGATTTGACCTATGGAGATGTCGTGGATGATAAAGGATTATTGAAGGACTTTAAAAAAGCAAATCTTTCAAAAGTATTTGAAATGCTACAAAAAGGAAAAAAACAGACCGAAATAGAAATCTACCTAGAAGTACAACTTGCTGATTTTTACCATAAAAAATCGCTACAATAAAAACCGTTGCACCTTTTTTTCTCCCACTTGAACGCTTTCTAGTGTTTCGTAAATACAAACACCCGCACGAGATAAACAACATTTGGCCACCCTTTTAGCCACCCTTAAAAAGCAAAAAGCCTCTTAATCATACGATTAAGAGGCTTTTAAGTACCCGGAGCCGGAGTCGAACCGGCACGGTTTCCCACAGGTGTTTGAGACCAGCGCGTCTACCAATTCCGCCATCCGGGCTTTAGCAGACATGAAATGACAACAGTCATCGCAACGCAATAAAGAACTATTTGGTGGTAGCCAAACAGCTATTTCTTTAACACGATGCAAATGTAAAAAATAATATTACAATTTCTACTAAAAATACTTAATTTTTTCCTTTCAGAGTGGAAATATTTTTCTAAATTTGCACCGCATTAAAAACGCAACACACAACTAACTACACCCGAGGCGCATACGTAATCTGGCAAAGATAAATATCAAAGCCGAATTGTATGGAGCGAAGCGGAATAAAAACAACAAATTAAATGTCACACCTAGAACCAGAAGCTAAAATTTTTGCTTGTTCACAAAGTGTCTATCTTGCAGAGAAAATCGCTGCAGAGTACGGAATTCCTTTAGGAAAAGTTACCATGTCGCATTACAGTGACGGTGAATTCCAACCTTCTTACGAAGAGTCAATCAGAGGGTTACGTGTATTTATCGTATGTTCTACATTCCCAAATTCAGATAATTTGATGGAATTATTACTAATGATTGACGCTGCAAAACGCGCCTCAGCAAGGCATATTACCGCAGTAATACCTTACTTTGGTTGGGCTAGACAAGATAGAAAAGACAAACCAAGAGTGCCGATAGGAGCTAAACTAACAGCAAAATTGTTAGAAACTGCTGGAGCAACAAGAGTAATGACCATGGATTTGCATGCTGACCAAATTCAAGGATTTTTTGAAAAACCAGTAGACCACCTGTTTGCCTCTACTATCTTTTTGCCTTATGTAAAAAGCTTAGGATTGGACAACTTGACTATTGCTTCTCCAGATATGGGAGGTTCAAAAAGAGCTTATGCTTATTCAAAATTCTTAGAATCAGATGTAGTTATTTGCTACAAGCAAAGAAAAGAAGCAAACATTATCGACACCATGGAATTAATTGGTGAAGTAAAAGGTAAAAATGTAATCCTGGTAGACGACATGATTGATACCGGAGGAACATTGGCGAAAGCCGCCGATTTAATGATGGAAAAAGGAGCATTGAGCGTAAGAGCAATTTGTACACACGCCATTTTATCAGGAGACGCCTACGAAAAAATAGAAAAATCTAAATTACTAGAATTAATTGTTACCGATTCGATCCCATTAAAGAGAGAATCCAAAAAAATAAGAGTGCTGAGTTGTGCCCCTTTGTTTGCCGAAGTAATGCACATGGTACATCACAACAACTCGATAAGCGGTAAGTTTATCATGTAAGTTAGTAGTCAATGGTGAAAACTTTATACTATACATTTACAGCATTCTATTTCAAAAGACAGAAGTAATGAGCATTTAATAACTAACGACTAGCCAATGCTAATCATTAATCACTAAAAGCGAGTCACTTAAAAAGAAGAGTTTAATTAATAACTATATAAATATTTACAATGAAATCGATTACAATTAAAGGATCAGAAAGAGAAAGCGTGGGAAAAGTTGCGACTAAAGCCTTACGTAATGCTGGAGCGGTTCCTTGCGTGTTATACGGAGGAGATCAACCAGTACATTTTTCAGCAGAAGAAAAAGCATTCAAAAACTTGGTTTACACTCCAAACGCTCACACAGTTGTGATTGAATTGGCAAACGGAAAGTCTTATACAGCTATCATGCAAGACATTCAAGTACACCCAGTATCTGACAAAATTCTTCACCTAGATTTCTTTCAAATCTTTGATGACAAAGAAATCACTATTGAAGTTCCAGTAAAAATCACTGGTAAATCAAAAGGTGTTATGGCAGGTGGTGATTTACGTTTAAACAACCGTAAATTAAAAGTAAAAGCGTTACCAGCAAATCTTCCTGATTTTGTTGAGGCTGACATTACTCCACTTAACATGGGTAACAAATTATACGTTACGCAAGTTCCTACTCCAGACTTTAAAATCATGCACCCAGACAACACTGTTATCTGTCAAGTGAAGATTTCTCGTGCTGCTATGAAAGCGGCTCAAGAAGCTGCAAAAGCTGCAAAAGCAGGACCTGCAAAAGGAAAGAAAAAATAATATTTTTCTCTACAACATATCAAAAGCATCAGTTTCAACACTGGTGCTTTTTTTTTGCCTAATACTTAAAAAACCCACACCCAATCCATTAACTGTTTCCTGCATCAGGAGCACCACAATATTCCACACAACAACATCCCTCCCGCTATTCGCTACAATCTTTTGGCACGCCAAAAAAAGGCGTACCAAAAGGATTTCCACTGCTATCGGGGCTACCACCCCGCGCTCACTACTCAACAAAGACACTCAAACCCACTACATCAACACCTCAACTCAATACCCTAAATCCAACAATAAAACCACAAAAAAACCACTCCACCCGCATCATCCCTGTCCCATCCCACAAAGCAGACCCCAAAAACAACCCACAATACAACATAAAAATCAGCAAAAATCCGTTCCATCCGTGTCATCCGTGTCCCATCCCGCAATACAAACCCAATACAACCCCACAATACACCCCCCCAATAGAACATAAAAATCAGTAAAAATCCGCTCCATCCGCGTCATCCCTGTCCCATCCCGCAATCCACACACCCAATACAATTCCAAAATATAACCAAGCATCTAATTTGACAATTTATCGAATTAAGTTTACTTTTGCAGCATGATACAATGGATCAAAGCACTGTTCACAACAAGAGAAACAGCAGATAACAAAAAACAAGTGGCTCACGAAGACCCAAACAATACAAACCCCATGAGTAATAAATTTTTAATAGTAGGACTAGGCAACATAGGTGCCGAATATGTAAACACAAGACACAACATCGGCTTTAAAGTACTCGATCACCTAGCCAAAAAAGAAAGCCTGTCTTTTGAAACCGTAAAACTAGGCGCACTGGCTCAATACAAGTTCAAAGGGAGAACATTCCTGCTATTGAAACCCAATACCTACATGAATTTGAGTGGGAAAGCCGTACACTACTGGATGGACAAAGAAAACATTCCGCTAGAAAATATTTTTGTAATCACTGATGACTTGAACCTTTCCTTTGGAACCATTCGCATCAAACCCAAAGGAAGCGATGGAGGCCATAACGGACTTAAAAACATCAATCTTGTCTTAAACACCAATAAGTACACCCGTTTTCGTTTTGGAATCAGTGACGAGTTTAAAAAAGGCCAACAAGTTGACTATGTATTAGGAGACTGGGACGAAACCGAAAAAGAAAAACTTCCAGAACGACTAGAAACCGCCACGGAAATTATAAAGTCATTTGGCACAGCAGGTCTAGAGAACACCATGACAACCTACAACGGTAAATAAAAAAGAGGAAGCAGTACGCTTCCTCTTTCTATCTTATAGCAATCCTATTATTTCTGGATTACTAATTTTTTCACTGTTTTTCTATCACCATCAATCACGGTCAGTAAATAAACCCCTGATGGAACTGTACCAAGACCAATCGTTTCATTAAACAAATAAGCAGCAGCAAAGCTATTTTCATACAGCTTTCTACCCAATAAGTCGTGTACAAACACTTTCACATCGTTTGCCGAATCACTTGTGAATTGAACCGTAAAAATTCCTTTATTCGGATTGGGGTGCACCGCAAAATCCGTAAGCTGTAAATCGCTAGTAGACAAAGTAGTATACGCTTTTGTACAAACCACCATTCCTGCAGCATTCAATGTTCCCGTATCGTTTTTAAAAGCATCGCGAATCCTAAACGTCCAAGTTCCAGATGGATTTTCGCCATTAAAAGCAGCTAATGCTTCATACGGGCTAATGGTTTGCACCGTCGTTTGCCCACAAACCAAGTCGGTACCCGAATCATCATAAATCAAATCCAATGTACTATTGGTACTACTACAACTTTGATCAAACAACTTCACAGTGGCCCCAAGCGGGCTGATGATTTCCATTTGAACATCACTTAAATAGGTATGTGTAAAATTTACATTAAAATTCACATCAGCCACAAGGTCATTAGTCGACGGAAAACTAATCGTTCTGGTAGTATAAGTGGATTGTTCTGGTATTGCAAATGGAGCTGCGAAAGTAAAATTACTACAGCTTGAAGTCACAGCATATCCTATTGAAAACGCGGTACTATTGACAGCATAATATATATTTCCAGTAGGTTCTATCAATATTCTACAGCTTTTAGCGATCACATTTGGCACTGTAATCGTCTCTGATCCGTCGTTTGGTGTATTTAAAACAAGATTCGTTGGAAACGTCAATCCGCCATCAGTAGATAATTTGATATTCACAGTAGCAGAGCCTGCCAATGCATTACTCCCATTCACACTCCAAGTTATAGTTTGAGTTGAGTTTTGTGCCCACCCTAAATTCTCTGTATTTTGAGACGTAACTGCAAATGGCCCTACCGTTCCACTAACCGTAATAACCGTTTCGTCAAAATTAGTTTGAGCAGTTGTTTCACTCGCATTATCCCTACCTGTTAACACAAAGTTCAAGGTTCGACCTACTGTAGGCACTGATTCCCATTTACTACTCAACTTATTTGCCAACACACTACTATAAGATGGCATGTATCGCACCGCAGTGCTACTAGGATATAACGAACGAAATAACGGACCGTCAGTTTTTGTTGGCACAGCCAGACTATTAGCACCTGACGAAGTAGATGCAACGTCATTCTCTTCCCAAGTATAACTCACAGTATCCCCATTAACATCAGATCCTGTTCCTTTCAAAATAAAAGCGGTTCCTTTTGGAATGGTATAATCATCACCCGCGCTAATTGTAGGCGGGCTATTAGTAATAGTAGTGCTTGTACCACAAGATTTACCCGATAAGTTGACTTGAATTTGCTTAATACTGGCAAACGAAAAATAATCATCTGATCGTGCTTGCACATCATAATCAGTTGTTATCCCTGCATAACCCATAATGGTTGAACCACTTCCTGGCTCTACATTAACTCCAGAACCTTCTATCTCGTGTGAAAAAGTATGGTTTGCACCCAATTGATGACCCATTTCATGGGCAACGAAATCTATATCAAATGTATCACCCTGTGGTTTATTATCAGATGGAGAAGTATAAGCACTTCCTTTTCGCAATGGATTTTGCGTGGTAGGTGCTACACAAATACAACCAATACAACCGGCGTTTCCGCCACCTCCAGACTCACCAAATAAATGACCGATATCATACCCGCTATTTCCAATTGTATTAGTCAAATTAGTTTGAAGCTCTTGTGCCCAATCTCCATCAGCTCCAGTAGCCGCATCAGAATAAGGATCTGTCTTGGCATCGGTATACATAATTGAAGTATTATTGGTAATCAGCACTAATTTAACCGCCAAATCTTTGCCAAAAATACCATTAACCCTCGTCATAGTAGCATTCATACCCACTAGAGCAGCCACAATAGTGCCGCCATAATAAGTGGTATACTCGGCCGTACAAGACAAAGCCAATCGGTAGGTTTTAAACGATTTATTATTAGCAACCGTCTTTGCTGTTTTACTGAGCAACTCATTGTTCAAAACCACATCTTCGGTCTTACAAATCATTGGCAAACTACCTTGTTCTCTATTTTCATTAGTCAGTAATGTATATAAAGACCCTCCTTCGACCGATTCTATAAACTCAGAGGCACTTCCCGCTCTCAAAACCATCGTTTGAATTCCGGATGGTGCTATACTAAAATGAAGAGATGCTTTTTTATCGGTCACTCCTACTCCAGCAAAAGCCCTAATATCAGGGTACTGCGCTTGCAACTCTGGTTCAAAATTAGACGATTCCCAAATCAAAAAAGTTTCCAACTCACCCTTTGCATTCGGCATCGTAATTTCGACACCTTTATCTTTTACAGTCTTGCCATCAATAGCACTAATTTTCTCTTTTAAAATAGTAGAATCCAATTGAAAGGACATTGATCCACTTTTTTGCACACTACTATTTCTAGCCGTATTAGACACTGAACCAGCATCCACACGTTTCCAAAGTGCTTGACTATGGACAGTTATTGTTGAAAAAAATAGCGTAATAAATAGTAATGTAAAGTATTTTGTCATGGTCCAAAAAATTTATGTTCCAAAATTAAAGTATTTATAAGGAACAAATCCGCCGAAAAAGCATAAAATTACTTTAAACCCAGCTTTTCCTCATTTGCTTCAAGCAAAAAGTACAATTTTCCTTAAAATTATCTGATATTCAATGAAAATCCATTCGTCTTCGCTTCGCAATTAAAATAGATTAGCATAAATTTGCAGCATTATAAAACATTTGCTTTGAAGATTTTTCATTCTATAAAAGATTTTAGTTCCTCCAAAAAAACAATACTAACACTAGGCACCTATGACGGTGTTCATGTTGGCCATAGAAAGATTCTGGAACGCATAATTCAAAATACGGCAAACGAAAAATACGAAAGTCTTGTACTTACTTTTTTTCCGCACCCAAGAATGGTTTTACAAGAACAATCGGAAATTAAACTACTCAATACAATAGCCGAAAAAATCGACTTATTAGAGCAAATAGGCATTGAAAACTTAGTTATTCACCCTTTTGACGAAACATTTTCGAGACTAACTGCCGAAGAATTTGTAAAAACAGTCTTAGTTGATCAATTTCATATTCATAAAATAATCATTGGCCACGACCACCGTTTTGGCAGAAATCGTACCGCTAATATAGATGATCTTATCGATTTTGGTAAAGAATATGATTTTGAAGTAGAACAAATAACAGTTCAAGAAATTGACGATATCTCCGTTAGTTCTACAAAAATAAGAAAAGCATTATCCGAAGGCAACATGACACTTGCTAACGAATATTTAGACTACAACTATCCTTTAACAGGTACTGTTTTTAAAGGAAAACAACTCGGACGCACAATAGGATTCCCTACAGCCAACATTAAAATAGAAGAAAATTACAAACTGATTCCGCTAAACGGTGTTTATATTGTACAAAGCACCATTAACAACAAAACGGTTTATGGTATGATGAACATTGGGTTCAACCCAACGGTTCAAGGTAAAAACTTATCTATCGAAGTCCACTTTTTTGATTTTGATGCCGATTTATACGGACATCAATTATCTGTTTCGATCTTGCACTACATACGTCCTGAGCAAAAATTTGAGTCGGTGACCGAATTAACCCAACAACTAGAACGAGACAAAGAAACAGCCACAACCTACCTCAACAAACGTTAATATTACAAAAGCACCGTTTGCGTACTACATTTTTACGTAAATTTGAGTTTAACCACTTATTTTCAAATAGTTACTTTTTAACCATTTTAAAACTAAAAGTATGAAACTCACTAAAGAATTATCAAACGGAATCCTCATTTGGGTAGGAATTAGCATTTATTTTTTACTAATGAAAGCGCTAAACCTAGCCGATGTATTTTACTTACGAGCTTTTAACATTCTCTTCATCTATTACGGCGCCAATAGGACTTTGCAAAGCAACTTCAAAGAAGGCAAAACCAATTTTGCATTCAATGCTTCTGGAGCGCTTGTCACCTCACTTATTGGGGTATTTATTAGCATTGTAGGGCTTATTTTTTACAGCTACTTGCAAGGCGGTGACAATTATATTGCATCCCTTTCGGCTTCCTTTTTATTTGGTGGAGACCCAACAGTTATGACCTATTCTATTTCTTTGCTTTTTGAAGGAATCGTTTCTGCAGTAATTGTTAGTTTTTCATTAATGCTGTATTGGAAAAGCAAATATCCTTCCGATTAATTCATTCCTTTTTGAAAATAGTTGCATTAGTCTTTTTTCACCGCATTTGAATTGTTACATTAGAACTAATTAACTACTTTTGAAGCACTAAAAAAACGCATCAATGAGCATTACTAAACATAACTGGACGAAAGAAGAGATTATCAATATATACAATAAACCAATGATGGACTTGCTGTATGAAGCAGCATCAATCCATAGAGAGCACCATGATCCTAATGTGGTTCAGGTTTCTACTTTATTATCTATAAAAACAGGTGGATGTCCAGAAGACTGTGGCTATTGCCCGCAAGCAGCTAGATACCACACCTCTGTAGAAGGAAATGATCTAATGTCTGTCAATCAAGTAAAAGCACAAGCTTTAAGAGCTAAAGAAAGTGGTTCTTCAAGAGTTTGTATGGGAGCTGCATGGAGAAACGTAAAAGATGGACCTGAGTTTGATCAAGTTCTTGAAATGGTGCGTACCATCAATAAACTGGATATGGAAGTATGTTGTACATTAGGAATGATCACTGAAAACCAAGCACACCGTCTAGCCGAAGCTGGTTTATATGCTTACAACCACAACTTAGACACCTCTGAGGAATATTATAAAGAAGTGATTTCGACTCGTGGTTTTGAAGATCGTTTACAAACGATAGAAAACGTACGTAAAACCAATGTAACAGTTTGTAGTGGTGGAATTATAGGAATGGGAGAAAGCATCGAAGACAGAGCAGGAATGCTAGTGGCACTTTCTACTCTAAATCCCCAGCCAGAATCAGTGCCTATTAATGCATTAGTAGCGGTTGAAGGGACTCCAATGGAAGAAGAGAAACCAGTTGAAATTTGGGAAATGATTCGTATGGTTGCAACAACTCGTATCATCATGCCAGAAACTCAAGTGCGTCTATCAGCAGGAAGAATGAACATGAGCCGTGAAGGACAAGCCATGTGCTTCTTTGCAGGTGCCAACTCTATCTTTGCAGGAGATAAATTATTAACTACACCAAATCCAGACGTGAATGAAGACATGAAAATGTTTGAAATGTTAGGACTGAACCCACAAAAACCATTTACTAAAGTTTCGCAACCAGCAACGGTTGAAGCCGAAAATTCTCAGTTTGCACCACTTGGCGAAAAACCAAAATGGTCAAGACCTGGACATGTAATTGAAAAAAATCTTGAAGCTTCTGGCAAAGGAAAATAAATCAAAAACTTCAAAAGCCCATTCTACCACAACAGAATGGGCTTTTTTTTTGCAAAAAAGATATACCGATTTAAAGAAACACTTTTTTATTTACCATTTTCCCGTTTTCCAAAACAACCTTAACAATAAGAAATTTTCCCCTACTTATTAAATCCTCTATTTTATACGCTCTATTGAAAATTTTTGTTTTCGTGTAAATCAATTTTCCACTAAAGTCGTAAACATATACTTTATCTATCAATTCATCCGCAGATTTAACTTCAATTTCTTTATTTTTTGTCGCAATCACTACTCCTGAAACAGATGGATCAAGCTTGGCTGTCGCCAATACTTTACCTGCATACAAGATAACAAATCGTTGATTAAAAACACCTTTTTCTGTTGTAAAACAGTAGGGCTTGGTTTTTAGATTGTGTACGGTATTCAATACGTTGTCTTTTAAATACACCTCTTTATTAATCAATAAACCGTCTGTTTTACTGATCGCAATTTCAAAAGCCCCCGCAACTTTAGTACTAAAACCTATTGCCACCTCATCTTCTTCCACAAACGGCAACGCTCTACCTTGAATCACTACGTTTTTATCCTTAATAATACTATAAAAATCCAAATAAGCATTAGCATTATAACTTTCGCTGTCAAATGCATTATCATAATCGTTCGTAGCTCCAGATATGTAACCTATCATAGTTTGTTTATAAGCCCCCTGGTTATTATACAACTCCAGCCACAATCTATTTCTCTCTATGGTTTTATTCTTTTTAGTATTCGATGCCGTTTTAAAAAACTGCGAATTATTCCCAGCACTTCCACCGCCTCCTAATCGCATGTTATTATTAAATACAACATTCCCCGAACCAATACTCGATGTAAAGAAAGCTTGGCCAGCAGCAATTTTACCCGAAGGTGCTAAAGTACTCACAGAACCTGCATTCCCACTACTAGCTGCTGGAGCAGTGCCCACTCCTCCAGATAAATTATAAACAGCATAATCATCCGAAGTATAAGCATAAGTTCCAGAACCGGCAGTTCCGTTGGTAATATTAGATGCTAATTGAATCGAAGTATTGTGTGTCCAGAAATACAAAGTACCGTCAATCACAGCCGAATTTGCGGCTATAAAAGCGTCGGCGTCTATTGCCGACGGATATGGATTACCTACTAAAACGGAATTTCCAGCTCCACCAATAGGCACACTCACAACTCCATTATGCGGACTACCCACAAAACCCACTTCATACGTACTAGGCGGTGCTGGTGACATATGTGTTTGCGGTCCTCTAATAATGTAACCCGTACCGGCCATCATTGAACCAGATACATTTTCTTGTTGCCAATTGTCCGTAAAGGAGTTAAAAGAATAAAACTTATCCAACAAAGTAAGTGGCGATACATCATATAATATTTGTCCAAAAACTGGTGATGACCAATACGTATAATCAAAATTACTAACTGCAGTTGTGAATCGCTTGTAAGTGATATTTCCCGAATTCAAAGCCAAATTATTTATTTGAACCAAACTAGCACCATCTTCAAAACTAAGAGACCCTCCCGCAACAGCAACTCCGTTAACAACCGTTAAGGAATGACTTGAGTTAATCGTAACAGCACCAGAAAGCACCTGACAACTACAAGCATCAATATCACTAACAGACGTGTAATTTCCATTAAAAACCACAGCTTTATTTATATCCGGTGCGCCACTGGACCAAGTACTGCCGTCCCAAGAAGTAGTAATAGGATTAATTGTCACATTTGCAGTAGCAAGAGATGAACAATACAAATTTGCAACATGATAACTATAACTACCGGAACTAAGCCCCGAAACAGTTGTAGACGCGCCTGTACCTCCAGCTACAATCAAACTACCATTTTGATAAAGATTCCAATTTCCTGTAGCAGGTAAATTATTGAGCTGAATAGAACCCGTAGGAACTGTGCAAGTAGGATGTACAACGGCTCCAATAGTAGGAACTGCTAAATCACAAGCAACAATGCCATTAAAACTAAATTCATTAATACTGAAGGTACCGGTAGTAGCAGTACCACCCCAAGCATATATTCTAAAAGTGATTGGACTGGTAACATTTTGAAAATTAGCAGCTGTCAGATCAATAGGTAAAGGTGTTTCTTCGCTGGCAGAATTAGGAATCACTGGCAGGTTTACATTTGATGCAAATCCGTCTACACTAGAACGAAAAGAAAACTGACGAGGGCCAGTAGTCGAGACTTGTGCTTTATAAACAAAATTAATAAAGCTTACTTTATATCCTACACTTGGACTAATAGTAAACTCAATGTAATCGTCTGGGTCGATCGTTAACAAATTCCAATCCCTTGTATTGTACCGATCATTTCCCACGTTGCCATTCAGGCCGCTTCCACGCGCAATTCCTGAAACGGTTATATTAGGATCTACAGACTGACCAATTGTATACGGATTTAAAGTACCGGGATTTGTACCATTAATTGCGTTTTCAAATATACTTTGTCCAAAAGAAAACGGAATAAAACCAAAAAAGAATAAAAGTAATTTTATTTTCATTCGATTAAGCATTAAGTTCAATCAAATATACAAAAAATACTAAACCAAAAACCAAATAATCAACTGTTTACGCTTTTTTAAATTGCATAAAAAAGCCTCGCTACAACTAATTGTATTGAAGCTCTCATTATTAATAAGCTTACGCTTTAATAGATCACTTTCTTGCTTACTGCACCACCATTTTCAAAGATAATCTTAACGATAAGTACTTTATCGCCCACTATCAAATTACTTATTTTATGTTCAGTATTCGAGATTCCTGTTTTAGTATAAATTAATTTTCCTGTAAAATCATAAACAAATACTTTACCTATCAATTCATCAGCAGATTTAATTTGAATTTCTTTGTTTTTTGTCGAAACCACTACACCTGAAACCGATTCTTCAAAATCATCTGTTGCCAATGTTTTATCGGCATACACAATTACAAATCGTTGATCAAATGTTCCTTTTTCGGTTGTAAAAGAATAAGGCTTCGTTTTTAAATTATGGGTAGTATTCAATAATTTATCTTTTAGAAACACATTTTTATTTGCTAATAATCCATCCGTTTTACTCATTGCTATTTCAAAAGTTCCGGCAACTTTAGTCGTAAAACCAATTGGAACTTCATCTTCATCTACAAAAGGCAACGCTCTACCTTGCACCACTAAGTTTTTATCTTTGGTTACACTATAGAAATCCAAATAAGCATTAGAATTATAACTTTCTCCGTCATAAGCATTTTCATAGTCGTTTGTCGCTCCTGTAATATAACCAATCAATGTTTGTTTAAATGCCCCTTGACTGTTGTAGAGATCCAACCACAATCTATTTTTCTCAATAACTTTGTTCGTTTTACTCGACGCCATTTTAAAAAACTGCGAATTATTAGCAGCACTACCGCCACCACCTATTCTCATACCATTATTAAAAACCACATTTCCTGCCGCTACACTCGAGGTGAAAAAAGCTTGACCTGCAGCAATTTTACCCGTAGGCGCTATAGTACTCACAGATCCTGCATTTGTACTACTTGGTGCCGGTGCAGTACCCACTCCTCCTGTCAAGTTGTAGGCCGCATAGTCATCCGAAGTATACGCATAAGTCCCTGAACCCGCTGTACCATTGGTAATATTAGAAGCCAATTGAATTGAAGTATTATGTGTCCAGAAATACAAAGTCCCATCTATCACTGCAGTATTCGCATTAATAAAAGTATCTGCATCTATTGCTGACGGATAAGGATTACCTATTAAAACAGAACTACCAGCCCCACCAATTGCTTTGTTTATAATTCCGTTATGCGGAGCACCCGAAAAATTTACCATATGCGCACTAGGAGGTGATGGTGCCATATGTGTTTGTGGTCCACGAATAATATAACCAGTCCCAGCAGTCATTGCCCCACCAACATTTTCTTGCTGCCAGTTATTAGTAAAGGAGTTATACGAATAAAATTTATCCAGTAAGGTTAAAGGTGACACATCATATAAAATTTGACCAACCACAGGTGAAGACCAATACGTATAATCAAAATTACTAATAGGTGTTGTTATTCTAGTATAAGTAATAACTCCAGAATTAGCAACAGTAGGCGTATTATTTATTTGAACTAAACTCGCGGTATCATCAAAACTCAAAGTACCAGTTCCTAAAACTCTAACTTGGTTTGTAATAATCATAGAATCTCCGCTATTAAAAGCAACCGATGTTCCCGTACTAACTTCACAAGAACAACCGTACAAATCTCCTGTAGACGAGTAATTACCATTAAAAATAATGTTGCTTGCACTTGTAGGTCCCGTACCATTAGACCAAGCAGTTCCGTTCCAGGTCACCGCAGCATTATTTGATATCATTATACCTCCTGCGCTAGTGGCAGCAGAAGTACAACCAGACGCGTTAGTTACCGTATAAACATAAGATCCACCTGTTAATCCTGTTATAGTATGTGAAGTTCCAGTACCAGTAATAGCACCTGGATTAATTGTCCAAGAACCAGAAGCAGGCAAACCGTTTAGAACAACACTTCCTGTAGCATTCACACAATCAATATTAGTAATTGTACCAATTGAAGGAGCCGCTGGAGTTGCAGGTTGAGCATTAATAACCACATCAGCTGATAATAGGGCAGTACATCCAGAACTAGGAAATAACTGCGATTGCGGAATGGTTTCATTACCTTGACTAGTACTATTCCATATTAATTGACACAAAGCACCTCCTCCATTCTCATAATATTCCAAAACAATACTATATTTCACACCAGCTGTTAAAGCAATCGTTCCTGTATCCGTAGTAGGTCCGTGATCGGTCCAGTTATTAATGATTTGCACACCGTTCACCCATAAACGTACACCATCATCACTAATAGTCGAAAAAGTATAAGTCTCACTATAACGTGCCTGTACTTGTCCTGACCATCTTACAGAAAAACCATCAGCAGGAATTGAAGAATCCGGGCTACCTCCTCCCCAATCATAATTAACACTTACATCAGTACGTGTTAATGTTGGCGTACCAGTAAGAGCCATATTACTAAAATAATCACCAGTTAATCCTGTTCCATTATTAGCATCAATAACTGAAAAATTATAAGTTCCCGCAGACAACCCTGAAACAGTTGTACTACTACCAGTTCCCGTAGTTGTAATACTACCTGGATCCTGCGTTAAGGCCCAAGCACCTGATGGCAACCCGCTTAACACCACACTACCTGTTGCTACTGCACAAGTTGGATGAGTCCTAGTACCAACTGTAGGTGCTGTTAACAAATTATCTACTTTTATCGTAACCTCATTACTATTTGTTGTACCGCAACCGTTCGTTGCATAATATCTAATCTTTTTACCATTATCCGCAAAGGCAACTGTGTAAGGTAACGTTAAATTAGCAAATGTCCCACTTCCAACTCCTGTCTCCAATTGCCAGCCCGAAGCTGTAACTGTTAATCCATTAGCCGTAACTGTTGGGGCTGTTGGATTCAATACGCCCCCAGAACATAATGCCGCAGGAGCTGTAATTGCAACTATCGTAGGTACATTATTAACTGTTATAACAACTTGATTAGTATTTGTTGTACCGCAACCGTTCGTTGCATAATATCTAATATTTTTACCATTATCCGAAAAGGCAACTGTATAAGGTAACGTTAAATTAGCAAATGTCCCAGTTCCAACTCCTGTCTCCAATTGCCAGCCCGAAGCCGTAACTGTTGATCCATTAGCCGTAACTGTTGGGGCTGTTGGATTCAATAAGCCCCCAGAACATAAAGCCGCAGGAGTTGTAATTGCAGCTATCGTAGGACTTGAATTTATCGTAAATGAAGTAGCCGTTCTACAACCTGGATTTGTAGAACAAGCTGCATAAAAAATAGTAGTACCAGCAGTATTTGTATTAGCTAATCCAGAACCAGCAACTCCTACTGGGTTAAAAGGTGTTCCTGAACCAATTGCCGTACCACCAGTTGAATTGGTATACCATTGAATTGTCGAACTAGTTTCTAACATAATTTGACCTCCTACAGGTGGACTAACTGTCCATGAAAATGAATCCGAAATATTTGAAGTGCCGTATGTAGTGGAGATTAAAGTATAAGTTACCCCTGCTGTAAATAAAGCATTCATTCTAGGTTCAAAATTTCCATTACTGTCGTCATCCCCTATTATCCAAGAACCTCCTCCTGAACAATTTCCAGGCACAAATGAGCCAGTTGTGATATACCCCATTCCGTCGTAATTTCCGTTTTGATCCATCGAAAAAGTATAATTTCCCGTTACACTTACTTGAAAAACAGTGGCGACATAATTGCGAGTTGTTGTACTGAAACTACAAGTAGCTGAATTCGTTATGAATGTTGGTCTAAAAGCTGTCGGATCAGAAGTACCAGTCCAAGCACCTGAAAAAGCAGTTCCTGAATTAGTAAATACAGACCCACAAACACCAGACGCTGTCAATGTACCAGATCCTCCTACACAAATAGTTGGTCCTGTTGTGGATAATGTAGAAGCTGTTACCGTAACTGTTACAACCGTTGAATAAGATGTACAACCGCTATTGGTTAATATCGCCCGATAATATCTTGTAGCAGTTAAGACTCCTATTTGCGCACTACTTAAAACACTTGAAGTAGCACCCGAAATATTTGAAAAACTTGAATTATCTACTGATGATTGCCATTGAACTGCACCTGTACTTCCCGTTAACGTAATATCTGCTGGTGAATTTCCGGAGCAAACACTTTGGTTCGAACTAGTCGTTCCTATTGTAGGACCAGTTGTAGTGCCGCTCATTGTGCCAGAATTCCCACTCGTTCCACAAGCGTTAGATGCTCTCACTCTATAATAATAAGTAGTTCCTGATGATAATCCTGACAAAACTAAAAACTGAACATTTCCTACATTTAAATTATCATATGAAGATAAAATTGTTCCTGCACTAAAGGAACTATTAGTCGCTACATCTATGTAATATGAAGTTGATAAATAATGTGGCCCCCACTGAGCAGTAAAACCATTACATGTAAAAGTATAGGGCGAACTACTTCCTGGTACAGACGGTGCAGTTGTTGGGGTTATACTTCCCGTTGATGAAGACGAACTTGTACCGCACGCATTTGTTGCAGTAACAGAAACCGTTCCCGCACCTGAACCAATAGTTATAGTTGCCGAGGTAGTTGTCCCTCCTGCTGTAACTGACCAACCTGTTCCAGTAACTGACCATGCATACGAAGTTGCTCCTGTAACCGCTGCAATACTAAAAGTATTCCCTGTGGTACTAGCACATTTATTTGTAGGCTGAGTAATTGTCCCTGGTGTAGCTGGTGCTGCATTTACTGTAATATTTAAAATAACTGTTGCAACTCCACATGAATTGGTAGCTGAAACCGTATAATTGGCTGCCGCAACTGCAACAGTTGGTGTTCCTGTAATTGCTCCTGTTGTTGAACTTATCGATAATCCCGCTGGTAACGCTGGACTAACTGTATAGGTGGATGAAGGAGTTCCAGGAGTTGACAAGCTTGCACTATTTGTTGCGATAGCACTTCCTCTACAATAAACTGGCGAACCTAAAGTATAACTTAATCCTACTGGTGCCTGATTTACATTAATAGTATAATCTTCCGTTTGTCCAAATTCGTAGGACGAACTTTTGACACAAGGATTATTAACCGAACGGTCTCTAAAAACAACCCTCATTCTAGTATTCCCTGATGTTGCTCCAGAAGGCACACTTATAATTGAACTAGCTACTTTACCATCAATTCCAGTAGAATTACTAATATTCCCAATATAATATGATTCACCAGCATCATCTAAAATTCCATTTTGATTCCAATCAATATACACAAAAGCAGACACTGTATAATTTCCTACCGTATTTCCTTCTATCGAAATACTAAGTCCAGTTTGTCCTGCACATACATTCCCGATAATTGAAGTGTAATTTTCATATTCAACTGTAGTACTTCGAGAAGAAGAATTAGCTATCCCCGCAATTGTAACATTTGTAATAGGAGTTGCACCGTCAAAATTTATACCACCGCAATAAGTTGGTGGCAATATTGCTATTGATTTATATGTCGCTCCAAAGCAGCTACAAGAAACTACGATCATTAGTAAGAACGCCATATATTGGTGTTTTTTGGTAATTTGCGCTAAACAACTATTTTGCAAGTAAAATTTATCCATGTTATATTTTTAAAAATTTGGGGGCTCATTTTTGAAATACAATTAAGTTTACCATTCGTTCCTCTCGCAAAAAACAACAATAAACCCAACAATAATCCTGCAATATCGCCCTAAATACTACTATCATTGAAATTTACTCGACAATGAGCCATAAATCCCGATCAACTACCCGATAACGAAGCGTTAAAACCAACCAACACAGCACGATCCATATTTTAACAAGTGATCTATTATAACCGTAATAATCAACAAATTAAACCCAAAACCACCGCAAGAGAATGCCCTTTCCAATAGCAAAAAGACTTCTTTATACTTACGAAAAAAAAAGATCCTTGGATTAAAAAATGCTTTTTTATCTAAAAATTTTGCAAAAAATCTAAAAATTACGGTAATTTTCACCTTCGAAAAAAAAGCAATGAAAGAGATCTACACCATAAAAGACGCCATTAAAAAAATCGAACATTACTGCGCTTACCAAGAGCGCTGTCATGAAGAAGTCGAGTCTAAATTGCGCAGCATGAAAATGGATTCTGATGAAATTGATCAAATTATTGCTCATTTAATCAAAGACAATTTCCTGAATGAAGAACGTTTTGCTTGCAGTTTTGCTAGAGGAAAACACCGAATCAAACATTGGGGAACCATCCGGATTACGAACGAATTGAAATTCCGAAAAATAAACCAACGCTTAATTACTACTGCACTTAAAGAAATTACAGTCGAGGAATATTTTGATACTTTCGAAAAACTAGCACAACGAACCTGGGAAAACACAACCGAAACGAACACCTTGAAAAAAAGAAAGAAATTTTGCGATAACTTGCTTAGGAAAGGATTTGAAAGCAACCTCGTTTACGAAAAAGTTAAAGAATTAGAAAATGCCGAATCAGTGAAATAATTTGACTTCACTTTAGTACTGTCAGATGGAACGCTGGCTAAACTAACTTACAACATCCTGTATTGCCAGATGGAACGCGGATGACGCGGATTTTAGCAGATGTAAACGGATTTTTCCTCTTTCACAAGCATGTAAGAATGCTCTAGATTATCAAAACGTGTAGTTTGTCAGTTCGAGCGGAGTCGAGAACCATCTTAACAAAAAGACACAATGCATTTACAACTTTCAACAGATTTAGCTCAGCTATCCTCTAGAAAAAAACAGTACTACCAATCTGGTTGCTGCTATAATGAAAGCAACACACTTACCGCATTACCACCAAAACCTACTGCATTTACCAATACTTTTTTAATGGCCTTTTCTTGTTTTTGTGCTTCCGCAAAAGGGACGCTTACGAACGTATTGTGTTGCAGCATCAAAACCGCCAACTCTAAACTTAACATACCCGAAGCACCAAAAGTATGACCTATTTTCCATTTGTTTGTGGTCAATAAGGGCAGGCTTTCGCCAAAGACTTTCTGGATCGCCTTATACTCCGTTAAATCTCCTTTTATAGTTCCTGGAGCATGCATAACAATCACATCAACATCGCACAACTTAGTGTCTTTTAATGCCATTTTCATCGATTTTTGAAAACAAGTCGCTTCTGCCGAAATAGATATGTTATGTTCTAAAATTTCTGTTGCGTAACCAATGCCTTCTATAAAGGCCAATGCATTCTCTTTTTTGCCTATTTCTAAACAACAAACTGCCGCTCCTTCACCAAGAATCATCGTGTTTTGGGTTTTATCCAAATCTAAAGCGCGGTTTGGATATTCTTCTTCCGACCTTGAATATATTTTTAAAGCACGCATTTGTGCTATCGTAAAATCGGTTAAGGGTGCTTCACTTCCACCAACCATAAATTTATCTACCATTCCTGATTTTAACCAAGCAACTCCATTTAAAACCGCATGCAACGCAGTAGAACAGGTGATAGAATGCGAAATCTCCGGACCTGAACTTTGTAAATCATGGGCAACCCAAGAAGAGATATTACCTAAAGTTGTAGTGGGAGATGCCAATGTTTGCGCCTTTCCCGTTTTTAAATATTCTTGATGGTGTTTTTCGAATAAATCAGTGGCACCACGGGAAGAACCAATGTTGATTCCGAATACGTCATTTGAGCTCCAACCTGCTTGTTTGATTGCTGAACGTGAAGCCTCCATAGCATACAAAACCGAATTATCCAGAAACTTATATTTGGAATCAGACTGTTTTAGTGTTTCAATTTTAGCAACCGAATCAACATCTAAAGGCGCAACAAACGTAAGTGCTTTATCAATATCTTTTTGAATAAAACAATGTTGGTCGCTAAGATAATTCGCCCAAATAAGTTTTGGATCATTTCCTAGTGGTGAAATGGATGAAAGTGCTGTTATGGATATAATTTGTGACAAGATGTTTTGAGTTTATTACACGAAGATTCACAGAGAATTTTCGCAGAGACTCGCAAAATTCAAAAGGATAGAATCAGCTCAGCGAAACTTAGCGTTCTTTTCCGCGTTCTTTTGCGAAATTATTTTTTGGCAAAATTAAACAATTTCAAGCGCTTCTTCGACTACTTGATATACTTTTTGCAACTGCAAATCGGTAATGATATAAGGAGGCAAAATGTAAACTATATTTCCAACTGGTCGCAGCACTAATCCATTTTCGATAAAAAAATCATACAGTTTATTGCGTAAACTGCCATAGTAACTGGCTGCACCATCTGTTTTTATTTCTAGAGCAAAAATAACACCCAAAACTCGAGTCGTAACTACTTTGGGATGCTGTTTGATTTTGTTTTGAAAAGCCAGATGATTTTCATTCACTCGAACTAAATTAGCTTGCATTTCGGGCGTACGCAACAAGGTTAAACTGGCGAGCGCCGCTGCACAACCCGTAGGATTTGCGGTAAAAGTATGACCATGAAAAAGGGCTTTATTCACATCGTCATCATAAAAACCATCAAATATTTTCTGAGTAAAACTCGTGATTGCCATAGGAATTGTTCCTCCAGTTAATGCTTTTGAAAGACACATCATATCGGGTAATTCTTGAAGATAATCGCAAGCGAAATTTTTTCCTGTTTTACCAAAACCGGTCATCACTTCATCAGCAATTGTAAAAACTTGGTGCTCTTTACAAATGGAAATCAGTTGATCTAATGCCGTAGCTTCATACATTACCATTCCTACCGCTCCAAGTACCAAAGGTTCAAATATAAAAGCAGCATATTCATTAGTTTTAACCAAATTTTCCAAAGCCTCAAAACTATGCTTTTCCAGTCCTTTTACAGGAACTGGAATCCGAGTCACTTCAATCATAGAATCTTTAAAAGCTTCGACGAAAAAGGAAATTCCGCTTGCCGCCATAGCGCCAAAAGTATCGCCATGAAAAGCGTTTTCGAAAGCAATAATCTTTGTTTTCTTGATTCCTTTGTTAAAGAAAAACTGCATGGCTACTTTGATCGCAATTTCAACAGAAGTTGATCCGTTATCCGAATAAAAAAGTTTCTCTTGATTTTGAGGCAAAATCTCCATTAACTTTTCGGATAACAAAACGGCTGGTTCATGGGTAAATCCCCCAAAAAGAACGTGTTCCAGCGTTGTTAATTGTGTATAAATAGCATTGGCAATGAATTCATTACTATGCCCAAAAGGATTTACCCACCAAGAGGCAATAGCGTCAATGTATTCCTTTCCTTTTTCGTCCCAAAGCAAAGCACCTTCCCCTTTTACGATTGCAATATGAGATTGGGCTGTTTTATGTTGTGTGTACGGATGCCAATTGTACTTCTGGTCTCTTTCGGATAATGTCATGGTAAAATAAATTATTTTGCAAAGATACGCAGAGATAAACAGAGTGCCACGCGGAAAGAATAAAATGTATTTTGTTTACAGACTTAACAAATTCTCTCTAAATTGATCAGCATAATCCTTAATTACATTTTGATCAAAATAAGGTTCTTGTTCAATACGTCCAATAAACTTGATTCCAGTTTTGGATAAAATTATCGATTCGGTCGCTTTGTTTTCTTCGCCACTAAAAATAATTCCCGTTACTTTAATTTTACGATTTTGCAAGGCTTCAATCGTTAGCAAAGTATGATTAATACTTCCTAAATAATGACGGGAAACCACAACTACTTTATAATCGGGACGAATTATATCAATTACGCAATCGGTATTGTTTATAGGAACAAATACACCGCCTGCCCCTTCAACTACCAAATGATTATTCGTTTCCGGTTCTACCATTTTATTTAAATCTATAATCACTCCATCAATTTCTGCAGCATAGTGGGGACTTGCAGGAGTGTTTAATGCATAACTATTTGGGTGAATTACCGTTTTATCATTGCTAATGTACCGTTGTATTTTATGACTGTCTGAGTTCTCTAAATCTCCCGCTTGGATGGGTTTCCAATAGTCGGCTTGTAATGATTCTGTAATAATTGATGAGGCAATTGTTTTCCCTACATCGGTTCCTATTCCTGTAATAAATAATTTCATAGTTACTAGATTTGGACACAAAAGTAAAAAACCCATCGCTAAGATGGGTTTTTTATTATTCTTCTTTTAATTCGTCAATCACTTTTTTGATCTCTTTAGCATATTTCCCATAGAAATACTGAACCCACCATTCTGCCATTAATCCTACAAACAAAATAGTTAGGGCGATAACTACAAATGTCGCAATCAAAAAACTATTACTTAAATCTGATATTTGCATTCCTGGTTTTGTAGAAACTAAATAAACAGTAAATCCTACAAAAAAAAGAACTATAAAAGGACTAAGAGCGAACGTAAATGTTTTATACAACTCCATATTAAGACGTACATCAAAATACGTTTCGTACAAGCTATCTTTAGTTCTTAAAGTAATATTATTAAGTCGTTTATAAAACAAATACAACTTCACCAAATAGTAGACGCAAACCGCAAAAAACATACTATACAATAAGTAAAAAGGTAAGAACCATTTTTCAGGAAAATCATATAAGATAGGTGCAAATCCACTAAGAATAACAGCCATCGATTGATAAATGAGTTCTTTTTTAAGATTTTTTTTAATCTTATCTAAAGGCGTGTTTGCCGTTTGTATTTTTTCTAAATTAGTAGGGAGCACAACATTTTCATTATTGTCATTGTCCCATGCTGATTGTATATCGTTAAAATCCATATCCTTGATTTTTAATTATTTCTTTTAATTTTTCTTTAGCTCTATTTAATTTCACTCTAGCATTCCCTTCAGAAATACCTAAATTATCTCCTATTTCCTTATGCGAAAAACCCTCGAGCTGATAAAAAATAATAGCCTTATCTATTTTTTCTAATTTTTGAACTGCTTTGTAAAAATGCTCTATTTGACTTTCTTTAACTTCTGAATCATCTGCTTCATCTTTTATGTTTTCAGATACGATCTCGTATTTATCGATTTTGCGCTTCTCTTTCTTTAAAAATACAATTGCTGTATTAATAGCCACCCGGTACATCCAAGTCGAAAATTGACTTTCGTTTCTAAAAGAATCATACGATTTCCAAAGTTGACAAACAATCTCCTGAAACAAATCCTGTTGGTCATCATGATTGTCCATATACATCTTAGAAACTTTATACAAAATTCCTTTGTGCTTGGCAATCCGGTTTAAAAATTCTGGTTCTTTCTCTTTCAAAATGATATTAGTTCATAACAGGTTTAACAGTATATCCTTTTTTTCTCAATAAACGAATCACTCCTTGCTCTCCCAACAAATGACCCGCTCCTACAGCAAAAAATGTGCTTTTATCTTTCATGATATTCGGCATCTTCACAATCCAGTTTTCATTTCTCCCGTCTAATAACACTTTTCTCGTTTTTTCATTCATCGCTTTCTCAGCGGTAACGTCATTGTATATTTCCGGAAGGTTTTCTTGAATATAATTTTGAACCATCTTTTTTGTGTTTTCGTCATTTGATTCCTGTAGCATTGTAATCATCTCCGCATCAGTATACGCACTACTCAAAAAATCCATTTGAGATTGCAGTGTCTCAAAACCAGCGATACTTTTACTGGAGCTTTTAGCCATTTCAATAAATTCCATTTCATACATTTTAATGTCATCACAACCAAAGGATTTCATCATGATCAAACTCGTTAAAGACACTAAATTGAACTTGTCAACTTGTTTGACCGTCATTCCAGTTCTCTTTTGTAACAAAACATCAAGATCATTCAATTGTTGCGGGCTCAATGTTTTACTTAATGGCTCTTTTCCATATATAAATTGCTGAGCACTGCTCATTTCATTTGGATCGGATAAATTAACTTCTAAGACTAAATTGTTTGTAGCATCAAAAGCTTTTTTGGTTTTATCAGATAGAAAATAATCATTCCCACAGATCATGTGAATCGTACCATATAAATAAGAAGATTTTGATAATCCATTTCCTGAAATTTCCCATAACAAAGATTTTTCATTTAGCGGTACTGAGGCTGCTTTTTTTGCTTGTGCAAAAGTGCCGCTGGAAATTAATACTACTGCTACTACTACAATTGATGTAAATAATTTTTTCATGATGATTTGATTTTTGATTTGATGATTGAAACTCCGTATTTATTTGGAGTATTTATTTCTAAAAAAAGAAGTGATAGCTCTTACAAAAAATAAGCTCATGATCAGTAAAAATGCTGTACCTAATTTATCGTAGACAAAGTACCGTACTAATCCATAACTTAGTCCTAAGCTTGAAATAAATAATAAAACAATACTGTTTTTTGATTGATTTATGGGAGTTGATTTTGTTTTCATGATTTTTGATTTATTTGATTACGACTCGTAAGTAAACAAACAATCAAAACGTTACAAAAAATTTAAATTTATTATTTGCAACTCAACAATAACAAGCTATTACGCGGTAATTTTTTTTATGACTAAAAAAATCTACTGGAAAATAAATTCACTCAACAAAGACAGCACTTCTGCTATTTCTTCTTTCGAATTATAACTGTGTAAACAAAAACGAAGTCGTTCTTGTCCTTCTGGAACGGTCGGAGATAATATTGCTTTTACTTCAAAACCTTTATCTTGAAATAGCTTTGCAATTGATTTTACTTTTTCATTACCGGGAATAATCGCTGATTGGATTGCCGATTTGGATTGTACAAACATTGGCTTCAAACCCAACATCATTTTTTGCTGATTAAAACAAACAATGTTTGCTCTCAACTGCTCCAAATTACAAGCGCTATTATCTAAAAATTGATAAGCCACCAATATTGTTGCCACAGCATGCGGCGACAAACCTGTAGTATAAATAAAGCTACGTGCAAAATTAACCAAGTATTGCTTCAATTCCTGCGAACCCAAAACAGCAGCACCATGACACCCTAATCCTTTACCATAAGTCATGATTCGAGCAAAAACGTGCTCCTGTAAATTTAGCATTTGAACCAATCCTTCGCCTTTATCTCCATAAACACCAAGTGAATGTGCTTCATCAATAACTAAATAGCAATTGTATTTATTAGAAACGACAATCAATTCTTCTAGATTAGGCGTATCGCCGTCCATCGAAAACACACTTTCGGTAATAATATAAATTGTAGTATGGGGGTTGCGCTGGATTAATTTTTCTAAGTCCTCAAAATCATTATGGATGAACTTGTATGCTTTGGCATTCGATAATTGAATTCCGTCTCTAATTGACGCGTGACACAACTCATCATACAGTATTAAATCGCCCTTTTGCGGAAGCGAACTAAAAAAACCAACATTGGCATCATAACCCGAATTAAAAATCAAAGCGGCATCTGATTTATGAAAATTCGCTATATAGTCCTCCGTTTCTTGATAAATACTGTGATTACCAGACAACAATCTAGAACCCGTTGCCCCATTTTGTCGAAAATTATGAGCTACTAAAAACTCATGTGTTTGTTCAAAAATAGCTATCGATTGCGAAAAACCAATATAATCATTTGACGAAAAATCAATTAAGCCACTACTCGAATTGAGTTGTCGCACAGCATTATGCAATTTTCGCGTTTCAATTTTTGATATCAGTTGAGCTGGAAGTACTTTCATAGACAACAAAAATAAGTTTCTTTTTCGATTTATGTATTTCTAGCTGGTTTTGTTTTTTGCTAAATTACCTTCAAGATGTAACATGGGCAAAAATACCTTTTGGTATTTCGAAAACGTTTTAGGAATCGAAAACTGTTAATGAAACGTTAACAAAGCTGCACTGAAAATAAAATTATGTTTCTTTAATAATCAGATTTATTTCTATGAAACGCATTGCAACTTTGTTTCTTCTAGTTTCCTTATTCTATAATGCCTTAGGATACTATTTAATGTTTACTCAACATAATGAGCAAGCATGGGTTTCGGATATAGAAAACACACCCGATTCAGCATTTAAAGTAATTGAGTTAAACGCTACTTTGTATTCATTCATTGAAGATACCGATTTTGAATACGTGAATGAAAATGTAATTATAGAAAACAAAAGCTACCATATTTTCAAAAAGAGAATTCAAAACAACATCCTTAGTTTGTATTATCTCCGGAATTCATATGGAGATTTAATAGGCAAAGACCTGAAAGAAATTGTAGACAATCAAATGTTTGACAGTAACCCAAGCAATAACGCACCGATTAAAAAATTGCTAAAAACATTCCTTCAAGACTACATACCAAATAGTACAACAACTGTTGTTTTTTCACAAAACAGTCCTATACCGACTAAAAAACCAAACATTACAATAAATAAAAAGCTAAATTCCGGCTACTTATCTTGTAACTATACCCCTCCCAAGTTGGCTTAATTTTTACGTCACTTATTTAAAAACAGCTTTTACAATTTGACCCATGAAAACCTACAAACCCATTCTTTTTAATAAAAAGGATGCGTACCGCGGTGCACCACTGTCAAGTTCTAGGGCTTTCTCGATCTAGACGCAACTTTGCTCTTGCAGAACTGCTGAGAAAGCACATAACTGTTATTAAACCACACTTCAATCGCTTTTCTTTTGGTTAAAACAACCAAAGGAAATAGCGCGCATTCAAGTATTCACAAAATTTATACAACATTATGGAAACTACTTTTAACGCTATATACTTTTCGTTTAGTTCAAAAATGGAAAAACACAGCACCACTATAATGCGCATCGCATTGGCCATAGTCTACATTTGGTTTGGCGCATTAAAAATTATTGGCATGAGCCCCGCTGGAGACTTAGTACAAGAAACGGTCTACTGGTTCAAACCAGAACTATTCATACCCATACTAGGCATTTGCGAGGCACTAATCGGTATTGGATTATTAATAAAAAAATACATCCCTTACACCATCGTGTTGCTGTTGCTACACATGATTGCCACACTATTTCCAATGTTTATTTTACCAAGAAGTTGTTTTGACGCTTTCCCGTACTGCCCAACATTAGTTGGTCAATATATCATTAAAAACATTGTACTCATTGCAGGCGCCCTTGTTGTAGCAGGAAATTGCAAGAACACAGAAATGTCTAAAAAATAAAAAAACTAAAGTAATCAACAATTTTTATGATTAAACTAAAAAACATAGTGGTTTGCTGGCTCCTATTATCAGCATTCCTTACAAAAGCCCAGACCGATACAGACGCTATTATGATGGGAAAACACAGTCTTTGTATCGGATCTATTTATCAATATAGCGGATGGAAACAATATTGGGAAGGAAGTTACAAAAGAGATAATCTAAATATGGGAACTATTTCTACAAAGTCAATTACAGTTATGGGAAATTATGGCGTTTCTGACAAAATAAATCTTCTATTAAGTTTGCCTTATATACAGACGGAGCCCAGAGCCGGAACTATGGCTGGACAAAAAGGAATCCAAGATGCAGCTATTAGCCTAAAATACATGCCGCTTGAAAAACCTATAGGAACCGGAACTTTGTCTTTGTACGTACTTGCAGGCATTACTGTACCGGTTTCGAATTATACGGCGGATTATTTGCCCCTGAGTATAGGGATGCAAAGTAAAACAGCATTAATCCGATTGATGACTGACTATCAAATCGGAAAATGGTTTACCACAATATCTGGAACTTACATAAAAAGAGCCAACGTGACTATTGACCGAAATGCCTACCTCACTGATGAAATACATTATACCAATAAAGTAGACATGCCCGATGCTGTTTCAGTTAATTTAAGATTAGGTTATCGTTCTACTCGATTAATCGCTGAAGCCGTATTAGATAACAGGGTAACACAATCAGGCGGTTTTGATATTACAAAAAACAACATGCCTTTTATAAGTAATACAATGAATGCTCTAAAATACGGCATAAATACAAAATACACTTTCAAAAAGATTCCTGAATTGGCTGTCGTTAGTGGCTGTAACTTTATAATAGCGGGTAGAAATGTTGGACAATCAAACACCTTTTATTGTGGTTTGTTTTATCTTTTAAATTTAAAAAAAACACAGCAACAAGATGAAAAATAGATCTGAAAAAATAATACGTAATTCTCTATTTGTCTTATTGATTACTCTAATCGCTTCTTGTAGTAGCGACCTACTAGAGCGCAATGATCAATTTGGCCCATTGAATCCAAAGAACAATGATGAGTTAGCTGGTAGTTGGAAAACTATATTATTGACAAGTCCGGATGAATTCTCATTGGAAGTTCCTGTTGCTACAACTACTCCAGCTTATACAAGAGAAATAAACGAAATAAAAAGCTATCAAGACAACATAACAGAGGACCAAAAGAGAATCATTAAGTATTGGAGCGTTGGAGGAGTACTGCGTTGGAATGAAATTATGCGAACCCTAGTTGCGCGACACAACACGCCTCCATACCAAAATGAGGATGGAACATACCCTGTGCCATCTGGTGCAAATCCTTTTGCAAATCCAGAGTTTCCATTCTCCAGTCCGCCCTATGCTGCACGGGCATACGCATACGTAAGTGCTGCACAATATGATGCCTTGGTAGCCACGTGGTATTACAAAAAACTATACAATAGAGCTGCGCCATTTAATGTAGATACCAGTATACAAGTTTTAATTCCAAAAAGCGCTTTGCCCTCCTATCCATCAGAGGACGCAGTTTTGGCTGGAGTTACTGTAGAACTACTAAAATTATTGTTCCCTACTGAAATTGCTTATATCAATGGTAAAGCTGATGAAGAAAAACTATATCGCATTATTAGTGGTGCTAACGTTAGAAGTGATCTGGATGCAGGTATCATTTTAGGCAGAAAAATTGCCACTAAATATATTTCTAGAGCCACTACTGATGGTACTGGATCGGCCGTTGGGACAGCTGAAATCTGGGCGTCTTTAGAAACCCAAACAATAGCCCAAGGAGAAACACCATGGAAGTCATTGGAGTCACCAATCCGGCCTCCTATGTTACCTTTATTTGGCAAAGTCAAATCTTTTTTCATGACTCCGGAAATGGTCATTGCTAATCGCCCAATTGCTCCCCCTTCTACTAAATCAGTTCAATTTGCAAAAGAATTAGCCGAAATTAAAGATTATAGTAAAAATGCAACTAGAAAAAACATGGAAATAGTTACTTTTTGGGCTGATGGTGTAGGCACCTATACACCTCCCGGACATTGGAATGCCATCGCGTCAGAATCTTTTGTAGAAAAAGATTATAGTGAAGTACGATGGGCCAGAAATATGGCTTTATTAAACATTGCCATGATGGATGCAGCAATTTGTTGTTGGGATGCAAAATATACTTATTTTAACCCAAGACCGTCACAAGTGGATCCCTCAATAAAAACACTAACTGGAACACCCAATTTTCCTGCTTATGTTTCTGGGCATTCCACTTTTAGTGCTGCTGCAGCTACATTGCTTTCTCATTTAATACCCTCTAAAGCAAAAAGTTATACTGCTATGGCAAATGAAGCTTCAATCTCAAGAATGTTCGGTTGTATTCATTATAGAAGTGATTGCGAAAAAGGACTCGAATTAGGAAAAAAGGTCGGTGACATTGCAATTTCTAGAGCTAAACTAGATGGCGCCGAATAAAACAACTTCCAATTAAATCCTACTCCAAAAAAAAACGTCAAGCTTAGCGAGGGCACTGAAAAACTACGCATATTTTGATTAACGTCGTTTTCTAGAGATTAAAAAAGCGCTTATAATAGGATTTC
>NZ_JACRUK010000046.1 GCF_014305155.1 Flavobacterium muglaense
CATGAGTATCTGTGGTTATAGCTATGTTTTTTTAGACAATATTTGGTCTATACAATAAATGCGTTTGGTATAAAAATAACATTTTGAAGCTAACTCGTTAGTTATTCCATAATTTGAGTTTTTTCTAATAGAATTCACATTTTATTTCGCTCTGATTTTCATATATTTGCTACGCTTAATTTTAAGCAAAATACACATTCCACATCCTACCATATACTTAGGATACGATTATAAAAATATAAAAATGACACAAAAACCGAAAATTATTTACACGTTAACTGATGAAGCTCCTTTATTAGCGACTTATTCTTTTTTACCTATTGTTAAAGCATTTACAGCAACATCTGGAATCGAAATAGAAACGGAAGACATTTCGCTTGCAGCAAGAATCTTAGCTAACTTCCCTGAGTTTTTATCTGATGATCAAAAAGTAACAGATTCATTAGCTGAATTAGGAAAATTAGCTACTTCACCAGAAGCTAACATTATTAAATTACCAAATATCTCCGCATCTGTTCCTCAATTAAAAGAGGCAATTGTTGAATTACAAGCACACGGTTACAAGGTTCCTAACTTCCCTGAAGAGCCTCAAGACAAAGCTGAAAACGAAATCAAGAAAAAATATTCTAAAGTTTTAGGATCAGCTGTAAACCCGGTTTTACGTGAAGGAAACTCTGACCGTAGAGCACCAAAAGCAGTTAAAAACTACGCAAAAGTAAACCCACATTCAATGGGAGCATGGTCTGCAGATTCAAAAACAGAAGTAGCATCAATGGAAATTGGTGATTTTTACGGAAGTGAAAAGTCAGTTACCCTAACGGAAGCTAGCGATGTAAAGATCGAATTCGTAGCTACTGATGGCACAACCACTGTATTAAAAGAAAGTACTCCGCTAAAAGTGGGCGAAATCATTGATAGTTCAGTAATGCACTTGAAAGAATTAAAATCTTTTGTAGCGAAAGCAATTGCTGAAGCAAAAGAAAAAAACATATTATTATCTGTACACTTAAAAGCAACAATGATGAAGGTTTCTGACCCAATCATTTTTGGAGCTATTGTAGAAGTGTACTTTGCAGCTGTATTCGAAAAATACGCTACATTATTTGATCAATTAAGCATTGATACCAGAAACGGTTTAGGTGATGTTTATGCAAAAATTGCAGGACGTCCAGAACAAGCAGAAGTAGAAGCTGCTATCAACCAAGCAATTGAAAATGGTCCAGCGCTTGCAATGGTAAACTCTGATAAAGGAATCACAAATCTTCACGTTCCATCGGATGTTATTGTTGATGCTTCAATGCCAGCTATGATTCGTACTTCAGGGCAAATGTGGAACAAAGACGGAAAATCACAAGACACACTAGCTATTATTCCAGACCGTTGTTATGCAGGAATTTATACTGCAACAATCGATTTTTGCAAAAAAAATGGTGCTTTTGACCCAAAAACAATGGGATCTGTTCCAAACGTAGGTTTAATGGCACAAAAAGCAGAAGAATATGGTTCTCATGACAAAACGTTCCAAATGACTGGAAGCGGTGTTGTACGTGTTGTTGACACAAAAGGAACAGTATTAATGGAACAAGCGGTTGAAGCAAAAGACATTTTTAGAATGTGTCAAGCCAAAGACGCTCCTATTCAAGACTGGGTAAAACTAGCTGTAAATAGAGCGCGTTTATCTGCAACTCCAGCGGTTTTCTGGTTAGACGAAAACAGAGCACACGACAGACAATTAATTGAGAAAGTAAACTTATACTTAAAAGATTATGATACAACTGGTCTTGACATTCGCATCTTAAACCCAATTGAAGCTACTAAATTTACTTTAGAAAGAATCAAAAAAGGAGAAGACACGATCTCTGTAACAGGAAACGTATTGCGTGATTACTTAACTGATTTATTCCCAATTTTAGAACTAGGAACATCAGCAAAAATGTTATCTATAGTACCATTAATGAATGGTGGCGGATTGTTTGAAACTGGTGCAGGTGGTTCAGCTCCTAAGCACGTAGAGCAATTTACAAAAGAAGGATACTTACGTTGGGATTCACTTGGTGAGTTTTTAGCCCTAGGAGCTTCATTAGAACACTTAGGACAATCATTGAACAATTCTAAAGCAATTGTTTTATCAGAAACTTTAGATCAAGCAAATGATGCTTTCTTGAGAAACGATAAATCACCTTCTAGAAAAATAGGTCAAATTGACAACCGTGGTTCTCACTTTTACTTAGCTATGTACTGGGCAGAAGCACTTGCAGCACAAACTAAAGATGCTGAATTAAAAGCAATTTTCACTCCAATTGCAGCAGATTTAGAAAACAACGAAGCAAAAATTAATGAAGAATTAATTGGTGCTCAAGGAAAAGCGCAAGAGATTGGTGGTTACTACCAACCAAATCCTGAGTTGACTAGCAAAGCAATGCGTCCAAGCGCAACGCTGAACGCTATTCTAGCAAAAATTGCATAATTACAATCATTGTATATTTCAAAAAGGCAACTGGAAACAGTTGCCTTTTTATATTAACGAATCTTTGGGTTTTGTTTAATCCCAAATTTCTTATCTTTTCACTTTGTTTGCAATCCTAAAAAAAGAATATGTTTTTAAAAAAAATCAGCAGCTTTATTATTGTACTACTCATTAGTTCCTCTGTTTTTTCGCAAGAAAAATTCACACTAAGTGGCTCAATAACTGACAGTAAGAGCAATGAAACACTCATTGGTGTAAACCTATACATCCCAGAATTGAATGCTACAGTAAGTACGAATCAATATGGCTTTTATTCTATTACATTAGTCGAAGGTAAGTACACCGTGCTTGCAAGCTACTTAGGCTACGAAACAATAAGCAGCCAACTGACACTAAATGAAAGTAAAAAACTAAATTTTGCACTAGCCCCAAGCGGAGAACTCCTTAACGAAGTGATTATTAA
This sequence comes from Flavobacterium muglaense, assembly GCF_014305155.1. Taxonomy (GTDB): domain Bacteria; phylum Bacteroidota; class Bacteroidia; order Flavobacteriales; family Flavobacteriaceae; genus Flavobacterium; species Flavobacterium muglaense. The sequence goes on from NZ_JACRUK010000046.1 coordinate 2,931, forward strand.
GGACGGAAACAAAAGCACCAACATTCGCTCTACAGAAATGAGTATCAATAAACTATCTATTTCTTCGATAAAAAAAATGCCTGTAGTGCTAGGCGAAGTAGATGTTATTAAATCATTACTGTTGCTACCAGGGGTTACAAATGCAGGTGAAGGAGCTTCAGGGTTTAATGTTCGTGGTGGTGGTGCTGATCAAAATTTAATTTTACTAGACGAAGCTACCATTTTTAATTCGTCTCACGTTTTTGGTTTCTTCTCGGTTTTTAACCCAGATGCCATCAAAGATTTAAAATTGTACAAAGGAGGAATTCCAGCTAACTTTGGTGGTAGAGCTTCATCTGTTTTGGATATTTATCAAAAAGATGGGAACAGCAAATCCTTTCACGCCAATGGAGGTATTGGTTTAGTTTCGAGTAGGTTATTACTTGAAGGCCCAATCGTAAAGGACAAAGGCTCTTTCCTAATCGCTGGTCGAGGCTCTTATGCCCATTTGTTTTTAAAACTATCCGAAGAAAATAAAAACAATACCGCTTACTTTTATGATTTGAATGCCAAATTAAGCTACAAATTAAACCCAAATAACAATTTATATTTTTCTGGTTACTTTGGCCGAGATGTTTTTTCAATCAGCGAAAGCTTTTCTAATACCTACGGTAACACGACCTTTAACCTACGATGGAATCATTTATTCTCGGATAAATTGTTCTCTAATTTCTCCATGATTTACAGTGATTATTATTACGGCCTTGACCTTAACTTCATCGGTTTCAACTGGTCATCAGGAATCAAAAACTACAATATAAAGTACGACTTTAAAAATTACATTTCAGACGACTTTAAATTAAGTTACGGAGCAAATGCTATTTATTATTCTTTCAACCCAGGTACAATAAAACCTACAGACAGCAACTCTGGAATAAATGCCGATCAATTGGATAAAAAATATGCTTTTGAACCTTCGGTTTACATAAGTGCAGAGCATGATATTTCGAAAAAAATTGCATTAACTTATGGCTTGCGTTACAGTATGTTTTATAGATTAGGACAATCTACAGTGAATTTGTACGAGAATAACAATCCCGTCACTTTTAATACTGACCAGCAAATTTACGAGAAGGCAACACCTATAGGAACTACTTTTTATGGCAAAAATAAAACATTAAAAAGTTTTGGTAATTTTGAACCTAGACTTGCCGTATCTTACAAGCTAGACGATAACACAGCAATAAAAGCGAGTTACAACCGCATGACACAATATTTACAGTTGATCTCTAATACCTCCTCTCCTACTCCGCTGGACATCTGGATGCCAAGTGATCAATATATAAAACCACAAATTGCGGATCAAGTGGCTTTTGGTTATTTTAAAAACTTCAAGGACAATATGTATTCGCTTGAAGTAGAAACGTACTATAAAAAAGTACAAAACAGATTGGATTATATAGATGGTGCCGACTTGATTGCAAATGATGCTATCGAGCAAGTGATCTTAAACGGTAGAATGCGCTCTTACGGTCTTGAGGTGATGCTTCGCAAAAACGAAGGTCGCTTGAACGGATGGATTTCTTATACTTTATCAAAATCAGAGCAACAAACACCAGGTAGAACTGCAGAAGAGTCAGGAATTAATAACGGAAAATGGTACCGTTCTATTTATGACAAAACGCATAACCTTGCTGTTACAGGATCCTATAAACAAAATGAAAAGTGGACTTTTGGAGCTAATTTCGCCTTACAAACAGGACAACCTGTTACCTACCCCACAGGACAATATTCCTACCTAGGGCTTGTTATTCCGAGCTACGGCTTGCGAAATGCAAATAGACTACCTACTTACCACCACCTTGACGTATCGGCTACTTTAACTCCGAGAAACAATGAAGGCCGAAAATGGAAAGGCGAATGGGTCTTTAGCATTTATAATGTATACAATCGTAAAAATGCTGCTTCGATTAATTTTAGTCAGAACACAGAAACGGGAGTTAACGAAGCTGTAAAAACATCCATTTTCGGTATGGTTCCTGCAGTGAGTTACAATTTTAAATTTTAATGAAAATGAAAAAATCAAATATACTTATAGCACTAATACTTACTTTTTTCATGACCAGTTGTGAAGAGGTAGTTACAGTAGATCTAGATACACAAGCTCCAAAACTAGTCATTGAAGCCGCCCTAAAATGGCAAAAAGGAACTGACGGAAAAACACAAACAATAAAATTATCAACTACTACTTCCTTTTTCAGTACTGAAATTCCAACGGTTTCTGGAGCGCAAATTATAGTACGCAACAGCACCAATACTCCATTTATATTTACAGAATCGGGTACTCCTGGCGATTATGTTTGCAACAATTTCATTCCTGTACTAAATGAAACTTACACACTAAGCATAACTTTAAACGGAGCTGTTTACAACGCTACAGAAACATTAAAAAGCGTAGCTCCAATTGAGACAGTTACCCAAATTAATGATGGCGGAATAACGAAAAACGAAATTCAATTAAAAACTTTTTTTACCGATCCTGCAGCCGAAACCAATTATTATTTGTTTCAATACACCTATAAAGATGATCTGTACCAAAACTTAGCCGCATCTGACGATGCATTTTTTCAGGGCAATCGTTTTTTTAGCTTATCACAAAAAGAAAAGTTAAAAGTGGGAGACCAAGTTACAGTTACACATTATGGTGTTTCTAAAACATATTATAATTACTTAGCCATATTAATCACCATAGCTGGCGGAAGCAGTGGCGGCCCCTTTCAATCTCCACCAGCAACCGTAAGAGGAAACATTGTAAATACTACTGATAAAGACAATTACCCATTAGGTTTTTTCTCCGCCAGCGAAATAGATAGCAAAACCTTTACTATACAATAATTCGTGATCTAAGAGTAGCCCTGATAGCAGCGACAGCCCTGATTGACAAAAGCTATTTTTTACAGGAATTACAGAGCGACCAGAGGAAGCTCCTGGAATGACTAGTAAAAAAAGCGTTTGGATTGAGGGCTAAAGCGAATAGCAGGAATAGCTTCTGAAAACCTTTATATATTTATTGGTTTCTTTATCTTTACGGCTTTAATTTTCACTCTATGTCTTCACACCATATTGTTCGCGATGATCAAGAACCAGCTTTAATTATTGCCAATGGCGCTTCGTGCAACCCAGAATTATTAGGACAATTACTAGAATGGTCACCATTAGTGATTGTTTTAGACTCGGCTATGGACCGCGTAATGCAATTGGGCATAAAAGTAGATGTTTTATTGGGTGATTTTGACCGTGACTTTGACGCTAATTATTATAAAGAAAAACAATATCCAATAGAGATTGTCCATACTCCGGATCAAAATAAAACAGATCTTGAAAAAGCATTTGATTACTTAATCGAAAGAAAAATACCCGCTGCAAATGTGGTCTGGGCCACTGGAAAGCGCACGGATCATACGATTACTAACTTGACTAACATAGTACGTTACAGAGAAAAATTAAAAATTGTCATATTGGACGACCATTCGAAGGTATTTCTTTTACCTAAAAAATTCGAAAAATGGTATACTGCAAATTCAGTAATCTCTTTGATTCCGATAGGACATGTAACTGGAATACATTCTGATAATTTATTTTACCCACTAACCAATGACAGCTTGACTATAGGGTACAAAACAGGTAGTAGTAACCATGTAACTGCAGATGGAATCGTGACCATATCACACGAAGATGGCGACTTATTAATGATGGAATGTGCGGATTAATTTTTAAATAATAAACTAATTTACAATAAAGTACAAGCCCATTCTTTTTTTACATAACTTGGTCCCGACTTTGATAAAAAAATAAATCTTTATCTTTGTCCTGAAATATAAAGAGCATGTCTAAGACTATTACCGAGAAAACCAATTTACACCCAAGAAATCTACACCGATTAAGATACGATTTTGAACTTTTGACCGAAAAACTTCCTGAGTTACAACAACACGTTTCTATCAATGAACACCAAATAGAGACCATTGATTTTAGTAATCCCGAAGCGGTTAAAACTCTAAACAAAGCTTTACTAGTAACGTATTACGACATAAAAAACTGGGACATTCCTAAAAATTATCTTTGCCCGCCCATTCCCGGAAGAGCTGACTATATCCATTATATTGCTGATTTATTAGCCACAAGCAACAACGGCATTATTCCACAAGGACATACTGTTGAAGGCCTAGATATAGGGATAGGCGCGAATTGTATCTATCCAATTATAGGAAATGCAGTCTACAACTGGAGTTTTGTAGGGACTGATATTGATGAAAAAGCAATTGCCAATTGTAGTTCGATTATTGAAAAAAATCCAAAACTTATTGATGCCATAAGTTTGCAAATGCAAAATGAATCCCGTTTTATTTTTAAAAACATTATAACCCCAGAAGATCGTTTTGCCTTTACGATATGCAACCCTCCTTTTCATTCTTCTAAAGAAGACGCGACAAAAGGAACGATACGCAAAATAAATAATTTAGAGAATAAAAAAACGACTGACCCCGTTTTGAATTTTGGAGGACAAAATGCAGAATTATGGTGCGTGGGCGGAGAACTAGCGTTTATTACTCAAATGATTTACGAAAGTGCAAAATATCCTATGCAATGTTTATGGTTTACTACTTTAGTCTCTAAACAATCGCATCTTTCTAGTTTGTACAAAACATTAAACAAAGTAAATGTAGTCGAGACAAAAACTTTTGATATGTCGCAAGGACAAAAAACGAGCCGCATTGTCGCTTGGACTTTTCACACAGAAAAGCAGCAAAACGAATGGAAATTCGAGTAGCTATCTAACTATCAATTATTTACACAAAAACCTAGATTTTACGGGACTTAAGAGGCTTATTTCAACTTCAATTGAGATAGGTCCAAAACACTTGTTTTATTGCTAAAAAGGCGCTATTTAATTACTAATTTGATAATATAACAGTTTTTTAAGAGCAATACATTACACAATAGCAATAAAAAACACACAAATTCGAAATATTTCTTCATTTTTAACATAATAATAACGTTTATGAATATATAATTGTATTTTTGGCCCATAACTTAAACAAACCAAAAATGAAAAAACTTTTATTTATTCTAACTTTAATTTTTTCGTTGGGCGCAACTGCTCAAGAAATTAAGGTTTCTGGAATAGTAACAGACGACACTAAAGGTCCGTTACCAGGAACCACTGTTCTTGTAAAAGGAACCACAAAAGGAACCACAACTGATGCAGATGGAAAATACACCATCATGGCAAAAATGGGAGACATGTTACAATTCTCTTATGTAGGTTTACAAACTCAAAACATCAAAGTTACAGGAAGTACTGTAAACGCATCGCTAGCGGGTAGCGGAGAAACACTTCAAGATGTAGTGGTTCTAGGTTCTCGTAGCGCAGCACGTACAGTAACTGAATCGGCGGTGCCTATTGATGTGATAAGCATGAAAGACATCGCGTCTCAAGGTCCACAAGCCAACTTAAATCAAATCTTAAACATGGTTGCTCCCTCGTTTACATCAAATACTACAACTGTAGCAGATGGAACAGATCATATTGACCCTGCTCAATTAAGAGGTTTAGGACCAGATCAAGTACTGGTACTGGTTAACGGAAAAAGAAGACACACTTCATCTCTGGTAAACATCAATGGTTCTCCAGGTAGAGGATCAGTAGGAACAGATTTAAATGCTATTCCTGCATTTGCAATTGATAAAATAGAAGTATTACGTGATGGTGCATCGGCACAATACGGATCTGATGCGATTGCTGGTGTAATTAACGTAAACGTTAAAAAAGCAACAAACAAATTAGACATAAACATCTTAGGCGGAACTTATCTAGCCAAAGGAGCTAATGATCATAGAGGTGGAACTGATGGAAATAATTTACAAATAGATTTGAACTACGGTACAAGTTTAGGTAAAGAAAAAAGTTTTATTAATGCTACAGGAAGTTTTCAATTAAGAGGACAGACTAGTAGAGCCAAAGATGTAACTGGTGGATTATTTAGTGCATTCAATGCAATCGAGCAAAGAGCTGCAGAAGCAGGTACAAATATCAATGCTTTATGGGGAAACATTGGAACTGCTGCAGCACCAACCGCAAACGAAGCTCAAATTGTTTCTGCAATAAAAACATATGCAACCGATGTTAAATACTTCAGTGCCGCACAACAAATCACTATAGCAGGTGCATCAAGCCTATACGGAGCAAATGGATTACAAACAATTTTAGGAAGTTCTTCTTCTCTACTTGCAATTGGAGATGTAACAGAAAATGAATTAGCATACAGAAAACTACAAAGAAGAGACTTCAACATGAACGTAGGACAATCGTCTTTACAAAGTGCACAATTCTTCGTAAATGCTGCCTACCCTATCAATGACAATCTAGAGCTATATGCTTTTGGAGGAACTAGTCATAGAACAGGTGAAGCTGCAGGTTTTTACAGAAAACCAAATCAATCTAGAACGTACACAGCCTTATACCCTAATGGTTTCTTACCTGAAATTCATTCTACAATCAATGACATTTCTGCTGCCGCAGGTCTTAGAGGAAAAATATTTGAATCTTGGAATTTTGACTTAAGCAACACTTTTGGTAGAAACGGATTTGATTACAACATTGAAAACACTTTAAATTCAACATTAAGAGAAAAATCTGCTACCAAATTTGACGCTGGTGGATTGGCCTTTTCTCAAAACACAACAAACTTTGATATTTCTAAAAAGTTTGACAAATTAAATGTCGCTTTTGGAGCGGAATTCAGACATGAAAACTTCCAAATAAAAGCAGGAGAACCAGATTCTTACAATTTTTACGATGTTAATGGAAATGTTGTCGTTAACGGCGTAACACCAGATGCTAACTACGTAACCGATTTTTATGGTTCTAAAAGAAATGGTGGAGCACAAGTTTTCCCAGGATTCAAACCAGTAAATGCAATTGACAAAGGACGTAATAGTGGTGCTATATATGCTGACTTAGAATATGATGTAACAGAAAAATGGATGGTAAATGGCGCTTTGCGTTATGAAAACTATTCTGATTTTGGTGGTACAACCAACTACAAATTAGCCTCTCGTTATAAACTAACAGACAACATCAATTTGCGTGGTGCTGTTTCTACAGGATTTAGAGCGCCTTCATTACACCAAATTTATTTCAATTCAACAGCTACACAATTCGTAGGTGGTGCACCATTTGAAATAACAACTTTTAGCAACGATTCACCTGCCGCAAAATTATTAGGGATTCCTACATTGAAGCAAGAAGAGTCTCAAAGTGCTAGTTTTGGATTTACTGCTAAGATACCAGCTGCAAAACTAACTATAACTGCAGATGCTTATGTTGTTAAAATTTCAGATCGTGTAGTTTTAACAGATTCATTCTCAAGACCAGGTGGAACACCAGTTGCCGGAACAGCTGCTGCAGAATTAAACACTTTATTCGATAATGCAAATGCTACAAAAGCTACCTTTTTCGCTAATGGTATTGATACACAATCAAAAGGTCTAGACGTTGTTGTTAGCCATAAAGCTAATGTAGGTAACGGATTGACTTTAAAATCTGATTTATCTGCAACATTCTCTAATACCAGAAAAGTAGGTGATATTCATGGTTCTAAAATATTAACGGACAATGGACAAATTAACAGATACTATTCGGAATCTAGTAGAATCTATCTTGAGGAAGCTGTACCAAGAGTAAAAGCGAACTTAACTAACTCTCTAGCGTACAAAAAATTCGATTTCTTCTTAAGAAACGTTTATTTTGGTCAAGTAACTGATCCAAACGTAGCAGATGTTAATGGAGACGGATTTATTGGAGCAACAATCATTAATGGACAAGCAATCGAAAATGAACACCCAGTATGGGCTGCTAAAATCATTACTGATTTATCTGTAGGATACAAAATATCAGAATCTACTAAAGTAGTTATTGGTGCGAACAATATCCTTGACATCTATCCTACTGCTAATTTAGGCCCAATTTCAGCAAAAAGACCTACCAACATAGTAGGTGGTTCATTAACTGACGCGAGTGGACTGGATTCTTCTGGAAACATACAATATAACACAACAGCATCAACTGTTGATTTATCAAATGGTAACCAATTTGTATACTCAAGAAACGTATCTCAATTTGGACAAAACGGAAGATTCGTTTTTGCTAGATTAAGTTTTAGTTTCTAATACAACCTAATTCATAGTACAAAAACCATCATGTTCGCATGATGGTTTTTTTTTGGTTTTAAGTTAAGCAAAGAATCCTTTTAAACTTCGTAACTTTGTAACACTAGAAACTTTGCCCCAAAACACCTATGAATTTCCAAGTAGTATCTGAATACCAACCCAAAGGCGACCAGCCACAAGCCATCGAAAAACTAAGCCAAGGCATCGTAGATGGGGAACCCTTCCAAACGTTATTAGGAGTTACAGGTTCTGGTAAAACTTTTACCGTGGCCAATGTTATTCAGGAAGTACAACGACCTACCTTAGTTTTGGCACACAATAAAACCCTTGCAGCGCAATTATACTCAGAGTTCAAACAATTTTTCCCTAATAATGCGGTAGAATATTTTGTATCGTACTACGATTATTACCAACCCGAAGCTTTTATGCCAGTCACGGGAGTTTTTATCGAAAAAGATCTATCGATCAACGAGGAATTAGAAAAAATGCGTTTAAGCACTACCTCTTCCCTACTTTCGGGCCGAAGAGACATCTTAGTAGTTGCCTCTGTTTCTTGCTTGTACGGTATTGGAAACCCTGTAGAATTTCAAAAAAACGTAATTGAAATTGAACGTGATCAAACGATCTCAAGAACCAAATTGCTTCACAGCTTAGTACAAAGTTTATATTCCAGAACCGAAGCTGATTTTACTCCCGGAAATTTTAGAATAAAAGGTGACACTGTAGAAGTCTATCCAAGTTATGCCGATGACGCTTTTCGAATTCATTTTTTTGGTGATGAAATCGAAGAAATAGAATCGTTTGATGTAAAAACGGCAGCAGTTATAGAGAAATTTGACAAATTAACCATTTATCCCGCGAATATGTTTGTGACTTCACCAGATGTCTTACAAGGCGCCATCTGGGAAATCCAACAAGATCTTGTCAAGCAAGTAGATTATTTTAAAGAAATAGGAAAGCACCTAGAAGCAAAACGACTCGAAGAACGCACCAATTTTGACCTAGAAATGATACGCGAATTAGGGTATTGTTCAGGAATCGAAAATTACTCTCGATATCTAGACGGTAGACTTGCTGGAACAAGACCATTTTGTCTCTTAGATTATTTTCCAAAAGACTTTTTAATGGTTGTAGACGAAAGCCACGTAACCTTATCCCAAGTGCATGCCATGTATGGTGGAGACCGTTCTCGAAAAGAAAACTTAGTAGAATACGGCTTTAGACTTCCCGCAGCCATGGACAATCGCCCATTGAAATTTGAAGAGTTTGAGGCCATGCAAAATCAGGTAATTTATGTCTCAGCAACACCTGCCGATTATGAACTACAAAAAACAGATGGAGTTGTGGTAGAACAAGTCATTAGACCTACAGGATTATTAGATCCCGTTATCGAAATAAGACCCAGTTTAAACCAAATAGACGATTTAATTGAAGAGATTCAATTGCGATGCGAACTTGATGAGCGCGTATTAGTAACCACTTTGACCAAAAGAATGGCCGAAGAATTAGCCAAATACTTAACCAAAGTACACATTCGTTGCCGCTACATCCATTCAGACGTAGATACTTTAGAACGTATCGAAATTATGCAGGATCTACGTAAAGGAATCTTCGATGTATTGATTGGAGTAAACCTCCTTCGTGAAGGACTTGATTTACCTGAGGTTTCGTTAGTCGCTATTTTAGATGCTGATAAAGAAGGTTTTTTAAGAAGCCATCGCTCGCTTACGCAAACAATAGGACGTGCCGCCAGAAACCTAAACGGTAAGGCCATTATGTATGCCGATAAAATTACTGCTAGCATGCAAAAAACGATCGACGAAACTGAATATCGCCGAACGAAACAGATCAATTACAACACAAAGCATAACATTACACCGCAAGCACTAAACAAGAAAATTGAAAGTGCTTTTGTCAAAAACCCGCTGATCGATCAAGAACTAGGTCACAATCTAAACAAAGCAGCAGAAGCTGTCACAGAATATTTATCGAAAGACGAAATAGAAAAACGCATTCGAGAAAAAAGAAAATCTATGGAAAAATCAGCCAAAGAGCTTGATTTCATGCAAGCTGCCAAATTACGTGACGAAATTAAAATGCTGCAAGATCAATTGCATTAATCGTGAAATTCTTTGTAAATTTTCAGTAATGCTTCGGGGGTAATAACAACATCGGGGGATTTTGCCATCTTTTTCAACACACGTTTTGTAGCATCAGGATTAATCCCCATGCTAATTGAAATTTGATGAATAGTATTCGATTCATTTGCATTCAAAATTTTACCGCCATGCATTAAAAATGCCAAACGATAAAATTGCTGCATACGTCTAAAACCAGTTTTAGCAGCCATTTTTGGCAATTCTAAAAGGAAAAGATTGTTAAAATCTCCTTTTTCTAGGTCTAAAGCATTTGCAATAACAAATAAAAAATCATAATCTTTTTTAGGTAGAACATCATTTTCAGTAGAAAAAGCAATCATATCCAGAAACAAGTTCTTTTTTTCTTCGTAAGTATCCATTATTATAATTTTTTTTTAGCTAAAATATCGTTTTTAAAATGAATAACAAAAATCTAAGCATGATTCAACAATTTAATTACATTATCCTATTTTTTTTAACATCAATTGGACTATTGGCGCAACAAAGCACTGCAAGCAAACAATTAAGTACTTTTAATATTCACTCAGCGGAACTAAATTGTGACAAAAAAATACGGGCGTACCTTCCGAAAGGGTATGCAAACAGTACAAAAAAATTCTCCGTGCTGTATATGCATGATGCTCAAAATCTCTTTGATACAAAAACAGCCTATGCAGGAGAGTGGAATGTAGATAAAAAGTTAGATAGTATCAATGCACAAATTATTGTAATAGGTATTGAACATGGTAACGAAAAACGGATCGACGAATTAACCCCTTTCAAAAATGAAAAATACGGTGGCGGAAACGCCGACAACTACCTCCAATTTATAGTCGAAACATTAAAACCAAAAATCGATAGCACTTATAGAACCAAAACAAAAGCTAGAAACACGATACTTATGGGAAGCTCACTAGGAGGACTTGTTTCCTATTACGGCGCATTAAAATATCCTACAATCTTTGGGAAAGCGGGTGTTTTTTCACCATCATTTTGGTTCTCCAAAGAAATCTTTGACTATACCGAAAAATCTAAAAAAATAAATACTAAAATATATTTTTTATGCGGGGATAACGAAGGAGAAAGCATGGTTGCAGATCTCAATAAAATGGAGCGCTTATTAGACAAAAACAGATGTTACTGCCTTCATTTGAATGAAAAGCGAATCGTAAAAGGCGGACAACACAATGAGAAATTATGGCGCGATGGCTTTATAAAAGCCCTTTTGTGGCTCGGATATTAAAAATAATTACATACTTTTAAGGTACTAAACGATCGACAAATGAAACTAATAGTAAAAGAATACATTCTAAAACTGAAACATACATTTACAATATCGAGAGAATCCATTGATGTACAGCCCTCGTTAATTGTAGAGCTTCAAAGCAATGGAATTTCTGGATATGGAGAAGCAACTTCAAATCCGTACTACAACATTACTGTCCCCATGATGATGGCCGATTTAAACAACCTTCGTCCAATTATTGAAGCTTGCGAAAACGAAACTCCAGAAGAATTCTGGCAACTTATACATCCGTATCTGAAACAAAATATGTTTGCTTTATGTGCATTGGATCTAGCATACACCGACTTATACGCCCGAAAAAAAGGTAAAAAACTATACGAATACTGGAACTATACTACAGATAACAACCCTCTAACAGATTATACGATTGGGATTGCGTCCATAGAAAAAATGGTGTCAAAAATGAAGGAACTTCCTTGGCCCATCTATAAAATCAAATTAGGCACACATGAAGATATCGCTATTGTAACCGAACTACGAAAACATACTGATGCCATTTTTAGAATTGACGCCAACTGTGGTTGGGGGATCGAAGAAACCATCAACAATGCTGTCGAATTAAAAAAGTTAGGAGTCGAATTTCTTGAACAACCTATGAAAGCCGACAATTGGGAAGCTCATAGGGAGGTTTTTAAATACTCGGTTTTACCAATCATAGCAGATGAAAGCTGTATTATTGAAGAAGATGTTGCAAAATGCCACAATCACTTTCACGGTGTAAATATTAAACTAGTAAAATGTGGCGGTCTTACTCCCGGTAAAAGAATGATTGAGCAAGCAAAGCAATTAGGCCTAAAAACAATGGTAGGTTGCATGACCGAATCATCAGTGGGCATATCAGCAATTGCACATTTACTGCCGCAACTGGATTATGTTGATATGGATGGCGCATTACTTTTGGCCGAAGATATTGCGAATGGGGTTACGATAAAAGAGGGTAAAATCTACTATGCTGAAGGCAATGGAACGGGAGTTACTTTAAAATAAGAATCAATGAAAATCAACGCTTTCCCCAATCGAATCTTGACTACCGGAGAAGACAATTATCTTTACTTTGGCGGAACAGCCTACCTTGGATTACCTACAAATAAAAAATTTCAACAAATTTTAATCAAAAACATCTTGCAGTGGGGAACAGCTTACGGCAGTTCAAGAAGCGCCAACATTGAATTGAAAGCATACGAAAATGGCGAAAAATTCCTCGCTAAATTCATAAAATCCGAAGCATCAATCACAGTTACTTCAGGCATGCTTGCGGGAAAAATAGTAATTGAAAGTTTGCAAACTCATACAGATCAATTTTATCATTTCAACAATGTGCATACCGCTATCAAAAGCGGGAACAGCATTCCGTTTTTTATAGAAAATGAAATGAATCCCAGATTGCATGACGCCGCCAAAGAAAGAATCACCATCCTCACAGATGCTGTACCTTCATTCTGCACAAAAGCAGTTGATTTATCATTTTTACGACTGATTCCGCCCCATAAAGAAATCACCTTGGTAATCGATGAGTCACACTCACTCGGTTTACTTGGAAAGAACGGAAATGGTATTTTTTCGAAAGTAAATTATCCTAATATCAAACGGAAAATAATGATTTCCTCACTAGGCAAAGCATTCGGTTTAACAGGTGGCTTTATTGCAAGTGACGCACAATTCATTCAACAAATAAGAGCCAACGATAGCTTCATTGCTAGCGCGGGTATGAATCCAGCTTTTGTACAGACCATTCCAGATGCAAAAAAACTATATATCAAACAGCATCGTAAACTAAAAGACAACTTAGATTATCTTAAAACAAATTTAAAAAAAAGCAAAGCATTTCTTTTCAGCAGTAAATACCCTTTAATTTATATTGAAAAAGAAGAAATCAATACACTTTTAGACAAAAATAAAATAATTATAGCCCATTTTAAATACGCTTCGGGAATTAAAGATTTGAACCGAATTGTGATTACAGCAAACCATAAAAAAAGGGATCTAGACCAAATTATCAGCATCTTAAACCAATTCTAATTCCCAAACTAAAATTAGTGCCCTATTCGTTTTAAAACGTACCTTTGTAAAAAAATAGAATATGATGACAAATAACGATATCTTCAAAAAATTACGAGTAGCTTTAATGCTTCGTGACGACCAAATAGTTGAAATTCTAGAGCTAGTAGATTTCAGAATTACAAAATCAGAATTAGGAGCTTTTTTCCGTGACGAAAAACATGAGAACTACATGGAATGTGGGGACCAAGTTTTACGTAATTTTCTTAACGGATTAGTAATACATTTACGTGGTACCAAAGAAAACCCTAAAAACCCTAATGATGTTTTAGCCAAACACAAAGCTCAAATTCCTGCTAAAGCAACTACAAAGGAAAGAACTGAATTTAAGGCAAAACCTAGAGATGAAGAAAAGTCTAGAGGAGATGAAGCGCCGTCTCAAAAGAGCGCCGCTAAAAAACCATTCAAAAAACAATTTCCAAAAGGAAATAACAAAACACAGGTTGTAGAAAAAGTAAAATTCAATTTTGGAAAAAACAATAAAGGATAATTTATGAAAACCGCTTTGATTATAGGAAGCACTGGTTTAATAGGTTCTGAATTACTACAACTTCTTTTAAAAAACGACAATTACAGTAAAGTTATTGCTTTTAGCAAAAGGGAAATAGATGTACAGCATCCAAAATTAGAAGTTCAAATCATAAATTTTGACAAACCCGAATCTTACGAATCATTGGTGAAAGGAGATGACTTTTTTTGCACAATAGGAACAACTATTAAAAAAGCAGGAAGTAAGGAAGCATTTAAAAAAGTAGATTATAATTACCCAAAACAGTTTGCTACAGCAGCATTACAAAATGGTGTTAACCAATTTCTACTGATATCCTCCATGGGAGCTGATCAGGATTCTACTAATTTTTATCTAAAAACCAAAGGAGAGATTGAACAGTTTTTAAAAGAGTCTGCATTCAAAAGTGTAACAATACTGAGACCTTCTCTACTTTTAGGAAACCGTAATGAGTTTAGATTTGCCGAAAAAACAGGAGGCTTCCTTATGAAAGCATTCTCATTTCTACTTATTGGAAAACTAAAAAATTACAAACCCATTGAAAGTAAAACAGTCGCTAAAGCATTAGAATTAATAGCTCAAAAGGATGAAACTGGTTTCCATATTTACCAATCAGCATCGATTGAAAAAATGGTTCATTAACATAATTACACAAAATCAATTATAAAGAAATTTAGATTGATTTTTAAGCATTAAAAAACCTGTTAGCAAAACTAACAGGTTTTTTAGTATTATTTATTTTCTAATTAAGAAAGCGCCGCTTTAACTTGATCAGCTGCTTCTTGAAATTCAACAGCAGATAAAATTGGCATTCCAGAATTGTCAATTAATTCTTTTGCAATAGCTGCATTTGTACCTTGTAAACGAACAATGATTGGCACTTTAATAGCATCACCCATGTTTTTGTAAGCATCAACAACTCCTTGTGCCACGCGGTCACAACGAACAATACCTCCAAAAATATTAATTAAAATTGCTTTTACGTTAGGATCTTTTAAGATAATACGGAAAGCAGTTTCAACACGTTTAGCATCAGCAGTTCCACCTACGTCAAGGAAGTTAGCAGGCTCAAAACCAGCATATTTAATTAAATCCATAGTTGCCATTGCTAATCCAGCTCCGTTAACCATACATCCAACTGTTCCATCAAGATCAACGTAGTTTAATCCTACTTCTTTAGCTTCTACTTCAATTGGATTCTCCTCACGGATATCACGCATATCAGCATAAACTTTTTGTCTGTATAAAGCATTATCATCGATATTTACTTTAGCATCTACAGCCATTATTTTATTATCAGATGTTTTTAAAACCGGGTTGATTTCAAACATCGAAGCATCAGATCCAATATATGCATTATATAAAGAGTCGATGAATTTTACCATTTCTTTGAAAGCATTTCCAGAAAGACCTAAGTTAAAAGCAATTCTTCTCGCTTGAAAACCTTGTAATCCAACAGAAGGATCAACTTCTTCAGTAAAAATTAAATGAGGAGTATGCTCAGCAACTTCTTCAATATCCATTCCACCTTCAGTAGAATACATAATCATGTTACGACCAGTAGCTCTATTCAATAAAACAGAAACATAAAATTCTGAAGTTTCAGATTCACCTGGATAATAAACATCCTCAGCAATTAAAACTTTATGTACTTTTTTACCTTCAGCAGATGTTTGTGGTGTTACCAACTGCATTCCAATAATTTGTTCTGAAATTTCTTCAACTTGTTGTAGGTTTTTAGCAAGCTTAACTCCACCACCTTTTCCACGACCACCTGCGTGAACTTGTGCTTTTACAACATACCAACTCGTTCCCGTTTCAGTAGTTAATTGTTTAGCAGCAGCAACAGCTTCTACTGGACTATTAGCAACAATTCCGCGTTGAATGCGAACTCCGTAGCTAGCTAAAATCTCTTTTCCTTGATATTCGTGTATGTTCATAATATAGAATTTGTCTGGATTCTGAAGTTATTTCAGAATATAAGTGGCACAAAAATAGCAAAATTCATCTAAACTGAGAAATGTTTTTCTGAATTAAATTTCTAAAGTCTTTACTTTAAAAAAAATAGACCAAAAAATGACCCATTTAACAACAAACCCAAAATAATTAAAAGGATCCACAAACCACTATAACGATTGAAATAAAAAGCAATAATTTGACAAAAACACTAATAAATAAGGAACTAAGACAATTCAAAACAAACCAAATTGACGATTTAATAATACATAAGCGCTTCTACATCATTATTACCATAAAACAAACGTTTTTCTATTATTACTATAAAAATAAAGGATAATACCCGTTTTCGATACATTTTATGCAACGAAATCTTTATTTTTGTATAAAAAAATTATACAGCATGAAAGTTAAAGAACAAGGCCTTTATTTGCCGGAATTTGAACACGACAACTGTGGCGCAGGATTTATATGTAATTTAAACGGAGTAAAATCTAACGACATTATCCATAAAGCACTCGACATTTTAATTAAATTAGAACATCGTGGAGCAGTAAGTGCCGACGGAAGAACTGGAGATGGAGCAGGAATCCTTTTTGATATTCCTCATGATTTTTTTAAAAAAGTATGTGACTTTGAAATTCCAGCAACAAGAGAATATGCAGTTGGAATGGTTTTCTTACCAAAGAAACAAAACCAAGCACAATTTTGCATGGACACATTTGAACAAACAGTTAAAGACCAAAATTTAAAAGTTTTAGGTTGGAGAGATGTTCCTGTTGATGTGACGAACTTAGGACAAATCGCTGCCGAAAAAGAACCAACAGTAAAACAAGTATTTATTAGTAAAAATGGTTTAGAATTGACTGAACAACAATTCAACGCTAAATTATTTGCTGCTAGAAAAATAGGTGAACATATAATTCTGAAATCTAAAACTTCAGAAAGTCATATGTTTTACTTCTCTAGTTTATCGACAACAACTATAATATATAAAGGTCTATTAATGCCTGAAGATATTAGCAGATATTACACAGACTTAAAAGATCCTGATTTAGTTACTCGTTTGGCATTAGTACACCAACGTTTTTCTACTAATACATTTCCTTCTTGGGAATTAGCACAACCATTTAGGTACATGTGCCATAATGGTGAAATCAATACACTTCGTGGAAATGTAAGCAGAATGCGTGCTCGTGAAGAGTTGATGCAAAGTGACGTTTTTGGTGAAGACATCAAAAAAATGTTCCCTATTATATTAGAAGGAAAATCAGATTCAGCTTCTATGGATATGGTTGTCGAATTGTTATTAATGACTGGACGTACCCTTCCAGAAGCTATGATGATGGTCGTTCCTGAAGCTTGGGAAAAACACCAAACTATGTCGGATGAAAAGAAAGCATTCTATGAATACAACTCTTGTATCATGGAACCATGGGACGGCCCTGCTTCTATTCCGTTTACCGATGGAAATGTGATTGGTGCATTATTAGATAGAAATGGACTTCGTCCTTCTCGATATACATTGACAAAATCTGGTTTTGTAATTATGGCTTCAGAAATTGGAGTTCTTGATATAAATCCTGAAGATGTGGTGCAACACGGCCGCTTGGAGCCAGGAAAAATGTTCCTTGTGGACATGAATGAAGGTCGTATCATTGAAGATGATGAGATAAAAAATGCAGTTGTTACTAAACGTCCATACAGACAATGGTTGAATGAGAATCTTCTTCCATTAGCTAAAGTTCCTTATACAAATAACGAAACTCCAACAGAAAATATTGATTTCGAAACGAGATTGCGTTTATTTGGCTACTCAATTGAAGATGTTAAAACCATCATAACGCCAATGGGTGCTAATGGTGCTGAAGCAATTAGCTCAATGGGTAATGATACTCCATTAGCCGTTTTATCAGAACAACCGCAACTTTTATACAACTATTTCAAACAGTTATTTGCTCAGGTTACAAACCCACCTTTGGACGGTATTCGTGAAGAAATAATTACAGATATTAGTTTAGCAATTGGTGGCGATTACAATATTTTTGATATTGAATCAAAACATTGTAAAAAATTAAAAATCCAAAACCCTGTTATTTCTAAAGAGGATTTAGATAAAATAAAAAACATTGACCATCCTGATTTTAAATCGGCTTCTATTTCGACTTTATATAAAATAGAAAAAGGAGTAAATGGCTTAGAGCGTGCTCTTGAAAAATGTGTTCAAGCCACTTATAAAGCAGTTAGCGAAGGACATAATATCATCATACTTTCGGATAGAGGTGTGACTGAGAAAATGGCCCCAATACCAATGTTATTAGCTTGTTCTTATATTCACCATTCATTGAATAAACTACAAGTTCGTTCAAAATTTGGAATCATAATTGAATCTGCTGAACCACGTGAACCACACCATTTCGCATTATTATTTGGTTACGGAGCAAGTGCTATCAACCCGTATTTAGTAAACGAAATTATACGTGAACAAGTTGACAAAGGTTTTATTACAGATATAAAAGCTGATTATGCGATTGCGAACTACAACAAAGCGATTGCAAAAGGAATCTTGAAAATCATGAATAAAATTGGTATCTCTACTTTACATTCGTATAGAGCTGCTCAAATTTTTGAAATATTAGGTCTTAATAAAACTTTCTCTACAAAATATTTCCCTTATACGCCTTCTAGAATCGAAGGAATTGGATTGAATGAAATTGAAAAAGAAGTTAAGAAAAGACACCAAAAAGCATTTCCAAATTCTAAAATAGCAAATCTTTTGCCTTTAGAAATTGGAGGGATTTACAGATGGAGAAGAACTGGTGAAAAACACATGTTCAACCCTACAACTATTGCAAAATTACAACAAGCAGTACGTTTAAACAGTCCGGAAAGTTACAAGGAATACTCTACAATGGTCAATGAGCAAAGCTCAAACTTAATGACTATTAGAGGTTTATTCGAATTTAATAATTTAGATCCAATTTCTATTGACGAAGTAGAGCCTTGGACAGAAATTGTGAAAAAATTCAAAACTGGAGCGATGTCTTATGGATCTATCAGCCAGGAAGCTCATGAAAACTTGGCAATTGCCATGAATAGAATTGGTGGAAAAAGTAATTCTGGAGAAGGTGGAGAAGATCCTAAACGCTTCCAAAAAGAATTAAATGGAGATTCTAAAAACAGTGCTATTAAGCAAGTTGCTTCTGGTCGTTTTGGAGTATCAATCAATTATTTGACTAGTGCCAAAGAGATTCAAATAAAAATGGCTCAAGGGGCTAAACCTGGAGAAGGTGGTCAATTACCTGGTGAAAAAGTGGTGCCTTGGATTGCGAAAGTTAGAAATTCAACTCCTTATGTTGGATTAATTTCTCCTCCTCCACATCACGATATTTACTCTATTGAAGATTTATCTCAATTAATATTCGATTTAAAAAATGCAAATCGTGATGCACGTGTAAACGTAAAATTAGTATCAGAAGTTGGTGTTGGAACAATTGCTGCCGGAGTTGCTAAAGCGAAAGCTGATGTGATTTTAATTTCTGGATACGATGGAGGAACTGGAGCTGCTCCTTTAACTTCATTACAACATACAGGTATTCCTTGGGAACTTGGTTTAGCCGAAGCACAACAAACATTAATCTTAAATGACTTAAGAAGTCGTGTTGTATTAGAATGTGACGGACAGCTTAAAACAGGTCGTGACGTTGCAATTGCAGCATTGCTTGGAGCAGAAGAATTTGGTTTTGCTACAGCCCCACTAGTTGCATCAGGTTGTATCATGATGAGAGCTTGTCATTTAAATACTTGCCCAGTAGGTATAGCAACTCAAGATCCAGAATTAAGAAAAAATTTCAAAGGAACACCAGAGCACATTATTAACTTCATGTATTTTATTGCAGAAGAGTTAAGAGAAATCATGGCTCAATTAGGTTTCAGAACCTTGAAAGAAATGGTAGGACAATCACAAAAACTGAATGTTAATAAAGCAATTAAGCATTATAAAGCAAACGGATTAGATTTATCTACTATTTTATACAAGCCTGAAAAAGCGAAAACGGTTCCAAATCACAATACAACAACTCAAGATCACGCATTAGATAATGTACTTGATTTTGAAATTATAAAAGCAGCTATTCCTTCTATTTATAGAAAAGAGAAAACTAGAGTTACATTTGATATTAAAAATACAGACCGTTCTGTAGGTGCCATATTAAGTAATGAAATTTCAAAAATCTATGGTGCGCAAGGTTTACCTGAAGATACTATTTTAGTAGATTTCACAGGTTCAGCAGGCCAAAGTTTTGGTGCATTTGCAACCAATGGATTGTCATTTAAAATTCATGGAAACTGTAATGACTACTTAGGAAAAGGACTTTCTGGAGGTAAATTAATTATCAAAGTACCACCTACAGCTACATTTAAACCGGAAGAAAACATCATCATCGGTAACGTAGCCCTTTATGGTGCAATCACTGGGGAAGCCTACATTAATGGTATGGCTGGAGAACGTTTCTGCGTTAGAAATTCTGGAGCAACAGCCGTTGTGGAAGGAATTGGAGATCATGGTTGTGAATACATGACTGGAGGTACAGTTGTCGTGCTAGGAAGAACGGGACGTAATTTTGCTGCTGGTATGAGTGGTGGTGTTGCCTATGTTTTTGACGAACAAAAACAATTTGAAAATGGCTTATGCAATATGGAAATGGTTGCCTTAGAAACATTAGAAGATGAGGACTTAAGCAAACTAAAACGTTTAATTAAAAACCATTCAATGTATACCAATAGTCCATTAGCAAAAAGAATTTTGGAAGACTGGGACAACCAACAAAAACACTTTATCAAAGTAATGCCAAGAGATTATAAAATAGCATTACAAAGATTAGCAGAAGAAAACAAAATTGAAGAACTAATAGCAACAGCATAGTTATGGGAAAGATAGGCGGATTTAAAGAATACGATAGAACAGACGAAAGTAATATAGCAGTACCGGAACGTGTAGTAAATTATAACGAATTTACGATCGCGTTACCTAAAGATAAAATTAAAGAACAAGGTTCAAGATGTATGGATTGCGGAATCCCATTTTGCCATAGCTCATGCCCATTGGGAAATTTAATTCCTGATTTTAATGACATGGTGCATCAAGAAGAATGGCAAAGCGCCTTGGAGATTTTACAATCTACCAATAACTTTCCAGAATTCACAGGTCGCTTATGCCCTGCTCCCTGTGAGAAATCATGTGTACTAGGAATTATTGAAGAGCCTGTAGCTATCGAAAATATTGAAAAAAATATTATCGAACGCGGTTTTGCCGAAGGTTGGATTAAACCACAAACTCCCGAAACAAGAACAGGGAAAACAGTAGCCGTAATTGGTTCTGGACCTGCAGGATTAGCAGCGGCACAACAATTAAATCGTGCTGGACATACTGTAACCGTTTTCGAAAGAGACAATGCAATAGGTGGATTATTACGCTACGGAATTCCAAATTTCAAATTAGAAAAAGGAATCATTGACCGTCGAGTAAAAGTATTAGAATTAGAAGGAATTACTTTTAAAACTAATGTGAATGTTGGGGTAAACTATAGCGTAGATGAATTAAATCAATTCGATTCGATTGTTTTATGTGGTGGTGCTACTGAGAGAAGAAGCTTACCTACTAAAGGAATTGAAACAAAAGGAGTGGTTCAAGCAATGGACTTTTTAACACAACAAACAAAAGTGCTTTATGGTGAAGAAATCGCTGACCAAATTAAAGCTACTGGTAAAGATGTAATCGTTATTGGTGGTGGAGACACCGGATCTGACTGCGTTGGAACTTCAAACAGACAAGGTGCTAAATCAGTTACAAATTTTGAAATCATGCCTAAACCTCCAGTAGGTAGAAGCGAGACTACACCATGGCCTTATTGGCCTTTACAATTAAAAACATCCTCTTCACACGAAGAAGGTTGTGAGAGAAATTGGTTAATAAACACTAAAGAATTTATCGCTAATGATAAAGGAGAATTAGTAGGTCTAAAAACGGTTGAAGTAGCTTGGAAAATAACTCCAGGACAACGACCGGAATTAATCGAAAAAGAAGGTTCCGAAAAAACTTGGCCTTGTGATCTAGCATTACTTGCCTTAGGATTTACTGGACCAGAGAAAACACTGAGCGAGCAATTAGGCCTTGAAACAGATATGAGAAGCAATTACAAAGCAACAAATTATCAAACAAACAAGCCAAATATTTTTACCGCGGGAGACATGCGTCGCGGACAATCATTGATTGTTTGGGCAATATCCGAAGGTAGAGAAGCAGCACGTGAAGTAGACTTATACTTAATGGGATCAACTAATTTACCTACCAAGGGAACTGGCGATTTACCAAGTTTATAATACCAAATAAACAATCTAGAAATGACTGTCAAATATTTTTTTTGACAGTCATTTTCTATTTTGGAGGTACCCATGCATCCACTATCGTTTCTGCATGGTCTCGCTCCCGATAGCTATCGGGACGCTGCTAGTCCTCGTCGCTTTCGTAAAAACTCCAGCGACTGTGGGCTATCCAGTTTCATCCTTTACCCAAACCACATTATAACAAAAAAACATGTTTATTGTTATAATTACAACTTTTTGTTACAATTTGTTAGAAATCATATAATCGCTTGTGAGAACAAATAAAGAATAATAAATTTGCTTAAAAATAATAACAATGCAATCAAAAGACTTACTTCACCTAGCAGAACAATTTGGCAGTCCATTATACGTTTATGATGCCGATAAAATAAAATCACAATACAACAGATTAACAAAAGCATTTTCTAAGGTTGAAAAGTTACGTATCAATTATGCAATGAAAGCATTGTCTAATGTTGCGATTTTACAACTACTTAAAGAAATGGGATCTGGACTAGATACCGTATCAATACAAGAAGTACAATTAGGACTTCATGCAGGATATGACCCAGAAAAGATATTTTACACACCAAACGGCGTCTCTCTGGAAGAAATTGAAGAAGTAAACGCAATGGGAGTTCAAATCAATATTGACAACTTATCAATATTGGAGCAATTTGGAGCTAAACATCCTAATGTTCCTGTTTGTATTCGTATCAATCCACACGTAATGGCTGGAGGAAACACAAACATTTCTGTTGGACATATTGATAGTAAATTTGGAATCTCAATTCACCAATTACCACACCTTGTTCGTATTGTTGAAAATACAAAAATGAACATTGTAGGTATTCACATGCATACTGGTTCAGATATTTTAGATATAGAAGTATTTTTATATGCTGCCGAAATTTTATTCGATGCTGCTAAAAACTTCAAAAACTTAGAGTTCCTAGACTTCGGTAGCGGATTTAAAGTGCCTTACAAAAAAGATGATATCGAAACAGATATTGAAGAATTAGGTAAAAAACTTTCTAAAAGATTCAATGCTTTCTGTACAGAATACGGAAAAGAATTAACGTTGATTTTTGAACCAGGAAAATTTTTAGTAAGTGAAGCAGGTTCATTTTTAGTAAAAGTAAATGTAATCAAACAAACTACATCAACCGTATTCGCAGGAGTTGACAGTGGGTTTAACCATTTAATCAGACCGATGTTATATGGTTCACAACATCACATTGATAACATCTCTAATCCCAAAGGAAAAGAACGCTTCTACTCTATCGTAGGATACATTTGTGAAACAGACACTTTTGCAAATAATAGAAGAATTCCAGAAATTAAAGAAGGAGACATCTTAAGTTTTAGAAATGCAGGCGCTTATTGCTATTCAATGGCTTCTAACTACAACTCAAGGTACAAACCAGCTGAAGTGCTGTGGATGAATGGACAAGGCCACCTCATACGTGCTCATGAAACATTTGAAGATTTATTAAAAAATCAAATCCCATTACCAGTAGCAACTACTGTTTAATCATAAAGTCAAAAAAAAGGTGTATTTTAAAAAATACACCTTTTTTCATTTCTCTCATAACCTAGTCTTTTAAAACTTCCTCTAGAACATGAGCTTCTGTTCCATTCGGAAAAGAAACTTTAATCTTCTGTGCAATTGTCGGAGCTATTTGAGTGATTTCTTTCTTATTAAACGACTCTCCTTTTTTGATATGCCATCCGTAAAAAATAGCAGGAACGTGAGTATCATAAGTATAAGTTGTACCATGAGATGTACCTGTACCTTGGTATTCAATATATCCAGGCTTATCCAGAATTATTAAATCCCCATTTTGAGTAACATCATACCCTTTAGCTATAAAATTCAGGTAATAATCATTCCCTGTTGAATTTAATACTTCTTCTTCAGTGTACACTCGTTTCACATAATCTTGAGTCATCAAATATCCTTTAAACGCCTCTTTAACCACATTTAAATCAAGATTTTTAGTTTTGATCAATTCTTTATTGAAAAATAAATTAAAACTACCGTAATTTAAAACCAAATCAGCACCAAATGTATTCATAGAAAAATCTTTTAGATTATTTCTGATATCTTTTGGACTTATACTATTCACATTATATTTATGATCTTTCAAATAATTAACATTCTCAGCACCTGCATGATCCGCAGTTAAAAACAATAAGTAATTATCCTTACCAACAGTTTTATCCAAATAATGCAAAAATTCAGCTATCGTTTGATCCAATCGTAAGTACGTATCTTGCAATTCCATAGATCTAGGACCTAACAAATGCCCAACGTAATCAGTAGAAGAAAAACTAACCGTTAAAAAATCAGTAATATTATCCTTACCTAATTCTTCTTTTTCTATAGCTTTCATAGCAAACTCAGCTAGCAAATTATTTCCATAAGGAGTAGAACGCAATACACCTGCATCATTCTTGGTATACATATCCTTCAAATCATAAGGAAAAACAGGAGCTGTACTGTTATACAACTTCCCTTCATAAGGATTATTATCTTCTAAACTCTCATCATAAGTTACTTTTGGTTTCAATAAATCCCACCCTTTATTAATGTATGGCATATAATGTTTCTCGTCATTAAATTTCTGTACCCAATCAGGTAATTTATCACCATAAAAAGTACTCGAAATAAATGAACCAGTTTTACTGTACCAGAAAGCCCAATTTGCAAAATGTCCCGCTGGCAAAATAGCACCACGATCCTTCAGGCTCAAACCTATCACTTTACCTTTAAAGTTTGTCCCCATACGCAACTCATCAGTTATAGTTGTAGTTAATAAGTTTTTAGGTGACATTTCACCTTCTTCCTTTGTACCATCACCTACCGTACTCACACTAGCGTCATCTGTGCAGTACATATCTCTACCCAGTTTTCTACTAAACCATTCATTACTTACAATTCCATGAGACGCTGGAGTGGTCCCTGTATATATAGAGGCATGACCCGGAGCAGTATAAGTAGGCATATAATTATAATGCATATTCTGAAAAACATACCCATTACCCATTAACCTTTTAAACCCGTCAGCTGAAAAATCACTCGAAAAACGGTATAAATATTCCATTTTCATTTGATCAACAACAATCCCTACAACCAATTTAGGTCGTTCTTGAGCTTGCAAACTTGACATCACAACCATTGTCAAAATTAAAACTAGTTTTTTCATCTTAAAATTTATTTTAGAATACAAAAATACACATTATACAATTAAATCATTTAGAACCGCACAAAGAATGCCTCTCAAATAAAATGATTTAACAATAAATTAAACCAAGCCTAAACAAATAAGCACCCGTTCAGATAAGAGCATAAAAAAAGTATCAAGTCTAAATGTTGTGGGGAAATATTAAACTTAGATATTTGCATTTTAAAATTTAATACAAATGCAAGATTCTTTTGTTGAACTTCTCAAGTTATTGTTACCAGAAATTATAGTTGAATACTTTGAACTTACTTCTTATAAAAAAGGAGAAGATATTCTTCATCTTTATTTAAAAGAGATTAATTCAATTCCAAAAGAATATCGTCAATATAAATTAAGCTCCAAGGGATTCTTTGATGAGATAACTGTTCAAGATTTTCCTATTCGTGGACATCAAGTTTATCTATATATCACCCGCAGAAGATGGCTTAACGAAGATAGTGGACAAGTTGTATTTAGTCCCGATAATTATCGGGAGGAATTTAGTAGCTGACGGAACTCGGGTAACACAGGAGTTCGCGTCTTTTTTAAAAGAAATCAATAGATTCCAAGCCTAATGATTGCAAAGCTATAGCCTCTTTCTATGGTGTAAGCGGTAAGAATCTACAACATCAATACAAAGATTTCTTAAGTGATTTTAAAATCTGGAATCAAAAACCACACGCAAAAGAATGGCTTATTTTTCCTGAAAACATTGGTAAACCCTTATCGATAGACGAAACCTCCCTATCTAATGGCGAACTCTTTACAATTATAACTTAGATTCAATTAATAAATGCAACATTTGGAAGTTGCGGTTTGGTTATTTTTTTTCAGAAAAGAGAAAAGAAAATTAATTCTTTTCCCCTTTTGCTGAATGGTAAATTTAGCCTTACTTGCTCCTCGACCAAAAATTGCAAAGCATGAGCCAAATTACACAAGAGCAAAGATACATAATTGAAACATTGTTGAATGAAAATTATTCAAAACTAGAAATAGCTGAACGATTAAAAAAAGATGTTTCCGCAATTTATAGAGAAATAAAAAGGAATTGTGATAAGCGAAACAACAAGTACAGAGCGACCTTAGCCCACCGTAGGTGTGAAGAAAGACATTCCGATAAAAAGAAGAGTATTCGATTTACCACAGAAGTTAAGGATTTTGTTGAGCACTGGATTAAACAAGAATATAGTCCAGAGCAAATAGTGGGAAGAGCAAAAGAGCAAGGACTCAATTGTGTTTCTCATGAAAGAATTTATCAATACATTTGGAAAGACAAAAAACAAGGGGGTGACTTACATCTTTCGTTACGTTCCCAAGGGAAGATTTATAGAAAAAGAAGTGCGTCAAAGGATAAGCGAGGTCAGATAATCGGTCGGGTAGATATCGACCAAAGACCCAAAAGCGTAGAAGAAAGAAAGACAATTGGAGACTTAGAAATAGACTTAATGATTGGAGCTGGACACAAAGGAGCTTTGTTGACAATCAATGACAGGGCAACAGGAGTAGCTAAAATACGAAAATTGAAATCCAAAGAAGCGACAGAAGTAAATCAAGCAATAATAGACGCACTCCAAGATTGGACACCATTTTTAAAGACAATTACATCTGACAACGGAAAGGAATTTGCACAACATCAAAAGGTATCTGAAATCTTAGAAATAGATTATTATTTCGCAAAACCCTATCATAGTTGGGAAAGAGGTTCAAATAAAAACATGAACGGATTGATAAGACAGTATTTCCCAAAAGGGATGAATTTTGAAAACATAACAGACATACAAGTACAAAATGCGGAAGACAAATTAAATAACAGACCTAGGAAAAGATTTGGGTATAAAACCCCAAACGAAGTTTTTATACATTCATTAAATAATAATGGTCAAGTTGCATTTATGACTTGAATCCGCCTAACCAATAAAGCTGCCAAAGGGAAAAAAGGAGCTATAGTTGCAATGGTTATCGAAACTACAGCTGAAACGGTAATCGCTATCATTGAAAAAATCCCTCTGAAACAACGAAATCTAGTCACCGAGATAACCCTTGATATGGCAAGAAATATAGGCTTGATTGCCAAGAAATCCTTTCCTAATGCAACTCGCGTCATCGACCGGTTTCACGTTCAAAAATTGGCTACAGAAGCTTTACAGGAAATAAGAATTAAATACCGTTGGCAAGCTATAGACCAAGAAAA
>NZ_JACRUK010000047.1 GCF_014305155.1 Flavobacterium muglaense
AAAAAAAGAGTAGAAATCCATAGATATCTACTCCTTTTTAGGTCTTAATTTATTAGAAACACTTTTTCAGTGCCCTCTTTTTCAATTGAGTCTTTTTATTATAATAAACAGTTAGCTTAACTTTCTTGGTGTTGTTTTTCAATTAAAGTTTTATCTTCTTTAGAAATTGTATCTACCAATACTGGCGTTGCAATAAATAAAGATGAATATGTACCTACAACAATACCCACTAACATCGCAAAGATGAATCCTCTGATAGATTCTCCACCAAAGATGAACATGATCAATAACACTCCAATCATAGTTGCAGATGTATTAATAGTTCTAGACATAGTAGAGTTGATCGATTGATTTACAATCTCACCAAAGTTTCCTTTTACTTTACCATCTAAAAATTCACGAACCCTGTCAAATACAATTACAGTATCATTCATAGAATAACCAATAACTGTTAAGATTGCAGCGATAAAGTGTTGATCAATCTCCATTCCGAAAGGCATGAATTTGTAACATAAAGAATAAATTCCTAATACAAAGATAACATCATGCGCAACTGCAGCGATTGCTCCTAAACCATATTGCCATTTTCTAAAACTAATTAATAAGTATAAAAATACAATTAACATCGCTCCAATTACAGCCCAATATGCATTTGTCTTAATATCCTCAGCTACTGTAGGCCCAACTTTAGAAGCCTGTACAATACCTAATGTTTTACCATCATAAGCATTTACAAATTTTTCATAAGTCATTCCAGCAGAATAATGCTGTTTTAAGTTATCAAACAATAATTTATTTACTTCTTCATCCGCTTTTGTACCGTGTTCTTGTACTTTGAATTTAGTCGTAATTTTTAATTGATTATCGTTACCAAAAATTTTCACTTCGGCACTACCATCAAAAACCTTAGCTAATTCAGCTTTTACTACTTCAGTTTCAATTGGTTTTTCAAAACGAACTTGGAAAGTTCTACCTCCAACAAAATCAACACCTTGATCTAAACCATTTGTAAAAAGTGAAATAAAACTTACTACAACAACAATTGCAGAGAATGCGTAAGTCCATTTTTTAACTCCTAAGAAATCAAATTTGAAATTAGTAAAGAAGTTTTTAGAAAAATTAGTTACGAATGACAAATCATTTTTACCTAATATATTTTTATCAATAAAGATTCTAGCGATGAAAATAGAAGTAAACAATGAAGTTATAATACCTATTAATAATGTAGTTGCAAATCCTTTAATTGGCCCCGAACCAAAGATAAAAAGTACAGCTCCAATTAAGATGTGTGTAACGTTTGCATCAACAATAGAACGCATTGCTCCAGTCCAACTGTAAGACGCTATAACAGCTTCGTTCAATGTTTTTCCTTCTCTTAATTCTTCTTTAGCACGCTCATAAATAATAATATTCGCATCTACTGCCGTACCCATTGTCAATACAATACCTGCAATACCAGGCAACGTCAGTACAGCACCTAAACTTGCTAAAATTCCAAATAAGAATAATAAGTTAACTGCCAAAGCAATATTAGCATACCAACCTGCTTTACCGTAGTAAACCAACATCCAAAGTGAAACTAATAATAAACCAACAAGTGCTGAATTTGTACCATTGTCAATAGCTTCTTGACCTAATGACGGCCCTACTACTTCTGACTGAACGATATCTGCAGATGCAGGAAGCTTACCAGCTCTTAATACATTCGCTAAATCTTTAGTTTCTGTTACATCAAATGATCCTGAAATCTCAGATCTACCACCAGAAATTGGTCCGCTAGAAACTCCTGGAGCTGAATAAACAACATTATCAAGAACGATAGCGATACTTCCTTTTGAAGTATAAGCTCTACCTGTTAATTCTTCCCAAGCTTTAGCCCCTTGCCCATCCATTTGCATAGAAACAGCAGGTTTACCTAATTGATCAAATGAATCTTTAGCATCTGTAACAACTCCTCCGCCCATTGCTGGTACATTATCTCTGTTCCCTCTTAAGGCATATAATTCTACTGCTTCAACATCTTTAGCTTTAGCATCTTTAATTGTAGTTAATTTACCCCAAACAAATTTAGCGTAACGTTGATCTGCAGCTAATAAAATTCTAATGTCAGCTCTTTTAAAGTATGAGTTAACAACTGCTGTATCTTTTGGAGAGAAAAGTCCTAAAACTGGACCTCCACCTTGTCCGATCATTTTGTCTAGTAAAGGATTATTTCCTTTTTTAGTAGCTGTAGAATCTTTACCATCAGTCAATAAAGCACTCAAAGAATCTTTAACAACTACTTTTGAATCTACTTTAGTTGGTTCAATCTTTTTTAATGCTTCATTTGTAGCCATTAAAAAATTCCCCATCTCATCAATTTTATACGTTTCCCAGAACTCTAGTTGAGCAGTACTTTGTAATAATTTCTTGATTCTATCCACATCTTTAGCTCCAGGTAATTCAACAAGAATTCTTCCTGATTCTCCTAATTTTTGAATATTAGGCTGTGTTACTCCAAATTTATCAATACGTTTTCTAAGTACTCCAAAAGCACTTTCTACAGATTCATCAACTTTTCTTTTGATTACCTTTTGAACTTGCGAATCTGTCATTTGGTAGTCCACACCACCTTCACCTTGCAAACTTCTGTTCGCAAAAATATCAGGAGAAGCTAATTTTACTGTTCCTTTTGAATTTGCTTCAAAAGCATCAAAAAATTTATCTAGATAAGACTTATTTCCTTCTGTATCTGCAGTAGCATCAGCTAATGACTTATTGAAAACAGGGTTTTTAGAATTATTCGATAATCCTTTCAAGATGTCTTTAACAGAGATCTGAAGAATCACGTTGATTCCTCCTTCTAAGTCAAGACCTTTGTTGATTTGCTTATCGCTTACTTCATTAAAAGTAAAGTTTGTAAACCCTAAATTAAATACACTCTCCTTACCGATCGAGTCTAAATATTTCACTTCTTTTTCAGAGTTTCCATTTGCAAAAGCTTTTGCATCATTTTTTACTTTGCTTGCAACAAAAGTGAAAGAAAGTTGGTAAATACTTACCAATGCAAATAGAATTGCGAAAAATTTAATAAGTCCTTTATTCTGCATTATTACTAAAAATTAATTATTTTATATTTATTTATTTTTACTTTAACCCTTATAAAACAAGTCTTAAGTACACATACGAAGCCAAAACTTCTCCCTCAAGAATTATACTATTTATTTTAAACCGAGCAAATATATAATTAAGGTTAAGATTAACCAATTTATTTATTGATTAATATCAAAAAAAAGACTGCACTGATGCAGTCTTTTCTATTATATGACTAAAAACTTATGCTAAAATCTCTTTTAAAGCGTCATTCATTTGTCTAACAGCGTCAGCGCTTTTAGAAAACAATGCTTTTTCGGTATCATTTAACTCAATTTCTAGAATTTCTTCCACTCCGTTTTTACCTATAATACAAGGTACACCAATACAGATATCATTTTGACCGTATTCACCTTCAACAAATACAGAACAAGCAATCATTTTCTTTTGGTCATTCAAAATACTATCTACTAGAAACGCAACAGATGCTCCAGGAGCATACCAAGCAGACGTTCCTAACAACCCAGTTAAGGTTGCACCACCTACCATTGTACTAGCAGCGACTTTTTGCAAAGCTTCTTCTGATAAAAACTGAGAAACAGGTATACCATTATATGATGCTAAACGCGTTAAAGGAATCATCGTAGTATCACCATGTCCACCAATAACCATTGCCGAAATATCATTTGCAGGTTTATCCAAAGCCAAAGACAAATACGTTCTAAAACGAGAACTATCCAAAGCTCCACCCATACCGATGATTCTGTTTTTTGGCAAACCTGTCGATTTCAATGCTAAATAAGTCATGGTATCCATAGGATTAGAAACTACCACTATAATTGCATCTGGCGAAAACTTCAATACATTCTCAGCAACTGTTTTCACAATTCCTGCATTAATTCCTATTAACTCTTCACGAGTCATCCCTGGTTTTCTTGGAATTCCAGATGTAATTACTACTACATCACTCTTAGCTGTTTTTGAATAATCATTTGTAACTCCTGATACTTTAGTATTAAAACCTGTATTAGTAGCACATTGCATGATATCCAAAGCTTTCCCTTCAGCAAATCCTTCTTTTATATCTAATAAGACCACTTCACTTGCAATTCCTCTATAAGAAATAACATCCGCACAAGTAGCACCTACATTTCCTGCTCCTACAATAGTAACTTTCATATTTTATGGTTTATCGGTTGTTTATAATTTTTATTTTAATCGAATGCAATAGCAATCGCTTTACACCTTATGCATCAATATTAGCATAAACAGCATTTTTCTCAATGAATTCTCTTCTTGGCGGTACTTCATCTCCCATTAACATTGAGAAAACTCTGTCTGCTTCTGCCAAACTATCAATTGTTACTTGACGTAAAGTTCTAAATCCTGGATCCATTGTAGTTTCCCACAATTGCTCCGCATTCATCTCTCCAAGACCTTTATAACGTTGAATAGCTGCACTACCACCCATTCTTTCATTGGCTTGATCCCGTTGCACATCATTCCAAGCATATTCTTTCTTATTTCCTTTTTTAACTAAGTACAAAGGCGGAGCAGCGATATAAACGTGTCCTTCTTCAATTAACTCTTTCATAAAACGGAAAAAGAACGTTAAAATCAAAGTAGAGATGTGACTTCCATCGACATCGGCATCACACATAATAATTACCTTATGGTAACGCAACTTCGAAATATTCAATGCTTTACTATCCTCTTCTGTACCCACAGTTACTCCAAGTGCAGTAAATATGTTACGAATCTCTTCGTTTTCAAATACTTTATGATGCATTGCTTTCTCTACATTCAAAATCTTACCACGCAAAGGCAAAATTGCTTGAAAAGCACGGTCACGACCTTGTTTAGCCGTTCCCCCTGCCGAATCTCCCTCGACAAGATACACTTCGCATTTTGCTGGATCTTGCTCTGAACAGTCAGACAGTTTTCCTGGTAATCCACCACCACCCATTACGGTTTTACGCTGTACCATTTCACGCGCTTTTTTAGCCGCATGACGTGCTTGTGCTGCAAGAATTACTTTTTGAACAATGATACGAGCATCATTTGGATTTTCCTCCAAGTACGCTTCAATCATATCGCCTACCGCTTGACTTACCGGCGAAACTACTTCTCTATTTCCAAGTTTCGTTTTCGTTTGTCCTTCAAACTGGGGTTCTGCTACTTTTACAGAGATAATTGCAGTTAATCCTTCACGGAAGTCATCCCCTGAAATATCAAACTTCAATTTATCTAACATTCCAGACGCATCTGCATATTTCTTTAACGAACGCGTAAGACCCGTTCTAAAACCTTGCAAGTGTGTTCCTCCTTCATGTGTATTAATATTGTTCACATAAGAAAAAATATTTTCTGTATAACTAGTGTTATAAATTAACGCCACCTCAACAGGAATTTCTCCTTTATCATTATCCATAGAGATCACATGTCCAATAATTGGCTCACGATTCCCATCTAAATAACGAATATATTCTTTAAGACCTTCTGTAGAGTGAAAAACTTCTCCAACAAAATTACCGTCTTTATCTTTTTCTCTTTTATCCGTAAAAGTGATTTTAATTCCTTTATTCAAGAATGACAACTCACGCATACGCGCTGATAAAGTATCATAAGAATACTCTGTTGTTTGGGTAAAAATACTTGGATCTGGGTAAAAAGTTACAATTGTACCTCTTTTAGTCGTTTCTCCAATTTGTTTTACCGGATAAAGCGCTTTTCCTTTTTCGTATTCTTGCTCATAGACCTTACCATCACTACTATGCACAGTTGCTCGTAAATGAGAAGATAGTGCGTTTACACACGAAACCCCTACACCGTGAAGTCCTCCAGAAACTTTATACGAATCCTTGTCAAATTTACCTCCAGCACCAATTTTAGTCATTACAACTTCCAGAGCCGAAACTCCTTCTTTTTTATGAATACCTACTGGAATACCACGACCGTTATCTTCAACTGAAATTGAACCATCTTCATTTATGTCAACTATAATAGTGTCACAGTGACCTCCCATAGCCTCATCGATAGAGTTATCGACTACTTCATAAACTAAATGGTGCAGACCTCTTACACCTACATCTCCAATATACATCGATGGACGCATTCTTACGTGCTCCATTCCTTCTAATGCCTGAATACTATCCGCTGAATAATTGCTCTTATTGATTTCTTCGCTCATATAATTTATTCTAAAATGTAATTTTGTCTAACACGCAAATATATAAAAACGTAAACTATCGAACCGTTAAAATCCTCATTTAAGGCGTTAAGTTATTAACATAT
Organism: Flavobacterium muglaense; assembly: GCF_014305155.1. Taxonomy (GTDB): domain Bacteria; phylum Bacteroidota; class Bacteroidia; order Flavobacteriales; family Flavobacteriaceae; genus Flavobacterium; species Flavobacterium muglaense. Next base: position 6,367 of record NZ_JACRUK010000047.1, read on the forward strand.
TGTTGATTTTAGACCAAAAAAAACGCTCTCAAACCTGAGAACGTCTTTATTTTAACAAATTTAGATTTTATTTTAAACTACAATTCTTGTTTTTGCATTGTCTTGAACTCCTTTTCCATGCGCTTCATTAGCTCGACCACTAGGATCTTCGTTTTCCTGCCATTTTGGAATCCATTTCCTAACCGTTTGCGCAGCGCTTACCTGTGGAAAATGTTTTTGAAAAATAGAGCGATACAAATACGCTTCTTTTGTCGTTGGTGAATTGTACTGAAATTCTTCGGCAGCTCCTGCTAATTGCTCATCAGTTACCTGTGTAGCACAATAGGCTTTCAATTCATCAATCCAATTATAGCCTACACCATCCGAAAACTGTTCTTTTTGCCTCCACAACACTTCATCTGGCAAGAAAGGATCTTCAGGCGTATCAAACGCTCTACGCAAAATATATTTTTCTATATTATCATGATTTTTAGGTTGCTTCTCTTCGGGTTTTATTCGAATAGCCACATTTAAAAACTCTCTGTCCAAAAACGGAACTCGAGTCTCTAAACCGCACGCCATTGTGGATTTATCAGCTCTTAACAAATCAGCAGTAAATAATTTCTGAACACGTTCTATCGTTTCTTTTTGAAAATCTTCGGCTGTAGGAGCATTTCTAAAATACAAATAACCTCCAAAAACCTCATCGGCTCCTTCGCCAGAAAGAACCACTTTTATACCCAAATCTGTTATCGCTTTAGATAAAAAATACATAGGCACACTAGCGCGTACCGAGATAATATCATAGGTTTCTAAATGCCAAATTAATTGCTCTAAAACCTGAATTCCTTCCGCTACCGTAAAATGAACTTCATGATGTGTTGTACCTAAGAATTCAGCCGCTTTTCTTGCCGCAACAGCATCCGGAGCATCCGCATTTAATGCTATCGAAAAAGAATGCAATTCCTTGCCTTCCGCTTTAAACAATCGAGCCGCAATTGCCGATGTTAAAGACGAATCCAATCCACCTGAAAGCATCACTCCTACAGGAACGTCAGCCATTAATCGTTTACGCGTTGCTTCTATTAAAGTTTCTCTTATAAGATCTAAATCCAATCCTTGGTCAGCCTTCGCATAATATTCATATTCAGGTTTATAATATTTTACAAATCCTGTTTTTGACGTATAGTAATGTCCCGGAGGAAAAGTAGAAAACGTCTTGCATTGATCCGCAATTGACTTCATTTCGGATGCAAAATAAATACGTCCCCTCTCATCTAGACCATAATACAACGGTTTCACTCCCAATGGATCTCTAGCCGCCATATAATCATCGCCATCGATTACCACAAAAGCAAAAGCTCCATCAATTTTATCGCAAAAATCATAACCAAATTCTTCATACAAATGAACAATAACCTCAGAGTCAGAATGGGTTCTAAAAGTATAATCTTTTAAAATACCTTCTCTTAATTGTTGATGATTATACAACTCTCCATTGTGCACCATATAAGCCGTACTAGTCCCTTGAATAGGTTGCTTACCCGTCTTTAAATCAACAATTGACAATCGTTCATGACTTAAAAAATGTCCTTTTTCAGTCATAAACAAATCACTTTCATCCGGACCACGGTGCGCCATTCTTTTAGAAAGCTCTTTAACCAATTGCTCGTCCTTTCCTTTACCTATAATGGCTAATATCCCACACATAACTTTCTCTATTATTTTTAAACTTAATTGATCATCTGCAAAGATGCTCTTTCGCCAGCAAATGCGAAACACAAAGTTAGCATTTACTTTAAAACTAAAACACAAAAAACCTATTTACACTAAAAATAAAACAAAAAAGTTCTTAAATTTTAGTTTTGTTTACAATTATAAACAAACAAAATTATCAAAATCGCTTTTTACTTTACTTTTACTCCTTTTGCATAACAGCCTGAAGCTTTTGCTTCTAAAATATCACTGGCGCGCATTTTCATTATATCCTTATCAAAAATTACAAAATCAGCCCATTTACCTACTTCTAAACTTCCTTTTTCTTTTTCTTCGAAATTAGAATAAGCAGCCCAAATAGTCATGCCTTTTAAAGCTTCTTCTCTTGACAATGCATTCTCCATTTGAAAACCTCCTTTTGGATACCCTTTGCTATCCTTTCTAGCCACTGCAGCATGAAAAGTCAACATAGGATTTACTTCTTCAACAGGAAAATCAGTACCTAGTGCGATAACGCCTGCTTTATCTAACAACTTCTTGTAGGCATACGAATTTTTCAAACGGTCTTTCCCTAATCGATCTGCAGCCCAATACATATCCGAAGTAGCATGAGTAGGCTGAACTGAAGGAATAATACCCAACTTGAAATAATCAAAATCCTGCTCTCTCAAAACCTGAGCATGCTCAATCTTCCATCTGCGGTCGTTTTTCCCCGTGAGGGCGTCTTTGTATATTTTTAATAAAACAGTATTTGCCGAGTCACCAATTGCATGTGAATTCAATTGAAATTCCGACTTAGAAATTTGCTGCGCTACTGATTTGAATTGATCTATTGACGCCAGAAAAGCACCAAACTGTTTTGGCATATCCGAATATCCTTTGTGTAAACAAGCACCACGCGAACCTAGCGCACCATCTCCATACATTTTAAAAGAACGCACATCTAAATAATCGGTTTTATAAATCCCTTTTTTTAAATACATATCAATATTTTTCTGATTGGCCGTGATCATTGCATACACATTCAATTTCATCAGCTTTACTTTTTGCAAGCTATCCATCAAATTAATAATATCCGGATCAAGCCCTGCATCGTTTACCGTTGTTAATCCGTAATCAAACATCACTTTTTCGGCATCTAATAAAGCTGCAATTTGGGTTTTACGACTTGGTTTCGGAATGATCTTAAACACCAACTCCATTGGATTATCAACCAAAATACCGGTTGGCTCCCCATTTTTAATTTCGATCTGACCTCCTTCAACTTTTGTATACTTAGTAATTCCCGCTAGCGCTAGTACCTTACTATTAACAACAATCGCATGACCATCAACTCTATTTAAAACCACTGGCGTGTCAGGAAAATATTTATCCAATAAGGCCTTCGACGGAAATTCTTTTACCTTCCAATCGTTTTGATCCCATCCGTTTCCAACAATAAAACTAGCTTTCTTTACTTTTTGAAATTCCTGAATACGCACAATCACTTCGTCCATGCTTTTTGTTCCTCGTAAATCTACTTCCTGTAAGCTTAGACCAAAACCATAAAAATGGCAATGCGCATCAAACAAGCCCGGATAAATAAACTTGCCTTTAGCCTCTATATTCTCAGATGCCGAGTACTTTTCTAGTATTTCTTTATCAGTACCAATTGCTACAATTTTACCTTCTTTTATAGCCATAGCAGTCGCTTGCGCAAAAGTTGAATCTACTTGATAAATAGTAGCATCCGTAACAATTAAATCAACCGAAGTTTTCAAGTTTTTCAAGCAAGAACTTAGAGAAAACAAAACACCAATGAGCAATAAACGTTTCATAGTATATAATTTAGTTTGGCTAATATAAAAAACAAGACTTATATAAAAAAATGCCCTCTAAAAATAGAAGGCATCTTTCAATCAAAATGTTTGTTTTGAAATTATACTTTTACATACGAATCAGTATGAACATTCGCTACTGCTCTTCCTGATGGATCGTTCATGTTCTTGAAAGCCTCATCCCACTCTAGTGCAATTTTAGTACTACAAGCTACACTTGCCTCCTGTGGCACACATAATGCTGCTGCATCACTAGGGAAATGTTCAGCAAAAATAGAGCGGTAGTAATATTCTTCTTTTGAAGTTGGTGTTTGCAAAGGGAACTTGTACTTAGCATTTGCTAATTGCTCATCAGTTACCTCAACCGCTACTACTTCTTTTAATTTATCAATCCAACCATATCCAACTCCATCGCTAAATTGTTCTTTTTGTCTCCAAGCAACACTTGGTGGCAACATATCTTCAAATGCTTTACGAACAACCCATTTTTCCATTGGATGTTCTTTGTTGATCATTTTATCTTGTGGGTTGATGCGCATAGCAACATCCATAAATTCTTTATCTAAGAACGGCACACGTCCTTCAATTCCCCAAGCAGCCAAACTTTTGTTTGCTCTTAAACAATCGTACATGTGTAGTTTTCCTAATTTACGTACATTTTCTTCATGAAATTCACGTGCATTTGGTGCTTTATGAAAATACAAATATCCTCCAAAAAGCTCATCTGCACCTTCACCAGACAATACCATTTTAATCCCCATTGACTTAATAACTCTAGCCATCAACCACATAGGTGTCGATGCTCTAATAGTAGTTACATCATAGGTCTCTAAGTTATAAATTACGTCTTTTACCGCATCTAATCCTTCTTGAATAGTAAATTTAATTTCGTGGTGAATTGTACCAATATGATCTGCTACTATTTGTGCTGCAGCTAAATCTGGAGAACCTTCCAATCCTACAGAAAACGAGTGCAATTGTGGGTACCATGCATCAGCAGTGTCACCAGATTCAATACGTTTTTGAGCATATTTTTTGGCTACAGCCGAAGTAATTGACGAATCCAATCCTCCTGACAATAATACTCCATAAGGAACATCACTCATCAATTGTCTATGAACCGCAGCTTCTAATGCTACTTTAATATCCTGAATGTTCGTTTCGTTGTCTTTTACAGCTTCAAAATCTGTCCAGTCTCTTTTGTACCATTGTACAAATTCTCCATCTTTGCTTGTCATATAATGTCCTGGAGGAAATAATTCTATTTTAGTACAATAGCCCTCTAGTGCCTTCAACTCAGAAGCAACATAAAAAGTTCCATGTTGGTCCCATCCTATGTACAATGGAATAATTCCCATGTGGTCACGAGCAATAAAATACTCATCTTTTTCAACATCATAAATTGCAAAACCGAAAATTCCGTTCATTTCGTCAACAAAATGTAGTCCTTTTTCTTTGTAAAGCGCTAAGATTACTTCACAATCACTTTCAGTTTGAAAATTGTATTTTCCTTCAAATTGTTTACGTAATTCTCTGTGGTTATAAATTTCACCATTTGCAGCTAAAATTAATTTTCCGTCTTCGCTCAATAAAGGTTGTTTTCCCGAAGCTGGATCTACAATTGCCAAACGTTCATGAGACATAATCGTTTTTTCATTGCTATAAATTCCGCTCCAGTCTGGTCCTCGGTGACGGATGATTTTAGACATTTCTAATACTTGCGGTCTTAAAACTTCCGCTTTTTGTTTTAGATCAAAGGCACATACTATTCCACACATAACTCTATATTTTTATATTTTTTAAAACTTTATTTATTTTGATGAAGCAAAGATGCAATAACAGTTTCAATTGAAAAACATATTTCACTATTTCGATTACAATTTGTAACTAAAAATAATTTTTTACGCCTTTTTAGTAACCAAAAGAACTTCAAATAGCTACCCAAGTTAAAAATTTCAATTTAGCCCCCATTCGAGCCATCATCAAGACTACAGCACATCCTCTATTGTATACTTTGTTGTGTTTATTTCAAAACTAAAACCTATTGCATTGCCCATCAATTTGTTACCCAAAGGAGACTGAGGAGAGAGCGCAATAACATTAATCCCGTCTATATTTATTTTTGGCAATGCCAAACTAAGGTACAAATAAATCCCATTTGCCTTGACTAAACTTCCTACAATAATAGTTTGCGCCTTTTGAGCCGGATCAATTTTATCCAATACTGCTTTTTGATGCAATACCTCTTTCAGTTTACTATTGAGTTTTTCTTGTTCCAAGTGCATCATTGATAAAGCAGTTTCATGCTTGTCCCCTGCCGAACCTTTGGCATCGTTTTTAGAATCTTCGGTAAGAGCCGTGATCATATCTCTAAAAACATCAATTCTATCTTGAACTAATTGTGAATAGTATTGGTGTATTTTTTGTTTAAAGGTCATATTTTTCAATTTATTAGATACGAGTTTCAAAATAAAACAGCTGTATTATTTTCATTATCGCCGACCAAAGTTAGGCTATTATTCTATTGTTATCTTATCTTTTTGAATAGCCAAATTAATTTATTAGATAAAATTTAACACCGATTATTCTCTTTCTAAATACACAATTGATATTTTTATCATTCTAATCTTATAATACATATTATGAAAAAATCAACAATTGTAGCAACAGCAGCTTTTGCCCTTACAATTCTTTTGTCGCCAAATGCCCAAGCACAAAAATTTCCAGACTTAGATAAAAGTCCGATGGACGTAGCTGCATTCCCTACAGAATACAAAAACGCAGATAAAATTGCTAAAATAAGTTACAGCCGTCCGCAATTAAAGGGACGTAGCATGGAAGAACTGGCTCCAAGTGGAAAAGTATGGAGAACTGGAGCAAACGAAGCAAACGAAATTACGTTTTACAAAGATGTTACTTTAGGAAAAACTAAAATCAAAGCGGGTACTTATACCCTATACACTATTCCAGAAAAAGACAGTTTTACAGTTATTATCAATAAAGACCTTAATGTTTGGGGTTCTTATTTTTACAAACAAGAAAATGACGTAGCAAGACTTACAGTTCCTGCAACGACTGGAGAAGATTCACTAGAATCGCTTTCGATGGTATTTACCAAAACAGATAACGGACTTGCGTTAAACATGGGTTGGGGAAAAGTAAGAGTTGCTATTCCTTTTACAGAATAGTAAAGAATTTCTAAGTAAAAAAAAAAGGCTTCCAGATCATGGAAGCCTATTTTTTTTATATGAATTAAATCGATTAAAAATCAAATTTATAATTAGCACCTACAACAATTTGAAATCCTTGAACTGGATAATTCAACCAGGTTTGATAGGCTTGATTTGTAATATTATTTGCTCTTATAAAAGCTGTTAATTGCTCATTGTACTTGTATCCCACATGAGCATTTACATCAAAATAACTATCTAAAGTTATAGGAGCTGCGTTCGTAACAAAGATAGAATTAACTTGAGTATCCTTACGTTCTCCTACAAAGAAAACCGCTGCACCTGCAAACCATTGCTCTGTAACATTAAAATCTATAGTCGAATTTAATTTCACCTGAGGCAAGTTCCATGCTTCTTGTTGAAAGTCATTAGTGAATTTAATAAAGGTTCCATTGATCCCAAAAGTCACATCCTCTGAAAAACTAGCTTTTAAATCTCCAGAGAAACTTAAAGTACGCATATCATCATAAACGACTTGCATACCATTACCAAAACCGTAGTTTTCATTCGTACTACTTGTATAATCATTGCTTTTATACAAGGCTTTATTGCGCACATTTACATAAGAACCTTTAATATTATAACTCACATTATTAGTTAATTTTCCTTTTAAACCTGCAAAAATATCATACTGTTGATCAGTAGGTCTTATAAAACCCGGTGCATTAGCATTTTCCATAGTTGGCGTTAAAAAAGGGTTTCCGTTTACAAAATCCATATAAGTATTTTGCTGCAAATTCCCTTCGGCTCCCGTATAGAAAATCATCAAGTCACCCACCACTTTCAGCGATGCGTTTACTTGCGGATACACAAAAAGTTTATTATTACTATTTTCATTGTTTCTACTATAAAAAACCGATGCTCCCAAATTTAAAGTCCAATCATCTTGTTGTATTACAAAACTTGGCGAAATCCCAAAATTAGTATAGCCGTATTTTATGACTTCTAAATTAGAACCATCCTTGTTTTTACTAAAATTACCACCTACATAATCTACAATAAGGTTCGTCTTAATTAGTTCGTCCATAATTTCCAATCGCAAAGATGGCTTAACATAAAAACGGTTTTCTGAGGAACCATAACTGTCCGTAAAATGATTGAATTTAAAATTTGCATTATCAAAAACTCCTTCATTAAAATTAATTCTTGAGCCTAACGATATCGTGTTGTAACTATGTTCTGGCTTTATACTGCCTATCAAAGTACTTCTATCCACTGGAGACAATGTCGATCCATACCAATTATACAGTTGGTTTTGATACCCTAAATCTACATTCCAAGACAGATCACTGTCTTTAATACCGTATGTTAAATCCACCGCAGTGTTATAATAAGTATTGTCTAGCTCTACTCCTTTTATCCCTCCTTGAGACGAAAGGTGACGAAACATCCCACCTACATAATCATTATTTCCCAATTCCTGATTCACAAACAACTCGGCATTCAACGTTCCATAATTCCCTATTCCTAAAGTTGCATAATTGTTGTACAAATGTGCTTTTTTAGTTTTTTCAACTCCTTCTGCTTTTCCTTTTGACGGCGTAAACGTAGAAGCCACCGGAAATGAAAAGATAGCATACTTTACAGTTTCCTTTTTCGCATTACCTTCTTCTTCAAGAACAGCTGATTCAGGAACTTTAAAAGCATCCGAAATGGTAGGCGTATACGGCTTTACAACATTCACTACTTCTGACCCAATATTCTCGTCTTTCTTTTGAGCAAACGAAAACTGAAAGGCTATTAAAAACAGTGCAATTGTAATTTTATTTTGAAAATTGAAATTCATATTTTTATTGTTTTATTATAAAAAAGCATATCAAAGGCAATCGCACTTTTTCCTGCATTTATTACTTTATCTTTTATTAACTATTATCTTAGACTACTTCCCATTCTCCCTTGGCTACAAATTGTGATTGACCACCAATATTAATATCAAAAAAATCGTTTTCTAGCGTACCCTCAAAATAGATTTGCGAATCCCTACCTAAAAACTCCCCTTGGTGATTGACCATCTTAATTGTGCTAGCATAGTACTTCAATAAAAAAGCTTGCAAACAGGTACTGGCACTTCCTGTGGCCGCATCTTCAATCAATTGATTATTTTCGATGCATAACATTCTTGTCGTAAGCACTTCGTCTTCTAAACTAAAAAAATATAAGGCCTTATGAGCTGTCTTACAATTTGCGTCCAGCCAGTGTGCTGTTTTTTCTTTATCTAGTGACACTTTACTAAGCGCTTCTTTGTTCTTTAATGGCACCATCACAAATGCACTTCCCGTGCTCACTTCCTGTACCTCAAATCGATCATCAAAATCGTTAGTACTTAGATTACTAAATGATGTAAAATCACTCTTATTCAAAACCTCCATGAATTTAGGTTGTGCTGCCTTTAACCACACTAAATCATTAGTTTGCACAACTGAAATCATACCTATTGGTACCTGCAACTCAATAGTTAAAGGTTCATGATTAAACACTTTGTTCATCAACACCCAAGATGTACCAATAATTGGGTGACCTGCAAATTGCATTTCGTGAGCCGGCGTAAAAATCTTAATTGTTGCCGTATGATCTTGCGCACTTATCGCTGTTACAAATGTACTTTCGGCAAAATTAATTTCGCTTGCAATTTGTTGCATTTGATCTACAGATAAAGCACTAGCATTCAAAAAAACAGCCAATTGATTTCCAGCATATTTTTTATCTGTAAATACATCTACAATATAAAAAGGAATCATCATTTTTTAATTATTTTAAATTCACACAACAACTATGCGTTACGGTTGCGCTACTAATTATTTATAGATGAATTCGTTTTAGACTCTTCTGCCTTAATTGTGTTTAACTCTTTTTGAGCCTCGGCCACAACATCTGAGAAATCAGTGAAGTTTTTGATCACATTTTCTAAGATATACGTAGCTTGAAAACTATCTTTCAGTCCGTAAAAATTCTTCGCCATTAGCACTAATCCTTTCGAACCATAATACCTATAACTAGAATAGTTTTTAGCTAATTTTTGAACCGTAACATTTGAAGCTTCAAACTTTCCGTCTTTATTTTTAAAGTAAGCATCATAGTACAAGGCTTCGGCAGCAAGTTCTCCTTTGGCAATCGTTAATACTTTAGCATATCCTGCTCTCGCTTTCACTTCATCACCAGTTTGAATCGCCGAACGTGCTATTATAATTTGAGCATCTGCACGTACATTGTCATCTGTTTTGGGGTTAGTCAAAACTTTATCGGCATACGTAACCGAGTTTTGATAGTCTTTCTTTTCATAGTAACATTTCATCAAATTAGATTGTGCAAAAACTTTATTTTGAGGATAATCAGATTCGTTTTCCAAGCGTACAAGAACCGGAATTGCTTTTTCTTTTTGATTGTTATCCAATAATATTTGAGATAATCGGGCCAAAGATTGCTCTGTAAATTCGCTTCTTGGCTCACTAATCACAAACTGATAATTAGATACAGCCTTGTCTTTTTGACCTTCGGCAAAGTAAGCTTGTGCTAAATAAAAATTAGCTTTTAAAGCATGAATCCCTTTTGGAAAACTAGAAATATAAGCACTAAACCCTGAGATCGCTTGCTTGTTATTGTTTTGTTCAAATTGCTTCACTGCTGACTCGTACGAATCGTTATCTAAGTCAGCATCCGTAACTGCAACGAAATCTAAAGTACGTACCCAAGTAGCATACTCGTTGACACGACCACCATCTACATAAATCAATCGCGCTGTAGATACTGCCTCAAGTGCTTCGGGTGTTTTAGGAAAATCTGCCGCAACTTTTTTAAATTTAACTAATGCCGGTTCGCTTTTGTCTGAATTGTAATAGATCAATCCTTGACGTAAAATAGACTTCGCTGTATAGGTCCCGTTTTTATATTCAGTAATTAATCGATCAAATGTTTTAAGTGCAAGATCTTGCTTATTACTCGCTACATAAGTATTTGCTAATTCATACATAGCATCATCACGGTAACTTGATTTGGGATATAACTGTAAAAACGAATTTAATTCTTCGATTTTCTTATCATTTTTGGACACAAAACCATAGCACATTGCTTTTTGGTAATTCGCATAATCTGTATCTACTCCTTTTAAATCAATCACTTTATTGTACGCTTCCATTGCAGGCCAATATTTTGAGGTTACAAAACGACAATCGGCTAAACGCAAATACGAATCGTTAAGTCTCACCTTATCATCCTGCACTTTATCAATTTGATATTGAAAAAAAGTAGCCGCTTGATCGTACTCCTTCAATTTAAAGTATGCATACGCTATGTTATAGTTTACATTTTTATTCTCGCTTGTCGCGCTGGCACGTGCTGAACTTGTAAATTGTTTGAAACTGATCAATGCATTTTTGAAATCATCCTGAACATACTCTGTTTCCGCTTTCCAGAACGATGCTCTAGCGGTAAAAGTAGCGTCCATTTGACTTTCTAATGATTTTTTAAACATCTTTACCGCCTCTGTGTAATTTCGCTCGCCATACAATTCTATTCCTCTATAAAAAGTTACCTTTTGGTAGGCTAGCTTATTTTCTGGTCCTTTGTTTTTTTCTAATAAAACAAGAGCTTCTTTGTAATTTTTTGAAGAAATATACGAGTCAATAAGCAGTTTCTCTACTACTGGACGGCTTGTATTAGCGGGATACTTTTTTATAAAATCCAATAAAACCTGAGGAACCGTTTGGTATGAATTCCCTATTTCATAACTTAATTTGGCATAATTCAAACTTGCATCTTCCTGAATTGATGTGTCAAATGTCATCTCGGATGCATTTTTAAAAGCATTTAACGCTTGTTGTTTTTGATCAAGCTTCAAATAACTTTCTCCCAAATGATAGTATGCGTTTTGAGCTACAAAATCTTTACCGTTTATAATTTTGTTGAACTGAGAAATAGCATTTTCAAAATCATTTTGTTTGTAATACGCATATCCCAATTGGTAAAAATCAGTATTGTTCCATCTTCCTTTTTTTCCTTTATAATCTGCTAAAAACGGAATCGCTTTGTCATATTGCTTTAAATTAAAATAACTTTCTCCTATAATTTTACTTAATTCCGACTTTTCAATTGCGTTCGATTTTCCCATTGCTTTTTGACCTAAATCAATCGCTTTTTGAAAATTACCCAATTTGAAATTCATATCCGCTTGATAGTAAGACAGCTTTTCTTTGTATTTTTCTTCTCCTGAAACTTCGTCAAAATACTTGGTAGCTTGCTTGTAATCATCGCCTTCATAAGCCATAAAACCTAAATAATATTTAGCCTGCGAACCAAACTCCGCCGAATTCACTACCTTATTAAAATACGTAGTTGCTTCTTTTTTGTTTTTCGAATTAAAAAAAGCATATCCTTTTTGGAAATTGAATTGGTCGCGCTCTTTATGAGTAAGCTGACTTTCGTCTACTTTTTCGAACCATTTCAAAGCCATCGGATAATTTCCCTGTTCAAAATAATAATGCGCCACTTCAATAAAAGCTTGATTGCTTTTGGCACTTGTAGGATAATCTTCTACAAAGCGCTCCATCAATCCATCGGCATTTGCCTGATTTAATCGAATGGCACAAGAAGCATCATAGTAAGCACAGTCTGCTTTAACTTCATCGTTTGTAGTTTCCAAATTCACTTTCTCAAAAATAATTTGAGCCGAAGCGAATTGATTGTCATTAAATAAAGAAATTGCTTTATTGAAATCTTTTAGGTCGTGAGTATATATTGTCGATTTTTGAGCAGAAACAGAATAACCACCAACAAAAATCATAAAAAGAAAAAGCCAAGAAATTTTACGCATTTTATTTGTTTTTTTTTGATATTCAAAAGTATCATAACTTAAGGGTATAACGAATTGTTATTGGTTTTTATTATGAACAAATCTTTTAACAAAAAACAAAAAAAATCAGATTTGATAATTGTTATTTGACAATTGATAATTACTTTTACCCAATAAACAATTTTTTTAATTATGTCTCAAGCTATCTTAGCCCTAAAAAACGTAACCATTTATCAAGAAGATAAAGTCATTTTATCGAATATCAACTTGGAGGTAAACCGTGGTGAATTTTTATACATCATAGGAAAAACAGGATCAGGAAAAAGTAGTTTTATGAAAACTTTATATGCTGATATGCCTCTAAAAGAAGGCGAAGGCCATATTGTTGATTTTGAATTAGACACTTTAAAAGAAGATGATATTCCGTTTTTAAGACGAAAAATTGGTATTGTATTCCAAGATTTTAAATTATTACCAGACCGTTCTATCAAAGACAACATGCTATTTGTCTTGAAAGCAACGGGATGGACAGGAAAAGAAGAAATGAATCGAAAAATTGACGAGGTTTTAGACAAAGTAGGCATGAAAGCCTATGCAATGAAAATGCCTCACCAAATTTCTGGTGGTGAACAACAGCGTGTTGCCATCGCGAGAGCTTTATTAAACGACCCTGAATTGATCCTTGCCGATGAACCTACAGGAAACCTTGATCCACAAACAAGTGCCGAGGTTCTTGAAGTACTTAGAAGCATCAATGCGAACGGAAAAACAATTATAATGGCAACACATGATTATGCCTTATTGATGAAATTCCCATCTAAAACACTGAAATGCGAAGACACTAAAATCTTTGAAGTAGTTCAGAGAACAGTGTAATGCTCTCCATCCTTATTCCGATATACAATTATAATGCTTTTCCGCTAGTTCAGGAATTGCATAAGCAGTGTGCGGAATCTAATATTGATTTTGAGATAATTTGTATTGATGACGCATCGATTTTGTACGTTGAAGCAAATACTGCTGTAACTACCTTATCACATTGTAAACTTATTATTTTACAAAAAAATATTGGCCGTAGCCAAATCAGAAACCTACTCGCTTCTCAATCCCAGCACGACTGGTTACTCTTCCTGGATTGTGACACCTATCCTACAGACGATGCTTTTATTGCGAAATACCTAAATTTTATTATAGCGGGCGGGCATCACGTTTTTTTTGGAGGCTTGGCTTACGCCAAAAACAAACCCAAAACCAACCAACTACTGCGCTGGATTTACGGAAAATCAAGAGAGGAAATTCCTTTAAAAATCCGAAAAAAAAATCCATATCAAACCGCTTTAGTCTCTAATGTAACTATTCATAAAACTATTTTTGAAACGATCACCTTCCATGAAAACATCAAAAATTATGGTTATGAAGATTACTTTTTTATTCAAGAACTTAAAATGAACCTTATTCCCGTTCTTCCTGTTGAAAATCCTGTATTGCACTTGAATTTGGAAACGTCCGTAGTGTATTTGCAAAAAACAAAAACAGCCTTAGAAACATTATTTCAAATTTCTAAAAAAAACAACACCACTATAAATACTCCCTTAATAAAGACCTATAAAAAACTAGAACGTTTACGTATTACAGCACTATTTTCATTTTTTTTTCAAAAAACAAAAACCAGACTAGAGCGACAGTTACTTTCAAAAAAACCTAGCCTTTTTGTGTTTGACCTTTACAAAATTGGTTATTTTTGCTTCCTAAACCACCAGTAAATGCCATTTTTCTCTGTCATAATTCCGCTATACAACAAAGAGAATTTTATCGAAGCTACTTTACAAAGTGTTTTAGCGCAAACATTTATTGATTATGAAGTCTTAATAATTGATGATGGATCGACGGATAGTAGCGCCTCCATCATAAAAGGTTATACTGATAGTAGAATTCGATATTTTAAAACCGCAAATAAAGGTGTTTCATCGGCTAGAAACTACGGAATTCAAAATGCTACTGCAAACTACATCACTTTTCTCGATGCTGATGATTACTGGTATCCCCATTTTCTTGAAGTAATGTTTAAGAATAGTAATAAAGAACCAGAAATCAGAGTGTTTTCGGCTGCCATTGAGATTGAAACAAACAACACTACCTTCCCTGCTGCCTATTCAATTCTACAAAAAAATGAGTACGAAATCGTCAACTACTTTTCGGCTAGTTTTAAAGAAACTGTAATATGCACTTCTTGTGCGGTGTTTCATAAAACTGTTTTTGATAACGTAGGTTTTTTTGACACACAACTAAAAAGTGGACAAGACACTGATTTATGGATCAGAATTGGATTAGAATATCCGGTGTTATTTTCCTGGGAGATTCTAGCAAGATATGTTTATGATCAAAATAGCCTTTCAAAAAACATCAATTTCCTCCATACAAAACCCGACTTTACTGCATTTGCAATAGCGGAAAAAACAGATCCTCTTTTAAAGAAATTTCTAGATTTGAATCGGTTTTCACTAGCTATCAAATTTAAATTAGCCGGAAATAAAAACGCTTTCCGCAATCAATGTAAAGCAATCGACCGAAGCAATTTAAGTACCCAAAAACGAATCGTATTATCATTTCCTGCCTTCCTTTTACGAATTCTCATTCGATTTAAAACATTCTGGACTGAGCATGGTTTGGGATCAGCTGTTTTTAAATAGCTTAAAATCATCAAAATCCCGGATATAATCGTCTTCATCAAACTCTCCCGATGCTAAAACTAAGCAAACAGAGCCGGAAGAAAAATTTTCCAACTCCCTCCAAATGCCTTTTTCGATCAGCAAACCAAAATTAGGTTTATTGAGTGTAACTTTTGTATCAAACTGTCCGTCTTTAAGAACTACATCAAAACTTCCGCTCAAAGCGACCAAAAACTCTTTTTGTTCTTTATGTGCATGTCCACCCCTTTTACTTCCACCAGGTATATCATATAAATAATACACCCTATTTGACACAAAAGGGATTGTATCTCCCTGAATTACTGATAGATTCCCCCGAAGATCATGAATCTTTGGAATTTCTATTAATCTTACCTCTTTGTTACTTATCATTTTGTTCGAATAAAACAGCTTCCCATTGTTTTGAAATAGCTGATAAAGATAAATGTTCTACACTTTTGGCAGCATTAAATTTACAAAAATCATACAAATCAACATCCTCAATTAATTGCTTCATAGCCGCTGATAAAGCGTGTGCATTATTATTTTCTACCAATAAACCATTTTGTTCATGCTTAATTATTTCTCGTGGACCACTGTTGCAATCTACAGCAATAACCGGAGTTCCCAACGCCAAGGACTCAACTATAGCCATAGGAAAACCTTCAAACCTGCTAGTTAGCACAGTAAATCTAGCCTGCTGCACTGTTGCAAACGGATTGGCCTGAAATGGAATCACAACAACATATTCTTCCAACTTAAAATTGCGCACTAAGTCCTCAATACGAGACAAGTCTTTTCCTTCGCCCATCAAGTAAAGTAAATATCCTTTTAAATATATTTTAGATAGAAAATAGGCTTCGAGCATCAAACCAAAGTTCTTTACTTTATCATCAAATCTTCCAAAATACAAAACATAATTTCCTTTGGCAGCACAATTTCCCTCTAACTTAATTTTCGAAAAATCGTACGGATTATTAATCATCCTCGTATTTACCAGAGCAAACCGCTGCTGTACCTGCTTTTCAATGGCCGATGAAACACAAATAATTTTTGCTGTATTTCGATATAGCTTTTTGGACCAAAAAACCGAATTTGGAAAATAATTATCTAATTGAGAGCTATGCACCACAGAAAACTTTTTCTTACTCCCATAAATCCAGTTCGCAATTAATTCTCTCAATAAATTATTGCGCGGTCGATGATCTATAATACAGTCAATATTATGCAATTTTAAATACTGATACAAGGCCACTCCTTTTTTTATTTTTTTAATGAACGTGATTTTCTTCAAGCCTTCTTTTTCTAAGCAATAAAGTGAACCTGCATAAGGATAATCAACACGATCATTGATGACTATATTGTGTACCTCAAAATTCAAATCACCTAAAATAAAACTCAACAATGAAGCACTCCTCTCGGCTCCACCATGGGCTAATGAGGTCGAAATTATTGCTACTTTGTTTCTGTTTGTTGTCATTCTTGTCTAAAAGTAAATATATTTGTCAAATATACACATAAATGAAAGTTTTACTTGTTGGCGAATTCAGCCGTTTACACAACTCGCTCAAAGAAGGCTTGCAAGAACTTGGCCATGAGGTTACTATTGTAGGTCATCAAGATGGTTTTAAAAATTATCCTGTTGATTTTCCTTTACGTAAAAAATGGGATAGCGGCATTCTCAAAAAGATTAAAATCGCGGTACATACCCTTTCTAAATTTGATATTAGCTCTTATTTAACCTACTGCCAATTTCAGAAAAACTATCAGAATTTCATGCATTATGATGTGGTACAACTCATTAATGAGAATAGTTTTTATTGCCAATATTTTTACGAAAAAAAAATACTGCAATTTCTCTTTAAAAACAATAAAAAAGTATTTCTACTTTCCTGCGGATATGATTATCTCAATGTAAAATATTGTTTTGAAAACCCCAATTACAAATCAGTTATTCAAGCGTATTTATGGAACAGAATTAGTGCAAAAAGTTTTGCAAACGTACTAAAATTCAGAACACCTTCTTTTAAAAAACTACACGACTATATTTATACGAATACAGCAGGAATCATTGCCACTGATCTAGACTACCATATTCCGCTACACGGAAATAAAAAATACCTAGGCCTAATTCCTAATCCAATTAACAGCAATAAAATTGAATTTGAACCCCTTGAAATCCATGGTGAAATTGTGATTTTTCATGGAATAAACAAAGCAAATTATTATAAAAAAGCAAACGATTATTTCGAAAAAGCACTAGATCAAATCGCAGTGAAATACAAGTCAAAAGTTAGCATCATAACAACACGTGATGTTCCTTACAACACCTACATCAACTCTTACAATAAAGCACACATATTACTAGACCAAGGTTATGCCAATGATCAAGGCTATAACGCACTTGAAGCGATGGCCAAAGGTAAAGTTGTTTTTACGGGAGCCGAAATTGCTTTCGCAAAGCACTACAATTTAACCTCCAGAGTTGCGGTAAATACTATTGCAGATGTCGATTATTTAGTCCATGAATTATCCTTTTTAATTGAAAATCCAGACGAAATTATCGCTATTGGAAAACGAGCGAGAGCATTTGTAGAAAAAGAGCATGATTATATCGCAATTGCAAATAAATATCTGGAAACTTGGACTAAATATTAAATAAACTCTTTCTAAAATAAAGTATCAAAACAAGTAAATAAACCATATTATCAATTGCTTGCGCTATTACAACACCTTGAATTCCGAACAATCCAATTAAATAATCACTAAGGAAATAAAACAATGCAAGGGAAAACAATTCGGATACAATAAAAGCAGTTGTTAGTTTTCTTGCAAAAAACTGATACCCTAAAACCAGAGCTGCCGCTTTAAAAACATCACCTAATAGTTGCCAGAAAAACAAAGATTCTACCTCTAAAAAAGCCTGAGTAAACAATATTTTAATAATAAAGAAACGGGCCAAATAGAGCCCAGTTACCCCAATAATAAAAACAGGCAAAATACCTTTGTAGTAACTCCAAAAGATCGCTTTTGTTTCTTGATTATCTCTTGCACTAGCGAGTTTTGGTAAGAAATAAACAGTCAAAATAGTACTTACAAATAACATATAATAACTGGAAATACGAGTCATGGTTTCCCAAAAACCAGCTTGATCAATACCTACATTCTCAATGATATTAGTTCGTATTGAAAGTAAAACTAGTGGCCCTAAAACTGTTGAGACTAATGCCATCAAAGAATAAGACGATAGCTTTTTTAAGTATGAAAAATCAAAATCTCTAATAGTAATTGTTTTTAAAAAAGCCATTTCAGCGCTAAAAACATAAAAGACTACAAAAAGCAATAAAGCGGGAGCTATTACAATGGCTAGCAACGCTCCTAAAGTTTGATATTTCAAAATTAAAAAAACAGCAACAATCAAACCGATAACATTACCAAGAATATTGATCCAAATCACCTTCTTGAACTTCCCAAGACCATTAAGAAGCGACAATAATACTATAGAAACTGCGTACCACGGCACCGCAAGCGCCAAAGCTTTGATAACAAAAGTATAATCATTCTTACTTCCTAACAATTGATGTGCAAAAAATGGAGCTAAAAAAAACAATCCGCCGCTCAAAACTAAAGCTACTACCAATAAACTAATAAAAACAGTTGTTACAAATCGCTCTAATTCAGGTTTATCGTCTTTTACTTCAGCAGTGTATTTTACAATTCCGTTTTGAAAGCCTAGTGTTGCGACATTTTCTAGAGAGCTCATGAAATTTCTCAAATTCCCCACTAATGCCATACCACTTGGACCTACAAAAACTGCCAACAACTTAGATGTTACAAGTCCGATTCCTATTTTTAATAGAATACTCAAACTATTTAAAGAAGTGATTTTAAACAGTTGTGACTGGCTTATTTTTTTTATCCCCTTCACAATTAGTACTTATTTAAAACTGCGATTATAAAATCAACTTCTTCCTTTGCTAAAATGGGATTTAGCGGTAAACTCAGCACCTCATCGTGAATTTGTTCCGTAATAGGAAATGATAAATTATTCCAATCTGATAATGCTTTTTGCTTGTGTGGAGGAATGGGATAATGAATTAGGGTTTGAATGCCGTTTTGCAACAAATAGTCTTGTAAATCCTTTCTGTTTTTTGTTCGAACAACAAACAGATGAAAGACATGATTATTGCTTAAATCCCAAAACGGAAGGATTATTTTATCATTCTTGATTTCCCGTAAATATTTCCTTGCAACAACTCTTCGTTTTTCATTATCAGCATCTAAATCAGGTAATTTGACACTTAAAAAAGCAGCTTGTAATTCATCCAATCTTGAATTTACACCTAAGACATCATTGTGATACTTGGTTTCTGATCCATAATTGCGCAGTACTGAAATTACTTTTGCTAGTGCATCATCATCAGTTACAATAGCACCACCATCGCCTAAAGCTCCTAAATTTTTTCCTGGATAAAAACTATACGCTACAACTGACTTAAGGTTAAGGTTTTCTGTTTTTTGATTATTGATTGCTCCATGCGATTGTGCTGCATCTTCAATAAGCAGTAGTTTATTTGCGACAGCAATCATACTAATGTTATCTAAATCAGCAATTTGCCCATACAAATGCACCACAAGAATCGCTTTCGTTTTTAAAGTGATTTTTTCTTCTATTAAATCAGGGTTTAAATTGTAGGTTTCCAACTTTGGCTCGACCAAAATCGGAACCAAGCCAGCTTCAATAATTGCCAGAATACTTGCAATGTATGTATTAGCAGGCACAATAACTTCGTCTCCTTTTTGCAATTTCCCAAGCTGCATATAACCCTTAAAAATTAACACCAAAGCATCAAAGCCGTTACCTACCCCTATGCAATATTTTGACTTGCAATAAGTAGCAAAATTAGTTTCGAACTCCTTAACTTCATCCCCCAAAACATACCAACCTTTAGCTAAAACCGCCTTCAACTTATCTTGAAAAGCCATTTCATAAGGTTTGTTTATTTTTTTTAAATCTAAGAATGGAATCATAAAATGGTCAATTTATAAAAATCCTGACTAAACACAGCACAGCCTAACTCTTCTTTTTGCTTTAAAAGTCCTGCGTGATATCCAAGGTCATTGTCCTCATTTACAATCCCCATGTCAAAAAACAGCTTGCCTTCTTTTTTATATTTGGATAGTAAGGTGATAAATAAATAATCTAAAGCACGTAGCTTTTCGCCAATTTCTGTTGTGGCGCCATATTGCGATTTTACCACTGTATCTGTTTCAAAAACAGTAATTCCCGATATGATACTATTTTCATAATAGACTGAAAATTGCTTGATATTACTTGGAAAATTATCTTTTAAAGTTGTAATCTCTTCCACGGAATGAACTGGTTTTACACCAAATTTATTCCATAATCGTGGCTCTAAAACATTTTTCCAAAAAGCATCTAATTGTTGTTCCTCTACTATTTCTAAATCGAAACCGTTAATCTTATTAAAATGCTTTAATTTACTTTTTGAAATAGTAAGTGGCAACGCTAAATTACTTGCTAAATTCATTTCTTTCCTTTCTAGAATAGCCCCTTTTTTAAATAGAAAAAAATCAGCTTCACTATTGCCGCTTAAGCAATAAAAGGAAGGAATAGGTTTGTAATACAAAGTAGTCACACTGTTTTCTTTGAGAAAAGACAGCAACATCTCCATAATAAATCCTATATTTTCACCTATCGTTTTCGCCTTAAAGACCAATCCTCCATACGTCAACCCTTGATGTGAATAAACCGCATTTCCTATTCTATTTGCTGGCAAAACGGCAACTAAATTCTGTTTATCAAAAATCATTAAGGAAAAATCATCAAACCGATCTTTGTGGTACTCCATGAAATCACGATGAAATAAAAACGTAGCATTTTTGGCTTGACCAATAAAGGCATTCCAATTGTCATAATCGTTTTCTTGGTATTGTTGAACAACGTATTTATCCACAGTGAAGATTTAATAGTGTGAAAGTAACCATTTTTTTATTTACTTTCAAAAGTAGGCAAATACCATTTGAATTTAACTGCCATCAAACGAAATGAAATAATCACTGACGACGTAATCAGATAGAGCACATCATCGTTGAGATTAAATTTTTTCAATGCAAAAAAAACGATTCCGCCCAAAATACAAATTGTGGCATATATTTCTTTCCTGAATATCACTGGTATTTCGGTACATAAAATATCTCTAATCACACCCCCAAAACAAGCCGTCATAGTTCCTAAAGCTATACAAATCATGGGATGCAAGCCTACTCCAATACCTTTCTCGAGTCCTATTAAAGTAAAAACTCCAAGACCTATTGTATCAAACAAAAATAAAGAAGTTCGCAAACGGTCAAATTTCTTTCTAAAAACAATAGCCAGTACAAATGCCGCAGCAATTACATATACATATTCCAAATCTAGCATCCAGCCTACTGGCGTTCTACCAATTAAAACATCACGAAGCGTTCCACCACCAACAGCAGTCACAAATGCAATAATAAACACACCAAAAGCGTCCATTTTTTTACTCATGGCCGTTAATGCTCCTGACATGGCAAACGCCAATGTTCCTATAATATCTAATAAATGAAACATGAACTAATTTGATTTTGAAATTGAGAAATTCGAATTGCTTTGCGCAAATATCGCTGGCAAAATTAATTAAAATTAGTCGTGAAAGCCCCTAATTAAAAACTTTAATCCTTTGGACACCCATAAAAATTCCGTTTTAATTTTATAAAACTGCCTTTTCTCTATGTATATTTGTTCCCTCAATAGTAATTAAATTTTAGAGTCTCTTGAAACAAATCACGTCTATCCAAAACCCATTTATCAAATCATTGGTATTGCTGCAAGAAAAAGCCAAAAATCGCAAGCAAACAGGTACCTTTCTTGTAGAAGGAAAACGAGAAATAACAATTGCACTCAAAGGGGGCTATGAAATTGAAACTGTTTTGTTTTACCCTGAAATTTGCTCTGAAAATGAAGCCAAAAAAACAGCACCCAATACAGCACTAATTGAAATCAATAAAGACGTATTTCAAAAATTAGCCTATCGTGATACTACCGAAGGAATTCTGGCTGTGGCCAAAACAAAATCGATGTCATTAACCGACTTAAAGCTGTCCAAAAATCCATTGATCCTTATTGCCGAAGCACCCGAAAAACCGGGAAATATAGGCGCATTATTGCGTACTGCCGATGCTGCAAATCTAGATGCGGTGATAATTGCCAATCCAAAAAGTGATTTATACAACCCAAATATCGTGCGATCAAGTGTGGGATGCTTATTTACAAACCAAATTGCAACGGGTACAACTGCTCAAATTATTGCCTTTTTACAAGAAAAAAAGATCGATTTTTACTGCGCTACCTTGCAAAACTCAACCTCATACCACACCCAAGATTACACCACTCCAACCGCCTTAGTTGTTGGTACAGAAGCAACTGGACTCACACAAGAATGGCGCGATGCTGCTACTCAAAACATCATTATTCCTATGCAGGGAGAAATCGATAGCATGAACGTATCTGTAGCTGCTGCCATCCTTATTTTTGAAGCCAAAAGACAACGAGGATTTTAATTGCAAACCCCTTCTTTTTCCCTTGCATATATGTAAACTTATCGTTATTTTTAGAAATTGAACCCTGCTGTTATGATAGAAATAGATATAGAAAAAGAAAACAAAGCAATTGCTCAAGAATACAAAGAATTACTTCGCATCAGTTACCAGACTTTAACTCCCGAAGATAAAAAACTCATTCGAAAAGCTTTTGATGTCGCTGTTGAAGCACACAAAGATCAACGCCGAAAATCGGGGGAGGCTTATATATTTCATCCTATTGCTGTTGCAAAAATTGTTGCATCGGAAATTGGTTTGGGTGCCACTTCCATCGCTGCAGCTTTAATGCACGATGTGGTTGAAGACACCCCTACTACTGTCAAAGATATTGAACGCATGTTCAACCCAAAAGTAGCCCAACTTGTTGAAGGATTAACTAAAATTTCTTTGGTTCAAAAGGACATGAATGTGTCTATGCAAGCCGAGAACTTCAGAAAAATGCTGCTTACATTAAATGATGATGTACGTGTTATTTTGATAAAAATCGCCGATAGATTGCACAATATGCAAACCATGGAATCCATGGACGACTATAAACAAGTCAAAATTGCCTCTGAAACATTATATATCTATGCTCCTCTAGCGCACCGACTTGGTCTTTACAACATCAAAACAAAGCTAGAAGATTTGGGGTTAAAATATACTGAACCTGCCATTTTTAAAGACATTGTAAGTAAAATTAAAGAAACCAAAGAAGAGCAAGACGCCTATATAAAAGACATATCAGATATTATAAAAACATCATTGGATGCTGAAGGTGTAGAATATATTATTAAAGGTCGCCCGAAATCAATTTATTCAATTCGAAGAAAAATGAAAGCTCAAAACGTGAGTTTTGACGAGGTATACGACAAATTTGCCCTTCGTATTGTTTACAAATCAAATCCACATGACGAGAAATTTCTTGCTTGGAAAATCTATTCCATAGTAACAGATCATTATCGCCCTAGCCCTAGTCGTTTGCGCGACTGGATTTCATCTCCTAAGTCAACAGGATACGAAGCCCTACATATTACCGTAATGGGACCTAAGGGACGCTGGGTAGAGATACAAGTACGTTCTGAACGTATGGACGAAATTGCCGAAAAAGGCTATGCTGCTCATTACAAATATAAAAACGGAGCCACCGAAGAAAGTGGACTTGACGTATGGCTTAACCTCCTAAAAGAAGCACTGGAAAACTCTGAAAGTAGCGCAGTTGATTTTGTCGAAGATTTCAAAATGAATTTATATTCGAAAGAAATCTACATAGGGCTTGCTGAAAAAGTATTCTCAATTTTCATATAACTGGATTTAATTTTACCAAATAATCACTTTCATAATTGG
>NZ_JACRUK010000048.1 GCF_014305155.1 Flavobacterium muglaense
ATAGTAACTATGAGCACCTATAAAAAGTGAAACGACTTTTAAAACTTAGAAAATCTATGATTCTATGTGGTTAAAAAACACAAAAATGGAGCTACAACCAACTAATAACAAATAATAATTACACAATCCTTAATATAATAAAAATGAAAAAAATTGCCTCTACCCTAGTATTACTATCCCTTGTCTTTGTAGGATGTAAATCCAATGAAATAGCCGAAACCTTTACCCAGAAAGTAGAAAAAGCACACCAAAAAGAAGTTTTCACTTCAAAACAAGCCGTTCAATTTGATTTAAAATTAGACTTTGGTGGTCAAGAGCGTTTAAACGCACAACTAACACTACTTACAAACTCATCACAAGGACTTTTGGCCTTCAAAAATGGAGATACAATAATCTTCAATAAAGACAAAGTGTTCTACTCTCCTACTATTACTAAAGACGAATCAGTGCGATTTGACGCTTATACTTGGGGTTATTTTTCATTCTTCCCATTTAAATTGTCAGACCAAGGGACGATCTGGAATGCGTATGAGAACAAAGAAAAAGACGCTGCTAATTACGATACGGAGAAACTTACATTTAAATCTGGTACGGGAGATGCTCCAGACGATTGGTATGTAGTATATGCAGACAAAAAGACAAACCTAATTGAAAAAGCAGCCTATATCGTTACCTTCAGTGGTGATAAAGCAAAAGCAGAAGCGAATCCGCATGCTATTCAATACTTAGATTATAAAGAAGTTGATGGAGTACCTATTGCTACAAAATGGGTTTTCTGGGGATGGAAAGAAGGAACTGGACTTACAGACGAAATTGGTCATGCTAGCTTGACAAACATTAAGTTTGTAACCGTTACAGACGATACTTTTAAAGCCAATCCTAGTTTTAAAACTAAATAACAACTCACTACTCAGTAGTTCACTAGGCTGTAGCTCACTTATAAACAAATCTTATTTTGTATTAGGAGTGAGCTGCAGCCTTTTTTTATCGAAAAAAAGCTTTCTTTAAAAATACTGACCAATTCCAAAAACCAATCCTTTGGAGGCATTTTTAGTAATTCCGTATCCATAATCCAATCTAAAAACGGCATTAAATATCCGTTTATGGATCAATCTAAGTCCCAATCCTGGATAGATTCGAATGGTGTCTGGCGACAGAAAATCACCCAAAGTACCGCCCGGCTGACGCCAAGAGCCACTATCTACAAAAGCATTTGCTTGCAAAACAAACCAATCTTTTTCGAATAGTGTTTTTCTAAACTCGGTATTAAAAACAATCGAGCCTGTACCTCTATCAATAATATAACCTACACCCCGTAAATTAACATTATTATCGACCGAAAAAGGCGCAAACGGACTGTCATTGTTAGTCGATAATCCTACTCGCAAACGGGACGCCCAATTGCCTGTTTTACCTACTTTTTTATACAGTAAAAAATCGTTCCAACCGATGGCAAATTTATCCTGAAATTCATTGCCCGAAACAACATATTGCAAATACAAATTACTTTTAAAACCTTCGACTAAATAATAATCATAGGCTAGATTATCAAATCGATATTCTAACTTTAAAAGCCTTTTATCGATCTCTAAGGACTGCGGAATCGCAGCTGCCGTTGCTCCATCGATATAATTGTACTTTTCATTCAAAAAAGCAATCCCAGCACGAACTTCGTTTTTAATGTTGATGCGGTAATTCCCGATCAACTCTGCAGATGTATTGGCATACTGATAATTAGCCGACTCCGTTTGGAAATAAATGGGTTCTTTACTAATGAGTTTTTGCAAATTAATTTCGATACCATAACGAGGCGAAAAGAACTGTGGTGATCTAAAATTAAGTCCGTACGAATGGAATCCATTGTATTGATAAAACCCTCCTATTCCATTGTTTTTGCCCAAAAAATTAGACTCATAAATACCTATTCTATACGCACCTACTTCATCTGTTGTCCAAACGGAAGCATTGGGAATCAAAGTAATGTTTTCGGTGATGGTAAACTGAATTTGTGCGGTGCTATTATCCTTTTTTAAAACGGCATAAGTGGCTTTCGACACTCCATTAAGCCGGTTCAAGATCAAGATGTCATTTTGCAATTGCGTACTGTCTAAAACAGCCCCTTGCTTGCTATAAATCAATTTTTCTAAAAACGGTTTATTCAGCCTTTTTGTTCCTAAAAAGTCTGTTTTATCAATCATTATCGTTTGAGAATAAACAAAAGAGGAACTTACTAACAACAAAAAATAAAAATACCTCATAGCAATCAATTACATTTTGCAACAAATATCAACTAAAAAATCACAAAAAAAAACCCACGCCTATGAATTAGTACAACTGACAACCAATTAGAATGATCTTTCAAACCCATCTTAAAATGACTTATAAGATGCCTTTTCTAAAAAAAAAAACACAAATTTTGTCAGGAAAACAAAGAGCCACCGACTGTTCTAGAACAAAGACCTAAATTCTATATAATAACCCAAAAACAAATAAATGAACAAGCCACAACATTTAATAGTATTCTTTGCCCTATTTTTCATCAGTTCAGTAGTAGCACAAACAGAAAACAACGAACAAGAGCAATCCAATATTCAAAACTATACACCTTCTAAACTTTTAGAAAAAGGAAAAATAGACATTAAATGGTTCAATAATTTATACACTCAAACACGATCCGAAAGCAATGGTATAAAAACCGATGAACCACGTTCTAACTACTTTACCACTTCATTAGAAGTATTCACGGGTGTTTCTAATAATAAAAAAATAAATGCCGGTTTTATTGTAGAGTACCGCGCTAATAGCTTTAATGGCCAAAGTGCTACTAGCGTTTTTGAATTTAGAAATGAAGTAGGAATCGCCAGAACGGGATTATCCCATATTGCACCTTCGATCAAAATTGCTCCTTTTACAAAATTGAACAATTTCTCAATTCAAAGTTCGCTTTTTATACCGCTATTAAAGGATGAAGTCAATGCTAATGGGTATTTGGGGAATAAAAGTTATATTTGGCAGAACCGTTTTTTCTATGACTATACTTTTTCTAGCAAAAAATTTCAGTTATTCACTGAATTAGGAACCCGTTTCTTCTTTGGTAAAGAAGGAGAAGGTTATGCTAATAATAGTTTAGAACTAGCGCCAGGGGTATTTTTAAGTTATTTTCCAACGCAAAAATTTACGGTACTGACCTTTGTTCAACATGCACAACTATTGGATTTAGGAAATAATTTTGAACAAAATTACTCGGCAGTTGGTTTTGGAGCCAAATACCAATTATCAAAAACACTAAATTTAGAAACGCTTTACAGCAAATTTGTGAGAGGAAACGATACTGGTTTAGGCCAATCCTTCAATCTCGGTTTAAGAGCGATCTTCTAAAAAGCGTAGTCTATAAATAGTAACTTTTTATTCCAAACAATAAATAATATGGAAAACATTGTCATCATAGGAAATGGAATTGCAGGAGTAACACTTGCACGTCACATTCGTAAACAGTCCAAACATACCATCACAATCATCTCCTCTGAAACCGAATATTTTTATTCTAGAACAGCCTTGATGTATGTTTTTATGGGACATATGAAACTAGAGCATACCCAACCGTATGAAAATGATTTTTGGAAAAAAAACAATATCAACCTAGTTCATAAACGTGTTACAAAAGTGCTAGCGAATCAAAAATCAGTAGTGCTAGATGATGATTCGAAAATTACCTTTGACAAATTAGTCCTTGCAACAGGATCTAAACCCAATAAATACGGCTGGCCCGGACAAGATTTAGAAGGCGTTACTGGCTTGTATCACAAACAAGATTTAGAAGCTATAGAAAAATGGGCACCTACTACAAAGCGCGCCGTTATTGTAGGTGGTGGATTAATCGGGATTGAACTAGCCGAAATGTTGCGTTCTCGCAATATTGCTGTTACTTTTCTGGTACGCGAACAGAGTTTTTGGAGCGGTGTTTTGCCTTTCGGCGAAAGCCAAATGATCAACCGCCATATCATCGAGCACCATATTGACTTGAGACTCGACACCAGTTTAAAAGAAATCATAGCAGATGAAAATGGTCATGTAAAAGCCATTATAACTGATAAAGATGAAACCATAGCATGCGAACTTGTCGGGCTCACAGCAGGTGTTTCGCCTAATATTGATTTCTTGAAAGAATCAGGAATCGAATTAGGGCGTGGTGTAAAAGTAAACCGAATGCTAGAAACGAATATCAAAGATATCTACGCTATTGGTGACTGTGCAGAGCAACATGAAGCCATTGACTTGCGTCGTCCTATCGAGGCGGTCTGGTACACAGGTAGAATGATGGGCGAAGCGCTTGCGCAAACATTAACCGGAAATCCCACCCCGTACCAACCAGGACATTGGTTCAATTCGGCTAAATTTTTAGACATCGAATACCAAACCTACGGCTGGGTTTGGGCAAAACCAAAAGAGGATGAACTCCAATTTTATTGGGAACACAAAGACGGTAAAAAAGCAGTAACCATTGCTTTTCATAAAGAAACTAGAGCATTTATTGGGATCAACACCTTTGGAATCAGAATGCGTCATGAATTTTTTGACAAAGTGCTTACTGAAAAACGAACTGTTGATTATGTAATGCACCATTTGGCGGAAGCCCAATTTGACCCCGAATTTTTTACCTCACACAAAAAGGAAATCCAAGCACAATTTACAAATCAGTTTATTGGATTAAAAACAGTTTAATTATGAGTAACTCTACAACAAATAAGGCCATTACTTCTAGTCAAAGTAATCCTCTCAATAGCATCCAAAAACTAGGATTAACTCTTGGTTTCCTTGGACTTTTCATTATGACTTTGGCTTTTTTCAATGTCAACTTTCCTCAAAAAGCAGTTTGGTTAGGAATCGCTATTACATCAATCTTAGTGGGAATAGTAACCTATGCCAGATCTACCTATTTATCAAAGCCAGCAGGGATAAGCAACAACGGGATTTTTCATAAATCATTGACCAATCAAGGCGCTATTGCCTGGATCATTGGTATCCTTTTAACTTCGTTTTACGTGGTTCTGTATTGGTTTCCTAGCTTTTTAGGTTTAGGCGAAAACGGTGCCGAAAACACTGGAATCGTTGGCTTTTTTGACCCATTGAGTTATTTTTTAAATGGTCATGTTGCCAGCCAATGGTTTGTGTACGGAACATTCTATACTGTAGCTATTCTAGGACTTGGTTATAAATTCATCCTGAAATACAGACACAATAAATACCAATTGGTGCGAACCATTTCGGTGATGTTTTTCCAGTTAGGGTTTGCTTTTTTAATTCCGGAGATCTTAACAAAGTTAAATCCAGAGCTACCTTATTTTGCAAAAGACATCAAGAACATGTGGCCGTTAAACTACTATTTCTTTGAAGATTGGCATTTAACGAATATGCTACAAGGTGGGAATCTTGGAATGTTTATGTTGTTTTTTGGAATTGCTATGATTTTTATAATCTCCCCTATTCTAACGTATTTCTACGGAAAAAGATGGTATTGCTCCTGGGTTTGCGGTTGCGGTGGACTGGCCGAAACTGCGGGAGACTCCTTCCGTCATTTGTCATCGTCTACACAAAAAGCGTGGAAATTGGAGCGCTGGATGATCCATTCTGTTCTCGTAATGTCATTTGTGACTACTATTGCTGTAATTTTTACTTTTTTATCAAATAATCCCGACTTGAGTTTCATCACACGCAACCAGTTTATCTATGGAATTGTTGCTTTTTTAGTTGTCTTTACGGGCGCTTTATACTATTTTAAACGCAATGATTTAGATACTGATGCTAAATTTACCATGCTTTCATTGGTGGCTATTATCATCATTTCGATCGCAATAAACTTCTTTTCTGGGAATCAAAACATTCTTTTTATTGACAGTTATGAATTAAGAAAATGGTATGGTTTTGCAATTGGTGCCGCTTTTAGTGGTGTGATTGGTGTGGGCTTCTACCCTCTTTTAGGAAATCGTGTTTGGTGTCGTTTTGGTTGTCCAATGGCTGCTATTTTAGGATTGCAACAACGTTTGTTTTCGAAATTTAGAATTACGACCAATGGTGGACAATGCATATCTTGCGGAAATTGTACTACACATTGCGAAATGGGAATTGACGTAAGAAGCTATGCTCAAAAAGGAGAAAACATTGTGCGTTCGTCTTGTGTAGGTTGCGGAATTTGCGCAGCTGTTTGTCCAAGAGGAGTGTTGAAATTAGAAAATGGTGATGAAGAAGGACGTATAAATTCTAACGAAATCCTTTTAGGGAACGACGTTAATTTAATGGATTTATTGAATAACAAATAAGATGAGAAAAGCAATTTACTTCTTGGTTTTATGTAGTTTTTTCAAAATGACTGCTCAAAAAGAATACGTAAAAACGTATTTCAAAAATGGGACAATCAAGTCGGAAGGATGGGTACAACAAAATCAAAAAGTAGATTACTGGTTTTTTTATTTCGAAAATGGAAAGAAAAAAGAAGAAGGACATTATGAGGCTAATAAAAAGTGCAAATGGTGGCTTTTTCATAATTCCAAAGGCGAAATTGTAAAAAAATGCAAATTTGAAAATGACCTCATAAACGGCTTTTCTATTTTGTACCGAAACAGTCAAATTATTAAAGCCGAAAAATACGAAATGGGTAAAAAAATAAACGAATGGAATTCACTAACCGACTTCAAAAAAGACAATAAAATAAGCTTCTAATGCAGATTATAAAAGTAATAATTCCCGCTTATAACGAAGAAAAAGCAATTGCCAATGTTATTAAGGAAATCCCAAAAACAGTTTCTGAAATAATTGTCATTAGTAACAATTCGACCGATAATACTATAAAAGCAGCCGCCGAAGCCGGTGCGACTGTACTTTCAGAAAATAAAAAAGGCTACGGTTATGCTTGCTTAAAAGGAATGGAATACATTTCGAATCAAGAAATAAAACCAGATATCATCGTTTTTCTAGACGGTGATTATTCTGATTATCCGGAAGAGTTAACGCAAATAATTGCACCTATCATCAATGGCGACATTGACTTTGTAATAGGAGCACGAGTAGCATCCTTGCGAGAAAAACATTCGATGACACCACAGCAAATCTTCGGAAACGGCTTGGCGACTTTCTTAATGAAGTTACTTTTTAAAGCAAAATTTACAGATTTAGGTCCGTTTCGAGCCATTAAGTATGAAAAACTATTAGCTTTGAACATGCAGGACAAAACATACGGTTGGACTGTTGAAATGCAGTTAAAAGTCTTGAAACAAAAAATGACTTATGTTGAAATTCCTGTTCGATACAAAAACCGAATAGGCGTTTCAAAAGTGTCAGGAACAGTTAAAGGATCGATTATGGCTGGAATAAAAATAATTGGTTGGATTTTTAAATATGCTTTTAAATAAAATGTTACTAGTCTCCTACATAATACTGTTTCTATATAGTTTCGCCATTCTACTGGTTTTTTTCTACGGTTTGGCACAATTCAACTTGCTCATTAATTACCTTAGAAGTCGAAAAAAACAAGGCTCATCAGAAAAATTTAATTTTGAAAATCAAAATGAAATTCCGCTAGTTACCATTCAATTACCGCTTTACAATGAAAAATATGTAGTAGAGCGATTGCTTACAACTATTGCCCAACTTGATTATCCAAAAGACAAACTAGAAATTCAAGTACTTGATGACAGTAGCGACGATAGCGTACTGGTTACTAAAAAATTAGTTGAAGATTTACACGAATCTGGCCTAGATATCAAACACATGACAAGAACTAATCGTGTGGGCTTCAAAGCTGGCGCGCTCAAGGAAGGTCTTGTAGTTGCAAAAGGCGAATTCATAGTGATTTTCGATGCCGATTTTGTACCACAACCAGACTGGTTGTACCAAACGATTCCTTATTTTAAAGAAGCATCTGTAGGTGTGGTTCAAACCCGTTGGGGACATTTGAATCGCAATTATTCTATTTTGACCAAAATTCAAGCTTTTGCATTGGATGCCCATTTTACTTTAGAACAAGTGGGACGCAACTCGCAATCACATTTCATTAATTTTAATGGAACAGCTGGTGCTTGGCGCAAAAAATGCATTATTGACGCTGGAAACTGGGAAAGCGATACACTAACAGAGGATCTAGACCTCAGTTACCGCGCCCAAATGAAGAGCTGGAAGTTCAAATATTTAGAAAATGTAGAAACTCCAGCCGAACTTCCTGTGATTATCAGTGCTGCTCGTTCGCAACAATTTCGTTGGAATAAAGGTGGTGCCGAGAATTTTAGAAAAATGAATTGGAGAGTAATCACCTCCAACACAATGCCTTTAAAAACAAAATTTCATGCGATTCTACATTTACTAAACAGCTCGATGTTTCTCGCTATTTTCACTATGTCTGTTTTGAGTATTCCTATTTTATACATCAAAAACACTTATATTCATTTGGCTATTTTCTTTGATATTCTGGTGTTTTTTGTCATCACATCAGTCTTGTTTTTTATCAGTTATTGGGTCACCTATAAAAAAATGCATGGCGGTGGCTTTATCAATTTTGTAAAATACATCACACTATTTTTTACTTTTTATTCTATTGCAATGGGGTTTTCATACCACAATACAATTGCAGTACTCGAAGGATTAGTAGGTAAAAAAAGTGAATTTGTACGTACACCAAAATTCAACATAGAAGCTTTAAAAGACAAATGGACACAAAACGTATACATCTCGACCAAAATCTCAAAAAATGTGATTATGGAAGGAATCCTTACGCTATATTTCCTGTTTGGTCTGGTCTCAGCAGTGCACTTTAACGACTACGGATTATTTCCTTTTCATTTGATGCTTTTTAGCGGATTTGCATTTGTGTTTTTTAAATCGATACGCGTAACACGATGATTTTTTTGAATTCAAATACAACTAAATCGTACGGCTACCTACTAGTTGCTACACTTTTGTATGGCTTTATGGGATATGGACTAGAACGTTCTCAATTTCCAGTATTGGTCCTTTGCTACAGCATTTTGTTTGTTTTATTGTATCAAATAATCAAATTACAAAAAAGCAATATTCCGTTTTTAATTGGAGCCACGATAGTACTCCGTCTAGTTTTTATTTTGGTTACACCCAATTTATCTCAAGATTTTTATCGTTTCATTTGGGATGGAAGATTGATACTCGCGGGCATTAACCCTTTTATTTATTTACCCGAAAATTTAGTTTTAGACCCTCATTTTTCGCTTTCGCAAATGACCGAATTGATCAATGGAATGGGCGCTTTGAGTGCTTCACACTATTCTAATTATCCCCCTATTAACCAATTATTTTTTCTAATTGCCGCGGTATTAAGCAATCAATCCATCCTTGGCGCAGCCATCATATTTCGAATCATCATTATCCTTGCCGATCTAGGAACGCTGTATTTTGGGAGCAAACTACTTTTCTCCTTGGGTTTAGAAAAACACCGCATCTTTTGGTATATACTCAATCCATTGCTTATTATAGAAGGAACCAGCAACCTTCATTTTGAAGGCGTCATGTTATTCTTTTTTATCTGGAGTATGTATCTTTTACAACAAGAAAAATGGAAAACAGCAGCCGTAGTACTTGCCTTATCCATTTCGGTTAAATTGTTGCCATTGTTGTTACTTCCTCTGTTATTTCAAAAATTAGGTTTCAAGAAAAGTGTTGGGTTTTATAGTATTGTGATGGGTACAAATATCCTTTTGTTTTTGCCCTTTCTATCCCCTGAATTAATAGAAAACTACAGTAAAACCATCGGATTATGGTTTACTAATTTTGAGTTTAATGCAAGTGTTTATTACATCATTCGAGAAATTGGCTATTGGAAAACAGGTTACAATATTATACATACCACCGGAAAAATAATTCCTGTTCTGTTTATCCTTTATATTATTATTCAAGCATTTTTAGGAAAAAACAAAACTACAAGTCAGTTGTTTCAGAGTTTTTTAGTGGTGTTAACGGTCTACTTTTTTACTTCAACTACAGTACATCCATGGTACATAATCAACTTAGTGTTAATAGGTGTTTTTACAAAATATAATTATCCTATTGTATGGAGTTTAACTGTCATACTGAGCTATAGTGCGTACTCGAATGCAGTGTTCCGAGAGAATTTTTGGTTAATTGGTATCGAATATCTAATAGTTGTAGGATACATCATTTATGAAAAAACCCGCTTTATTAAGTCTGAAAAAACAGTATATTTGAGCCGTTAATTAAAACGAACAGCACTATATGGTCAAAACTACTGTAAACACGAAGGTACAATTTGAAAATTGGGTCAATGATTTTAGCGATGAGCTTTATTCATGGGCTTTCTATAAAACCACCTCCAAGGAAACTGCCGAAGATTTAGTGCAGGAAACTTTTCTAGCTGCCTATCATAAAATAGATAGTTTTGAAGGCAAGAGCCAGCCTAAAACGTGGTTGTTTTCGATACTAAATAATAAAGTAATTGACTATTATCGAAAAAGTGCCAAAACAACCAAACAAACTTTTAGTTTGACCGAAAATAGCGGTTACGAATTGTCCGATGCAGTTTTTACGGAAACAGGGTGTTGGCAGAACTATGACGTCAATCCTATTTGGGATCAAGAAGTGCATTTACTAGACAATTCAGAATTTAATATTGTTATGCAAGAATGTATGCAAGAGTTGCCTAAAAAATGGAAAACGGCACTAACCTCTAAATATCTTTCGGACAAAAATACCGAAGCTATTTGTCAGGAATTAGAAATCACAACGTCTAATTATTGGCAGATTGTTCATAGAGCGAAATTGCTTGTGAAAAAATGTTTAGAAATCAACTGGGCTTAATAATGCTTTAAATTTTCAGAAAAATGTTAATGAAAAAAATAATGAATATGATGGTTAATTCCTGCAAGAAAACTACCGAGTTGATAGACAAACAGCAGCTTACCTCATTATCAGCAAAAGAAAAAGTACAATTACAAGTGCACAAATCCATGTGTACCACTTGTAATAGTTATGAAAAACAATCAAAATTAATCGATACGGTCATCCAAAAATGGTTTAGCAATAAAACGATCACAGCCGAAAAATTACCCGAGGATCGAAAGAAGAAAATACTAGAGGAAATTGATAAGACATAACTTTTCTAATGGACTATATAAACCAGCACTGCAAACTTATTGTGGTGCTTTTTTATTCAAAAAAATCAAACTTTATTTGTCAGGAAAGCTAGAAACCTAAGTCTAATCACATACAAATTACAAAGAACACCATGAAGATTGTAGATCGCATCACCCCACAAAACAGTCCCTTTTTACTCGGTTTTATAATCAGTTTAATGGGAGCTTTACCGTTGGGTTACATCAACGTAATCGGACTACAAATTTTATTAGAACAAGGAACAGCTGCTGTAATTTCGTTTATTTCCGGAATTGTTTTTATCGAATTCTTTGTTTTAAAAACAGTAAGTTTTGGAGCCAAATGGTTTGTCAAACAAATAAAACTATTATTGTTCATTGATTTCTTTACCATTGTGTTTTTCCTACTGATAGCCGGCTATTTTATCCGTAATATTGGAAATCAAGAAAACTTCAGCTTGAGTACTTTAAAGTTGGCTCAATTTCCATTTATTCTAGGCTTGTTATTAAACAGCTTAAACTTTATACAGTGGCCTTACTGGTCAGGTATTTACATTTATTTGTTTCGAACCAAAAAATTAGATCCTCGTTGCAATGATATCAACTTAGTCGCGCCCATAAAAGAGTTACGACAAGCAACACTGCTAGAGTTGAAAACCAATCGTGTAAACGCTGTTTCGTTAATTCCGTACGCGTTTGTAGATCTGGAACACAACACCATAGTGTATGACTCAGAGCGTCAATGGTGGGGTGAGACAACTGCTGGAATCATTGCTTCTACTGCAGAAGCGCATGCTTTAAACCTTAGGGTGATGCTCAAACCGCACCTATGGATCAAGCATAATGTGTTTACGGGAAATCTCGATTTTACAACCGAGGCCGAATGGGAAAAATGGGAATCGGAATACGAAAAATACATTTTAAACTTTGCAAAACTAGCCGAATCAGAAAAAATAGAATTGTTTTGTTTTGCCACCGAGTTAAAAAATCCAATTGCCAAAAGGCCGCAATATTGGTCTCAACTGATCCAAAAAATTAGAGCTATTTACAAAGGAAAACTAACTTATGCTGCAAATTGGGATGAGTACGAAACAACTCCTTTCTGGGATCAGCTAGATTTCATAGGGATTGATGCTTATTTCCCAATATCAAATTTAAAAAACCCAACTGTAGCCGACTTAAAAGCGGGTTGGAAAACGCCAATTTTAACTATTGAAAAAATGCAAAAAAAATACGGTAAAAAAATAATTTTTACTGAATTTGGTTACCGTAATTCTGATTATGCAGCACATGAACCATGGACAGAATCCAATACCGATCAAAACAATGAAGCCCAAGCCAATGCCTATCAAGCTTTGTTTGAAGTTGTACAAAATGCTCATTGGTACCAAGGTGGCTTTGCATGGAAATGGTATGCAGATGATTATTATAAAAAAAGAAAAACAATCGACTACACCCCCCAAGACAAGCCAGCACTCGAAATTATCAAGAGATATTACGCTCAATAACAGTACTTAAATCTTACTTTTTTAACTAAAAAAACCACTTTTTTAAGGTCCATTCTTTCTAAAAAAATCCACTTAACAGTATTTGAATTACTAAATTATTTCATGAAAACCAGGATATTACGTTATTTATATCGTAATTTTAAGGTTTAATATTAAAATAAAAATCAAATAGTCATTAGATGAAGAAAACAATTGCTGCAATTATTGTCATTCTTATTGTAGTTTCTGTAGTTGTAATATACCAATTTAAAGACAATTCGCTAACTAAATTACAGGAAGCTAATACGATCCGTATTGGGTATTCCATTGAGGCTCCATTTTCATTTGTTGAACCGGATGGAAGCATTACAGGCTTAGCAACAATGGAAGCCAGAGTTATAACAAAACGATTGGGCATAAAAAACATCCAATGGAGGCTTGTGGAATTTGGTTCTTTGATCAGTGAACTCGAAGCCGATAAAATTGATGTTATTGCCGCAGGAATGTATATCACCAAAGAAAGAGCGCAACGTGTTCGTTTTTCGGACCCTACTTTTCATGTCAAATTAGGTTTGGCTGTAGCCAAAGGAAATCCAAAAAAATTGTGCTCCTACGAACAATTACTAGCA
This sequence comes from Flavobacterium muglaense, assembly GCF_014305155.1. Lineage (GTDB taxonomy): Bacteria > Bacteroidota > Bacteroidia > Flavobacteriales > Flavobacteriaceae > Flavobacterium > Flavobacterium muglaense. Next base: position 13,243 of record NZ_JACRUK010000048.1, read on the forward strand.
ACCAAAGAATTAAAAATAGCCGTATTAGCGGGATCAATCGAGGAAACCTTATTGGTAAAAATAGGTTTTACACCAGATCGTCTCATTTCAGTACCGGACGTAAAATCGGGTAAGATAGCAGTTGCTACTTGCATGGCAGATGCATTGGCTGTGGCACTCCCAACGCTAAGATGGATGATTTCTAATGACGAAACAAATCTTATTGAAATAGCGAAAAACTTCAAGCAGCCTGAGCTCGCCATCAAGGAGAAACAAGGTTATGGCGCTTTTCAATTTCGAAAAAAAGACAAACAATTGCAAGATGCATGGAATGAAGAATTAAAAACTTTTATAGGAAGCACAGAACAGTTGGAGATCTACAATCGTTTTGGATTTTCAAAAGAGGAACTACCCAATGAGATGACTACCGAAATGATATTAAACCAAGACCAAAACTAACTTTAAACCAAAAATGAACAGATTGCGCAATCTTAATATAAAAAAAGGGCTTTTAATAGTCATTATCTCTTCAATCCTTATTTGCTTTGGGATTAGTTGGATCTACATGAAACAAAAAATGGCGATAAAGCATGAAATTATTGTTTTAGAAAACATTCGTCAAGCTAGAATTGACCTCGCCAAAGGCTTTTTACACATTGGACTTGCAGGTGATGCTCGATCTCCTTTTAAACAAGAAATAGGGATTGCATATATCAATCAAGCAGCTACTGTGTTTAAAAAAAGTGTAAGTATTCACAACCACCCAGGCCTTACCACTATCACAGCAAAAGAAGAACAGCTCTTACAAGAATTTAGTCACGACATATTTGTATTTCAACAATCATTAGCAAACGATCCTTTAATACAAAATGCAAAAACTAAAACGAATTTACGCATCCAGTTTTACAATTTAGAAAAACAAGCCGATCAAATTGACAACTTCTTCAATCTAAATTTAACTAGACTTTCAACACAACAAAATTCAGAATTCCTCACGGCGCTGCTATTTGCTGTTTTTTTACTCACCTTGATATGCATCATCTTTTTTAATTTGATTTTAAAAATTAACAAAGCCAATCAAAAGCTTATTGCCAGTCAAAACCAATTGAAAACCATTTCAGACAATCTGGTCAATGGAATGATTTACCAAGTGGCCACTATTAACGGAGATGAACGATCATTTAATTATGTAAGTAATGCTGTAAATGAGTTGTATGGTTCCAGTCCTGACCAAGTCCTGAAAAACGCCAGTTTGATTTATTCAAAAATACATCCTGACGATATTGAAGCACTAATCGAAGCCGAAAAAGAAGCGCTTATCAACTACACAACCTTCAAAAAAGAAGCGCGCGTTATCAATCCTGATGGGAGTATTAGATGGTCGTATTATGTTTCTCACCCAAGACAAATTGACGGGATAGTATGTTGGGACGGGATAGAACTCGATATTACAGACCGCAAAGAAATGGAATTTGCTTTATTGGATTCTAAAAAACAAGTAGAAGAAAGCGATATCAAATATCGCATTGCTACCGAAGCTACGAAGGATGGAATATGGGAATGGGACCTAGAAACGGATGAAACAATATTTTCAAAAAGATCCCATGAAATATTAGGTTTTGAAGCCGATTATGATGTAAAGCCTCTTACTTATCAAGAATGGGAAGATCGACTGCATCCCGATGACAAAGAAAGAGTTTTACAAACTATACAAGACCACCTGGAAAACAAAACCGACTACAATGTAGAATACAGACATTTACACAAATCAAACAAATACCGTTGGCAAAACTCGATTGGAAAATCGACCTATGATGAAAATGGAAAACCGATACGAATGATTGGTTCCATTAGAGATATCACGACAAGTAAACTAGCTGAAAAACAACTCAATGAAGAACGCAACTTTCTAAAGAATATTTTAGAGAATATGAGTGACGCCTTCATATCCCTAAGCAAAGACTGGACAATCACCGATTGCAATGCCAAAGCAGGTTTAATTACTGGTAAAAATCCAATAGATTTAATTGGTAAAAAAATGTGGGACGAGTTTCCTGAAGCTGTTGGCTACCCCGTACAAAGATATTATGAGCAAGTAATGACTACCAAAGAACCTTTGCAAAGTGAAGATTATTATGACCCTTATGAAATCTGGATACGAAATAGCATATTTGCTACTAAAACGGGAATAGCGGTCTTCTTTTCGGATATTACCAATCGTAAGAAAACCGAATTAGAGTTAGTAAAAGCCAAAGAGAAAGCCGAAGAAAGCGACCAATTAAAGTCGGCCTTTCTAGCTAATATGAGCCATGAAATTAGGACTCCAATGAATGGGATTCTTGGATTTTCGTCCTTGCTCAGTGAACCCGGCTTGGGAAAAGAAGAGCAGCAAGAATATATTAATTTGATCCAGATAAGTGGTGCCCGAATGCTTAATTTGATTTCTGAAATCATAGACATTTCAAAAATCGAATCTGGTATGGTTGAAATAAGCATGCAGGAAGTTAATGTCAATGAAAAAGTACAATTTGTCTATGATCTATTAAAACTTGATGCCGAAGAAAAATCAATTGAGCTCTCGTACAACAGCAATCAATTTCCCGACTTGTACCTCATAACAGATCCTGAAAAACTATATGCCATTCTAACCAATCTTGTTAAAAACGCCATAAAATATACCGATAAAGGCGCTATCGAATTTGGTTACAACATCAAAGATAAAAACATAGAATTCTTTGTCAAAGATACCGGTATTGGAATCCCGCTTGCCCGTCAAGCAGCGATTTTTGAACGTTTTATTCAAGTCGATATTGCCAATATTCAAGCCCGTCAAGGAGCAGGATTAGGGCTTGCGATTGCCAAAGCTTTTGTTTCCCTTTTAGGCGGAAAGATCTGGTTGGAAAGCCAAGAAGGAATAGGAACCACTTTTTACTTTACTTTGCCCTTCAATACACAAAACAGGCCTATGAATTTGCAAAAAGCAATTACCCAACAAATTGAAAAAGAAAATGCTTCTCATATTTCGACCAAGTTAAAAATGCTTATTGCCGATGATGATGCGATATCTAGAAAACTAATTCTCAAAACGGTAGACGAATTTGGCGATCAAATTATACAAGCCGTAAACGGTCGCGAGGCAGTAGCAAAATTCTTAGAGCATTCGGATGTAGATTTAATCTTAATGGACGTTCAAATGCCCGAAATGAATGGGTATGAAGCCATCAGGGAAATTAGAAAAATAAACAATGACGTAATCATTATCACCCAATCGGCCTTTGGGTTAACCGGTGACCGCGAAAAAGCCATTTCGGCTGGATCTACAGATTATATTACAAAACCGCTTGACAAAAACGAGCTCGTACAGTTGCTAAACAAATATTTCATTGACCTGAAAGATTGAGATCAACATGAGCATACAACGCAACAGTAAACTAAAAGTGCGGCTATCTAGCCGCACTTAATGTTTTTAATATCTCCTCTTCAAACCCCTGCAAGGCACGAATCGCATAATCTACTTTCTTCTTGCTTTTATACTTATAGGAAACTTCTAAAAAGTTTTTAAAAGGCACAGTAGGTTGCACTTTGATCGCATCGTTTTTTCTATAATTTACTTTTATAGGAATGTCTTTGTAATACGTAAAATAACCAGGATGCGTGATCACTCCTAGTGTCGAACAATCAAAGGGAATAAAGCCTCTCACTCCAAAATATTTCTCATTTTTATCCATCCACGGTTGCACGATGTCATAAAGCCATTTATCAGCCTCAAGGGATTGGTCTAAACTAGCCAAATCTATATTCCCAATATGGGTGTAAGAACTAGGTTCGTACCCTGCAAATACTAACGGAATAGAGGAGTTTAAAACCACATCCATCGATTTGTAATCCAGTTCATAATTATAATCAAACACATTCAGTTTTCCGTTTCCTGGATTAAAAGGCAAGCCTGGCGTACGGGCAGCACAAATCGATATTTTCTCTATTTGCGGAATAATATCGGGATGATTCTGGATCAACGTCGCAATATTTGTCATCGGTCCAAGGGCCAAAATAGTAAGCTTCTCTTTTTTCAACGCTTCATACAATGCTCTCGTACCATCATTTTCAACACCTAAATCATCTGCCTTAGGTGATCCCTTATATACCGGAATTGCCGCTCCCTTATTGTGCCATCCCAATATTTTATTGATAATAGGAAAACTATAATCTACATAAGTGATCGAACTAATCCCCACAATCTCTATTTGAGGTTGCTTTAAAGCCATAATCAATGTAATCCCATCATCAACCTCACGAGGCGTTTTATCTGGCATTCCAATCATAATATCGGTATCAAACCAAACCTTCTTTTGTGCCTGTACTGATGCGGTAAGCAACAAAGCCAATGCTATTATTTTAGTTTTCATTATTGCTGTTTTAAAATTAAATGCTGAGCAAATTCTAATAATGCTCCTTTCGTTTTCAAATCCATTTTTAATGGCAATTGCGCCAATCCTATCAACCTACGCATGATCTCGGTTCCTATAAAACCATTCAAAATCGTTTCGTTTAGTTCGTTATACATTGTATAATTTTCCTTTACGTAGGCAATCGCACTTGCGTCTTGTTGCGTCAAATAAAGATGTGCTACCAGTACAGCCAAATCAAATTCACGTAAGCCATAAAAGCAAAACTCAGGGTCAATAATCTTAATGCCTTCATTGGTTTTAAGCCAGCTCCCCGGATAAAAATCTCCGTGCAGCAAATACTTCCCTTTCGATAAATACAAAGAACCCAATCTTTCAATTTTATTCTTCAAGTCGGCATTTTTCTTATAAGGCATTGCTAGTTCTTGCAATCCCATTTGTACGTCGTCTAGGTTAAACCCATTTTCAATCTTAAAGGGATACTCAAAAACATGTTCGTAATTCAAAGCCCGCATTTCGGTATTGATCAATTCATTATCAACAACCGTTTTTTGAAAAACTTGGTGCAAACCATTCAAATACTGTACTAATTGTTGCAACTCCTCTTCTTGTAATTGCTGTTTCAAATCGTACAAAACAGCATAATCATTGGTTTTTCCTAAATCCTCCAATGCAATTACATTATTCACGGTATCTATTCCTAAAAGTACCGGCATGGCCTCCTGAACTTCTTTTGCTTGAGCAATTTTAGTATAAAAAGCCCCTTCCGTAACAGCGCGCTCAGCAGGTGCTAAAACTTGCGGATACTTCTCCACATAACCACGCGACTGCTTAATGATAAACGTGCGTGTTTCGGTTTCAATACGCAACACACAATTCATATTTCCCTCGCCAGGTTTTGCCACCGAGACAATCGTTTCGTCCTGTTGCAACCACTGTTGTTGCTTTAAATAAACTGCCAATTGCTCTGGCTCATTTGCATGTAGTATAAACATATTTTAAATTTTATTTGGGCGTTCCCACCAAAAAAAGGTGGGCGGGCTATTCGCTATATTCCCGCTATAAAAACTACGGCTTAAAAAAAGCCTTGTTTTTAAAACCAGGAGATGCCGCTACTATCCCTAACGCAACATTTCAAAATCCTGCAAAACAATAACGCCTTGCAGGACATTAGTATCGTAGTATTATATCCATTGATACAATTCAATTTTTGTGCTTTTAATCTCCTAAAAACAGGAACTTTATACTTTTAAAATTGTTTCTCGCAATCCCAAAAAACGCAGCTATCTGAACCCAACTATTGGGCTATCCAACTCTTTTCTTCTATATTTCTATGTGGTTAAATGCATCAATCCTACATTTAAAACAAATAACGAACACCAAACTGAAACTGTCTTGGTGGAGACGCATTTCGTTGTGTAAACAAGCCACTCGCACTTGATCCACCTTGAATCTGGTTACTTTGAGTAGCATTGTTGCTGTATCCACTTAAATTTTCGGCATTGAAAATATTAAAAATATCAGCACGCAATTCTATTTTATTTTTTCCCGCAATGGTAATTTGGTGCTGCAAACCTAAGTCAAATGTTGTGTTCCATGGCAAGCGGTCGTTGTTTCTACTCTCTCCCGGAAAACGGTCGCTATTTCCTTGATAAGCATCCGAAAAACTGGCACCATCACCATTCAAATCTGTAGTCCCAAAACCTAGCGGAATGCGATTGATTGGTTGCCCACTTTGCAACAATCCAGCTACAGTTACAGTAGTTCCTTTAAAAGGATAATAGCTATATATTCCGTTAATGTTATGCGTTCTATCATTTACAGATGGTCCCCATTCATTAGCAAAATTATTCCCATCCGAAGCTCTAAAGTTAATTCCATCTGTATCATTTTTACTTGACGAAAGCGTATAGTTCAATCGATACGAGTAATCATCTGTACCTCTCGCTTTTTGATAATTAAAACTCATGGCATAATACCTTGATTTCCCTTCGTTTTCGCTCATGATAACACTTCTTGCAATTCCAGTTACCCTTTGCCCATCAATGGTTGCGCCACCGTTAATGATGGGTATTGGTCTTGAAGCATCGGCCTCAGCCTGTGATCTAATAATTACATTGTTAGGATCAACAGTATATTCTGCCGCAGCGTTTAAGTTTCGTAAACGACTTAAATTTTCTCCACGATTGTGTACTAAATCCACAAAAAACATACGCTCATCTGTTAATTGTAATTGGTACCCTAAAGCAAACTCATGCGAATAGGAGTTTTTATATCCTTTGGGGTTTAAAATACGACGCTCATTCGAGAAAACAGTTTCTCTTTGTCCTTGTAAATCCGTTGCCGATGGCCCTTGTAAATAATTCACTCCAGCTACTGAAGCAGCTAAATTTCCGTTGTACGTAATGCGATCAATATTTGTATCTGATGGCAAAATACCCAGTCTTTTTAATTCTTCTAATTCTAATTTGTAGCTTGCTGATGTCGTATTTTGTTGCAATGCATCACTGTACAAAGCATAATTTATCTTATCGTATGAGATTCCGTATCCTCCCCGTAAACTGCTCGAATTATCTAATTTGTAATTGAAATTAAAACGCGGAGCTAGATTATTAAAATCACCTCTATCGCTTCCTCCTTTTGACAAATTATCATAATCGTAACGCAATCCTAAAGTAATATTCAATCGGCTAGAAGCAGCCCAAAGATCCTCAACATAAGCCGAATAAATATCTTGATTTGTTCCAAAAGAAGTAGGACGCAACTCTACATTATAATTCAAAACGGTAGCATCAAGCGGAATATCATTTACATTTAACGCTCCTCCTACTCCACTATTTTTTATACCATCAATTTGACTTTGATTTAATTTCACGCGGTAATTCCCCACTGGATTTCCACCACCAAACAATTGATGATCTCCTCTAATGAAATTTAAACCTGCTTTAATCGTATGATTTTCTGTATAATATTTAACTTTTTGCTGAATTTGAATTGTGTTTTCAACCGCATCAAATACATACCCTGGATTTCCTATTACACCTAGCGTTTCATCATTTACCCCTAAAATAGTCACTTGTGAAGTATTCGGGTTAAAAGGTTTTGCATAATTCCATCTAAAACGGCTGTATTGTACATTAGTTTCCCCAGACACATTTCCGAATTTATAACTGTTCTTTAATGCCAATAAAATACTATTGCGCTGTTGCGAATTTCCCGCTGACGCAAAGGTAGATCCACCATCTAAACCACCACCTTGACGCTCTATGTCAATAACTCCTACGTTAGCACGCAAAGAGGAATTGAAATTTGAATTCCAAATCTGATCAATTTTTGTAGAAAAATAATTAAAAGTATTCGTTCCTCTGATTGTTTCGGTGACCCCTAATTGAGGCACATTTAATAGATTATCTTTAATATCTGTTGTGTGTTCAAAATTCACATAATAGAATGTTTTATCCTTTACAAATGCACCACCGGTTCCTGCACCTGTTTGGTAGCGTGCAAAACCATTTTTCACTTGATTTCCAGATAAATCCCTTTGTGCAAAACTTGATTTTCCATCAATAGAGGGTCCTGGTCTTGTGATAAAGAAAACTTCACCCGTAGTTTCATTCGATCCTGATCGAGGCGTTATATTGATGATTCCGCTTCCAGTTAAACCATATTCTGCCGAAAAATTATTGGTTAAAACCGTAATATCTTTTACAAAACCTGATGGAATCGCAAATTTTTGGCCTCCCAGAAAGCGTTCGTTATTATCCAAACCATCAATTAAATAAGAAGTATATCCTGAACTCGCTCCATTAATACTCACATTTGGCGCTTCGGCATAAAAACCTGTGGCTTGTGATACATTTGGCAAACGAAACAAAACCCTAGTTATATCGCGTCCTTCAACAGGGATCTCCTGAATTTCGGCAGCCTTCATTTCAAAAGAAACCTCAGCGTCCCTTCGATTAATTTGTGCAGTAGCTCCTTTAGTAATCACTACTTCATTCAGTTTATTAGCATCGGTAGGCGTTAAAAGCAAAGTCACGTTGGGTGCTTGATTCGATCGCACACTAATAAATTCTGATTTTTGAGCAGCATATATTGCTGTTCCTTCAAAAACCACTTGGTAACCATCTAAAGCCGGAATTCCTCTAAAAGTAACTTTTCCTTGACCGTTAGACGTTTGTTGCAACCTGCTGTTTCGAGAACCATTTACTAAAAGCACTTGTAAATTAGCAATAGGTTCTTGGGTATTAAAATCAATAATGGAGACCGATAGATCTTCCTGAGCAACCGCCACTGTGGAGATACTCAATAATAAAAACAGTAAAAAATGTTTCATTTAAGGTTGGGTTATAGGTACGTAATTTTAAAATAAAGTCGTTTAACTAAGCCGTTACCGGAGAGCCTTTATTAAAATTAAATCCTATAATCTCAAAAGTATAACGCTTCTTAACAACAGCTTGAAGCGGCTGTTGATACAACAACAACGAAAGCAATGTGTTTGAAAAACAGCTGTAAAAAGAAAAGTCCCTCAGTAATTTTTTTAAATCATCCAGACAATTAAAATCAGATAAAGGTGTTAATTCTGCTGCGCTACCAAAAGCAATTGCTTTTAATTCATGCAGTACTTTGGGAGTTTGCCAATTGATCTTAGCAAATAACGCTTGATCAAAAACGGTTTTAGAAACACCTATTAAGTAAGTTCCACCTTTGCAATCTGGTCCAAAAACCCAATTGTGAAGTGCTAATTTACTCTTTGCCTTTAGCAAATGGTGTTGACTAAGGCCCGGACTGTCATTACCTACTACGATAACATTGTCAAATCCTTGTTCAAAAACCGTTTGTATGGCATGACTCAATCGCTGGCCAAAAGTGTTGCCATGTTGCGAGTTTTCGTCAGAAATAAAATAAGGAAGCTTGGTTTTTTGAATCGTTCGAATCACCTTCTGATTCATTTTTCCCCACAAGAACTCGTTTTGCTTTTTTCGATAAGCAATTGGTTTCAAAGCACTTTCTACCGTATTGCTTTGCGCAAAAAGTAGTATCGCCGTGGAAGAAGTATGTTTACAATCCAAATTCATACTAGGTTAGACGAAGAACATTGGCATTCCTTACAGCTGTAGTGCTCTTTTTTTGCACTTTATTAATTTACTACTACCAACTACCGAAAAAGCGTTCTCCAATTCCTTCAAATGTACGATTTTGAAAGTAAAAGTAAGAATCCAAAAAAACAGACTGTCTTTTCAAGGGAAATTGATCAATAGGTACCAAATGTAAAATACTGATGTTTAGCCTCCGCCAATAAAAAGTGTGAATTTTAACAGTATTTTATTTCACTGTCAGTTCCAAAATTCTATTTTTGCGGCTTAATTTAATAAAGTATTACCATGAAAGATTTAATTGAAAAAATCAACGCTGAATTCGAAGTATTCAAAACAGAATCTGATTCACTTGTTGAAAAAGGTGTAAAAGCAGCTGGAGCAAGAGCTCGTAAATCAACTTTGGAACTTGAAAAACTTTTAAAAGAGTTCAGAAAAGTTTCTATTGAAGAATCAAAAAAATAAATTTATATTTATATTTATAAAGCGCATTAATCCAAGGAGACTAATGCGCTTTTTTTTTTGCATCTATTCGATTTCAATAGTACTGTATCCCGCTCCGGTGCGAACCAGTTTTATTTTTGAACCAATACGATCTTTCAGTTCTCCCACATGCGATATGATACCAATGGATTTATTTGTTTCATTTTGCATATTTTCAAGGATGCTTATGGCCTGATCTAAGGACTCTGGATCTAGTGATCCAAAACCTTCATCAATAAACAAGGATTCTATTTCTACATTTCGAGCGGCCAAATCTGATAAGCCAAAAGCCAATGCCAAACTTAATTTAAAGGTTTCCCCACCCGACAAAGAGGATACAGAACGTTTTGTATTTCCCATGTAGGTATCAATCACTTTCAATCCATCAGAATCATTAGCTACATCCAACAAATACCGATCAGAAAACCCTCTAAGACGTTGGTTTCCATACTCCAGTAATTGTTTCAACGTTAAGTCTTGTACAAAATTGGAGAACTTTTTTCCTTGTGCGTCGCCAATCAGCAAATTCATTTTGCTCCAAAGTGCCAAATCTTTATTTAGCGCCTCCAGTATTTCCTGGTTGCTCTTTTGCTTCAGTTTGTTTTGACTGTCAATTTCGATGCGTTGTTCCAAATCCCATATCTGTTTTTGAAGTTCGGCATTCATTTGTATCAGTTTGGGCAATGCTAAGTTTAGTTCCTCTAGTGTCACCGCAGCATCATTTAATCGTTCTTCTTCAACCAGTGTTTCTTCTATTGCTTTTAAACTGGTTTGTAGACGGATCTCATTGTCTTTAATACTTTGCAATTTTTTTCGAATTTGGCTTGCCATTGCTTCCTCTAGTATTTTGGACTTTAAAATTTCCAAGGAATCAATCTCCCTTTTTTGAAGTTCAGGCATCAGTACGGCCAATAGTTCCTCTTTTAAAGCTATCGTTTTGTCCCTATTGGCTGTAAATTCAACCAACTGTGCGGTTAGACTACTAATATCTGCAAGGCATAGGCTAAATTTCCTAGTCAAATCACTAACATCAGTATTAATGTCCTTCTTATTGTAAACAGTCGATAGCGTTTCTTTGGCTTGTAAATAAGCTGCTTTTAAAACCAAATACTTGCTGTTTATCTTTTCTAGATCAGTCAAAACTACTTTGGCTTGCAGGTATTTCTCTAATTTGTCTAAGCTGGTTTGATCTTGCTGCAAGGCAGTAAACTCAGCTTCCCATTTTTCAAGCGTATCTTCTTTATACCAGTTCAATTGTGAACACAAGGTCGCTATTTCATTTTCTGCAATTTGCAAATCGGCTTCCCTTTTTTCTAAATCCAATTCGTCCTTTGCATTACTGGCTTGTGCACTGCTTTTTTTAGCTTCAATTAGCAACCCTTCTTTATTTAACGCTTCTGATTTTTTTGTTAGTTCATCAAATTTATCTTGCAAGGTACTCACCAAAACGTCTTCGGCATGTTGCGCATACGGATGACTCAAAGAACCGCATAACGGGCAAGGCTTGTCTGGTTCTAAGTCCGCACGATGTTGATCGAGGCTTTTACGTTGCTTCCAGTCTTCCAACTCTATTTTTGCTTTTTCAACTATTGGAAGAAGGACATCCAATGCTTCTTTTTGCAGTTTTTGGCTTGCTATAAAATCATTAATTTCACTGAACTGCTTTTTAATCTTGGATTTTAACTCGGCTATTCCCTTCTTTTTTTCATCATATAATTTCCTATTACCAATCAACTGGTTAGCCGGTAAAACTAGTTTTGACAGCTCGTCCTTTTTTGTACGAATGGCTTCTATGGTTGCAATTCCTTTACGAGTTATTTCTGCTTCAATCGTTTTTAATTCTTGCTCGATGTCTCCCGACAGATTTTCACCCGCTATTAGAATTATTCCGTACGCTTTAAGTTCTTGTAATTTAGACTCAATACGCACCACTTCCTGCTTGGCTTCGTTTAATATATCCTTTTCTACATTTTGTAGCGCAACTACTTTTTTCCTAAAATCCTCCAATAAAACCTCAAGCTTTTCTTCTGTTACTGCTGTACCTATTAATGCAGCAGCTGCTTTGATTAACTCTTTCTTTGTTATTTCAAAATCTACGACACCCTGTTTTCCTTTTTCTATTGCAACAGTAAGTTCTGATGTGGTTTTATCAGCTCCTTCAATCTGAAGCATTTGGTCTTTAAAAACCACCACAGTATCATGAACTTCTAACTGCTTTTCTTGGCTTGAAGCTTCATTTTTTTCTACTAAAAAAGCATCCCATTCTTTTAGGTTGAGCTGTTTTTTATGTTTGTTTTTAAGAATACTTTCCTTTAGTGCTTTTTTCTTTTCGAGCTCCTTTTGTTTTACTTCATTAGCTATAAACAACGGTTTCTTTTCCAGTATTTCATCCTGAATTGCTTTCAATAATTCATCGGTTAGCAATACGGTTTCCCCCATTTTGATCTCTTGGGTTTTTACAGCATCTTCTACACCTCTAAATCTTTGGAACACTGCCCTACCTATTTTTCGATAAATAGAAGAACCTGTTATCTCCTCCAAAAGTGCATTTCGATCGTCTTTTTTAGCCAAAAGTAATTTCGAAAATTGGCCTTGAGCCAAAATCATCGATTGTACAAACTGATTGTAATTTAGACCAATAATTCGCTCGTTTTCAGCCACTACTTCATTGACGCTTGATACTAAAATAGTACCCGTTTCAAGCTCCGTCAATTCTTGTTTTCTACTCGCTAATGTGCCGGTTCTGGTTCTACGAATGGACCAAGAAGACAAGTATCGCTTGCCTTTAACCTCATATTCCACTTCGGCGTAACAATCCGGCGCATTTTTAGTTAGAATAACTCCTTCCTCCTCAATGATCTTCTCACTGATTGATTTCTCAATTCTTGGTATTTTATTATACAAAGCCAAGGTAATGATATCCAGAATGGTCGATTTTCCTGTTCCAGTTGCGCCTGTAATCACAAAAAGCCCTGCTTCGCCAAGGATACCATTCTCAAAATCGATAGCATGCTCGCCTTTTAGGGCATGTATATTTTTAAATTTTATCTTACAAATTTTCATGTGTCCATTTTATTGAAATATTAATCGATTGAATCTGACGACTGCAAAGCCTCCATTATTTCCTTAAAAGCATTTACAAAATCCCTCGAGTTTTCTATCGAATCATCCTGCTCCAAGCGCTTTTCGAACATTTGAACTGGCGAAAAATCATTGATATCTTCCCCTTTTGTCAGTAGTTTTGAAGTGCCTGCAACCTCATTCTTGAATTTAATACTCCCTTTCAAAATTTGGAGCCCATTTTGTGGTTCAGTAGTCAATAATTCTTCTAATATTCTAATGTGTTCAATATTTTCATTTTCCTCTTCGATCAATACTTCGGCCAAATCGATTAAAGGGGAGTCGGATTGGTAGTTTACTATTTCCTTTTGTACTTCTTCCACGGTCCCTTTAATAGAAATCAATTTTCGGAATTTCGGAATGGGAAGCGAAGAAATCGTAAAATTATCGCCTTCTAATTCTAAAATACAAACGGCTTTAAGGTCTTTTTTTTCACTAAAACTCAATGCTATCGGCGAACCGCTGTATCTAATATGTGGTTTGCCAACCATTTGGGGTCTGTGGATATGTCCTAAAGCAACATAATGAGGTTCATCCCCAAAAACTGAGGATTCTACACCGGCTTGATTTCCAATTTGAATTTCGCGTTCACTTTCTGATACCGAAGCACCTTGCGCATATAAATGTGCCATCACTATAAAAGGAACGCCCTTGTAATTGTCCTTGTAATATTCATTTACTTCGCTAAAATAAGTCGCAATTCCATGTTTGATCAGTTCAATTTTATCATCATACGATTCACCTGCAGCTACAGACCGAATATCCTTGTCTCGTAAAAAAGGAACAGCAGCCACCACCACTTTTTGGCCTTCTAATTCGATTGTTACAAATAATTCAGAAATTGATTCAGGAACACCACCTACCACGCTAATATCTAGAATTTCCAACAGTTCTTTTGGCGCATTGATCACATGAGGAGAATCATGATTCCCTCCTGTTATAATAACTTTACAATTCAAAGGCAATAATTGCTTTAAAAAATAATAGTACTGCTTCATGGCCTGCTGTGAAGGATTAGCCTGATCAAATAAATCACCCGACATCAATAATACATTGATATTTTGCTCCTCAATACAGCTGATTAACCAATCAAAAAAGAGATTCATGTCTTGGGCAAAATCAATTTTTAGTAACTGCTTACCAATATGCCAGTCGGCAGTATGTAAAATCTTAATACTCATATCCTAGTTGTTCTATTTACGCAATTACGAACACAATTGCTAACTGCTATAATTTATTTATTCTCTAGTAACCTCATCCAAAACATTCTTGTACAACAGTTGTCGTATTGCAGCCAACTGAACTTCGGTTCTTTTAGTTTCCATCTTAAAAATCGATCTAAACCTAAACTTAAAAAACAACAAAACCTTACGGATTACCATAAAATGCTATTTTTTCCAATGTTCAAATTTAAGTTATAAATTATAGTTTCAGTCTCCTATTTCAAATAGAAATATATAAAAATTAAGTTATTGAATGTAGAAGGTTTCGAAAGCTAAAGTTTTTGTTTGCCAATATCTAAGGTAGTTGTTTTAACAGTATTGAATAATTCATTTTTTTTCCAAGATTCAATGACTGGTTTTAATCCATATAGCGTAACAAATAACAAAAAAAAACATGAGTACAACAGCAGTAAAAGCATTTGGTGCAGCAGCAGCCGATGCCGATTTAAAAGAATTAAACATAGATAGACGAGCAGTCAACGCAGCAGATATAGAAATAGAAATTTTGTATTGCGGAGTGTGTCATTCTGATTTACATACTGCTCGTAATGACTGGGGCGGAACTTTGTATCCATCAGTACCAGGTCACGAAATTGTGGGTAGAGTAACCAAAATAGGTAGCGATGTAACCCAATTTAAAGTAGGTGATCTTGCAGGTGTTGGTTGTTTAGTTGGTTCTTGCACCACTTGTGAGAGTTGCAAAAACGATTTAGAACAATACTGTGCTAATGGATGGGTGGGTACCTACAATGGACCAGACAAATACTTAGGAGGATATACTTTTGGAGGATATTCAGAAAAAATTGTAGTGGAAGAGCACTTTGTATTAAAAGTACCGACTAACTTAAACCTTGCTGCCGTTGCTCCATTATTATGTGCCGGAATTACAACTTGGTCTCCATTAAGACACTGGAAAGTAGGAAAAGGAAGCAAAGTAGCCGTTGTAGGACTAGGCGGTTTAGGACATATGGCCATTAAACTTGCCAAAGGTTTAGGTGCCGAAGTAACTTTGTTCTCTAGATCCGCTAACAAAGAACAAGATGCATTAGATCTTGGTGCTGATGCTGTGGTTATCTCTACAGATGACGCCCACATGGCAACAGTCAGCGGGAAATTTGACTTAATTATTGACACGGTTCCCTATGTACATGATGTTAATCCTTACGTTGCTACATTAAACACTAATGGAACTCTGGTACTTGTAGGTAATCTAGGTCCATTAGATCCATTCTTGAATACGGTTCCTATGATTTTAGGTCGAAAATCAATTGCTGGTTCTTTAATAGGTGGAATAGCCGAAACTCAAGAAATGTTAGATTTTTGTGGGGAACACAATATCGTTTCTGAAATTGAAATTATAAAAATGCAAGATATTAATGCCGCTTATGAGCGCATGCTAAAAAGCGATGTTCGTTACCGTTTTGTAATTGACATGTCTTCACTAAAAGCATAATATTTTTTATTTTCTTACAATAATCCCAAACACTTTAATATCAAAGTGTTTGGGATTATTGCATAATAAAAACCAATAAACAAACCGCTATTGTACCGAATAGCACCAACTTTTTAGACCTAAAAACCTATCTTTGCGCTTAGATAAACTACCTCCTTAAAAAACGATAATGGATCAGGATAAATTTATTTTTTGCCTCGAAGGAGTTCGAGATGTCGAAATTACCACCGCAACACCAGTAGTTAAAAACTTAGAACAACTCGTTCTTGAACAGGGAATTGCCAGTATATATAAAAACTGCGACACCATCGAAGGACTGGAAGAAAGCCTGAGTGCGTTGCTGTATCACGATCATAATTTTAAGGATTATGAAATCATCTATTTAGTGATGCCGGGTAAACGCAATAGTATTTGCCTAAACGATTACTATTATAGTTTTGAAGAAATAGCTGAACTATTTGAAGGAAAGATGAAAGGTAAAATCATTCATTTTTCGAATGCAAAAGTACTGGATTTAACTGCCGAAGAAGCCCAATATTTCCTTGACATTACAGGTGCTTACGCTGTATCAGGTTATGGTGAAGTTGCTTATCAATTGCCTAGTTTTGCTATTGACAAAGCGTTCTTTAGCCTCTGTCAGGAAATTGATGATGTTGTTGAAATTGTAGAGGAATTGCATCAAAAACATTACGCCCTTTGCAAACTGCTTGATTTTCGATTGTACTATTAAAAAACTATAATTCATTCCTTTTAACCGCTGAACTAATTTTATAAAATGCCCCATACCTACTCCATCGTTTTAAATCCATCAGATGAAATTGTTGCCGAAATAAAGATGATGAAAGAAAAGTTAGCCCAAGAAATAGGCTGGTTTAATAGTAAAAACGCATTGGCACATATTACTATTGGAGAATTTACAGCTACAGATCTACAACTCGAAAATATCGCAAAACAGCTAACTAAAATAAGCGACTCCATCGAACCTACGAACGTAGTTTTGAATCATTTTAATAGTTATCCAAACGGTGCTTTTTTTATAGGACCAAATTCTTATTCGAAAGAAAAACTGCTGCCAATAATGAAACGATTTCAAAAAGAAATTAGGTTTCCCATTGTACATAAAAGCTCTGATCCTCATTTATCAATTGCCCGAAAATTATCTTTAGAAAATTTAGAAACAGCTTCTAAAATGTTTCCAACAATTGAATTAGAATACCAATGCAAAGACGTCGTTCTAAGACGTTTTGACAGCGATACAAAACAATTTATAGAGGTGTAAAGATAAATTCTTATCTTTCGTGAAAGAATTTTATTATGGAATCATTCAAAGGAGAAAGTAT
>NZ_JACRUK010000049.1 GCF_014305155.1 Flavobacterium muglaense
ATTGGTAGACACGCTGGACTTAAAATCCAGTGAACAGCAATGTTCGTGCGGGTTCAAGTCCCGCTCTGAGTACTAAAACTTCAATTGGCTTTTGCTAATTGGAGTTTTTTTTTGCTTTATATTGAACTATAACTATATTTGCTGCAATCATTAATCTATTTGTATTGTTTCTACATGCTTAACTAGGTTTTAAAATATAGGATATGAAATTTTTTTTAATTATTTATTCGTTAGTATTATTTGTTTTGTCTATAGGTTCTTGTATGGGTCAAGAATTGAATCATAAAACTATAGGAAAGAAGGCTTTGTTGCAAAATGACACTGCTTTCGTTAATATTAAGGCTTTTAGTAAAGATTTTGTGTACGATATGAAGTATGCTACAAATGACAATTTCTTAAAGGAAAAAGTCTATAACTGTGGAGAATGTCTGTTGCGATTGAAAACTGTAAATGCTATCATTAAGGCAAATACTGTATTTATAAAAAAGGGATATAGAATTAAGTTTTTTGATTGCTATAGACCTTTAGATATTCAAAAGAAGATGTGGTCAATTGTTTCAAATCCAAAATACGTTGCAGACCCAGCAAAGGGATCTATACATAATAGAGGAGGTGCGGTCGATATTACTCTGGTAGATTTAGAAGGGAACGAAGTTGATATGGGGACTACTTTTGATTTTTTTGGAGAGAAAGCAAGTCATAATTATATGATGCTCTCTAAAGAGGTGATCGAGAATAGAAAATTGCTTAAAAAAATTATGGAGGGTGCTGGTTTTGTCTCTTTTGACTCTGAGTGGTGGCACTATAATTTGAAAACTGCACTCAAAGATAAAGTTTCAAACACTAAATGGGATTGTGTCGAATAATTATTCGACACAATGTAGATTATTAATAAAGTAGGTATCTGGTGTATAAGTTAAATTAGTTAACTCTGACTTGAATTCTTTTTTTATAATAAAATCTTCGGTTTCGGTTAAGTATTTTATACGCATCAATGAAAGAGGGGAGTTTTTTAAATCTTCCATACTTCCTTTTAAAAACATAAATGTCCCTGTTGTTACTCTATTGTCAAAGCCATTGTCATCACGTATTAATGTACCGCAATTTTCTTGGTTGGTATGTATTAATGTAATGATCTTTCCATCGTTAAGTTGGAGAAATAATTTTGACTTATTGTCAAAACAGTTCACCTTTAAGAAACCTTTACTTTTTTGTATTAGTTGAATGTTCAAAGTGGGTAGACCATCTGTTAAAGCTAGGGAATAAAAGATATAAGATGAGTTTCCAGCAAAGACTTTTTCGCTCATTAAATATTCTGTAGTTGATTTGTACGTGCCAATTGAATCTGTAACGTTGGTGCTGAAGTCACAAGGTGTTTGTGCAAATAGATTTCCTGTGATAATTAATAATAGTATTGTAAAAAGTGGTTTCATGTTATTATATTTTAGTGCAAATTAAAACTATTTTGTTGTTATTTTGGTCAGTAGTGAAAAAACAATATTGATTTCCACCTTCTTTTATTTTCCATTTTTTTCGAATATTTTCGACTGTTTCGGAAAAATTTCTTGTTGTAATGTTTGCTTTAGCGTTAAGCAAAAAAGATTTCATGTTTGCTTTATTGTACGGAATGTTTTTTATTATTTCAAAAGTTCTTCCGGGAAAATCAATGCATTCAGGGGAGGTGTATAAATGGGAGTGTTTGTGTAATTTTGAAATTGTGTATAAATGGGCGACTTGATCAAAACCTCCGGACTTCATAATAGCACTATTCGGTTCATATAAGTAACGTAAAGGCAAACTATAGTTAATGTTTATGGTGTTATTATTATATGTAAATTGAAAGGAATCTATTTTGTCTTTTAGAAGATTAACAGTTTTTATTATGATAGAGTCGTTATATCCTGCATGCAACTCCCATAATAACTCTTTGACTTCGTTATCAAGTGCTATTATGTGTACATTTTTCACATTTTTTAATTCGGATATCCCAGCTGCTAAGTCTAGTAGTGGGGCTGTTTTTATCAAAATGGATTTAGTTTTCTGAAAATAAAAGTCCAAGTTATCGGGTACATTTGGCAAACAATCTTTTAACATAAACACCTTTCCTTTGGCGTCATTACGTCTGGAGGGATCAATGTATATCCAGTCCCATTTGTTTGTAATTGAGTCTAGAGTTGTAGTACTATCGCCGGGGTAGCATTCAATGTTATTGATTTTTAACTGTTTGAAATTATGCTTTACAATTGTCGATAATTCGGTGTTAATTTCGCAATGGGCTACTTTTTTGATTTTTTGTGAAAAGTAATAATCATCCACTCCAAACCCTCCCGTTAAATCTATTAAAGAATCACCTGCTATTAAAGTGCTTTTATAGTATGCTGTTTTTTCGGAAGAAGTTTGCTCAATAGAAAGCTTAGTGGGATAAATTATATCATTAGTCTTAAACCAAGTAGGCAACTTGTCTTTGGCTTTAGCCTTAGCTTCTATTTGCCCTAGAATAGTTAACCATGCAATAGTAGGGAACGGATTTTTTTGAAGTGCTAATTTGGTTATTGGTACTTCTAAATTTTGGTTTATAAATAGTTGAATTTCAGTTTCTAATATGGAATGTTGCAATTTTATATTTTTTCAGTTAGAACAGAGACAATTTTATTGTTTGGAAAAAATTCCTTGGCAATTACTTTTATAATGGTATAAATAGGTATGGCGACTACCATTCCAAAAATTCCAAAAGTAATACCACTAATTAGGGTGACTAAAAATATTTCAAGAGGGTGTGAATTTACACTTTTAGAAAATATGATTGGTTGACTGATATTGTTGTCTATTATTTGAACAATTAAAAACCCAATAACGATATACATCGTAGTAGGTAGCATCTCTGTTCTAAAATCGGTTCCAATAGCGCTAATCAGTGTAAGAACAGCCGATAGTATGGTTGCAATTATAGGTCCTATATAGGGAATTACATTTAGTAAGGCACATAAGAATGCGATAATGAAAGCATTTTCACTTCCAAAAATAATAAGGACAATGAAATATAGTATAAATACAACTGTTAATTGAAGAAGTAGGCCTATGAAATAGCGCGCTAACAATTGATTTATTTTTTCAATCGAATTTAGAATTTTATCTTCTGTTGCATCTGGAAGAATTTTTTTTGCTTTTTCTTTAAAAATTAATTGATCTTTTAGAAAGAAAAAAGTAATGAAGAAAACAGATGCTAAACCCATTCCAAAACCAGCGATTAGATTTATTATGGTATTAATAAAATCAGTAAAGAAATTATAATTGATCTTTGATGAAAGATTAGCATTTTTTAAAATTCCTTGGATGTCAATATTGTTTATATTAAAGTAGTTTTCGATGTTATTTTCTAAGATTGTAAGTTGACTTTGAAGTAAATCTGTATCAAGGAGTGATAAATTTTCGGCTTGCGAAATAATTAACGGAACAAATAGAAGTACAAAGCCTACTAACATAAATACAAATAGCAGTAAGGTTGTTACTGTTGCAAAAATGTTTTTAAACTTGAGTCTTTTTTTTAAAAAGGTAATAAATGGATTTGCGATTAAGCAGAGAATTAATGAAATACACAAGTACAGGATAACAGTTTGTATTTGATAAAGAAAATACAATACAAAGCAAACTAGAATGATAGTTGTTAAGGCTCTTAATATCCCATTGGATATAATTTTTGATGTGATCATTATTATGTTTTTCAGGCTATAAATATAAAAAAAACTCGCTAACAAGTAGCGAGTTTTTAAGGTATAACTTCAAAAAAATTAATTGCGGAATCCTGAACGCACACCTCCAGCAACAAATAAAGCTGTCATTCTAGCTTTTTGTCCGTTGGTGAACATGTACATACCTCTATCATCTGTATAGTCCATGTAATTCATTGTCATTTCATTGTGCGCTGGCAAACAAGTACTCACGTATGGGTAAGTTGGTACTCCAAAGTTTGATGTTTTATGAACAGGAGTGTCCGAAACTAAATCGTCTCCACAAGAAGCATCACCCCAAATATGTCTAAGATTCATCCAGTGACCTACTTCATGGCTTGCTGTTCTTCCCAAATTGTATGGGTAACTAGCTGTAGTGATCCCAAAATAATCAGAGTCAATTACTACACCGTCAGTTGCACTAGCACCTCCAGGAAATTGTGCATATCCCAAGATTCCTCCACCTATGTTGCATGACCACATGTTTAATGTAGTAGTAGGTGAGGTTGGGTCTAAACCTCCTTTTTTTGTACTCTTCATGGCATCTCTTGTTCCCCATGATGTTTTATTTGTTGATTTTCGGTTGATTTTTATCAATTCAAATGTAATTCCAACGTTAGCGGCAACGCCTGCAAATTCGGCTGGGGTATTACTAAAATCAGTATTTGTAGCTGTGTAATCTTGGTTTAACACATCAATTTGGGATTGAATTTGTGCATCAGAGATGTTTTCGGCTGCTGTACTGTATAATACGTTTACAACGACAGGAATAATAATTTTCCCATTTACTAAACGACTGGTCAACATTGATTTTTGAGTAAAAGCTTCGATTTGATTCATGCGAAGCACAAGAGTTGGGTCGGCTTTTAGCTGTGCGTCAAGTACTTCCTGTGAAGCACAAGCTCTTTTTGCCATTGCATTTGTAGCATCGATAGTGCTTTCGGTTTGATCATTTTGACAAGAAAATAGTAATAACATTGTCATTGCAGATAAAATAACTTTTTTCATAATAATAGTAGGTTTTGTTATAAAAAACTAATTATTGGTTAATAATACAGCAATTTTATAACAAAAAATATGAATAAAAAAATATTTATAAAAAATAAATTAACATTTATTTAAGAACCCTTATTTGGCGCGGATTAGTGCTTTATAAAAAAAATAACGCTTTGTAAAAACAACTGTTTATTCCTACGATTAAGATTCTTAATTCCAATTCTTTTACAGCGTATTTTTAGATTCAATTAGGGAAAAAAAGTAGTAAGAGGTGTTTTTAATTGAAACAGGAAGGAATGATAATTTTACTACCGTGGCAAAAGAGCACTATTTAATTATTAAAGATATAATTGATGATATTAGCTCCCATTTTCAGTGCTTTTTCTCTAACTCCAGCAGGGTCGTTATGAACTTCAGGATCTTCCCAACCATCACCTAAATCGCATTCAAAGGTATATAACAAGACTAGTTTACTATCGATAAATATTCCGAAAGCTTGCGGACGTTTTCCTTCATGTTCATGGATTTTGGGTAAACCATTCGAAAATAAAAAAGGTTTTTGAAAAATTGCGTGAGTAGCTGGTATTTCGACTAAACTGTTGTTAGGGAATATCTTTTTTATTTCTTTTCGAATGTATTGATCCATACCGTAATTATCATCAATATGTAAAAACCCTCCAGATTGTAGGTACTTTTTTAGGTTGCTGATTTCGGCATCATTAAAAACTACATTTCCGTGCCCGGTCATGTGTACATACGGATAGGAAAAAATATCAGAACTACCAGGACTTACAGTTGCAGGTTTTGGCTTAATTATGGTACCAATATTTGCATTACAAAATTGAATTAAATTAGGGAGTGACGTTGGATTTGCATACCAATCACCACCACCATTGTATTTAACCAATGCGATTTCTTGAGCAAAAGAAGAAATAGAGATCAATAGGAAAACCGCATATAGTTTTTTCATAATTGTAGATGTTTTAATCTTCGTTAAAGAAAGCGACACTATGACAAGCAACTATTGCAGCTGTTTCTGTGCGTAATCGAGTTGTACCAAGTGAAACAGGAACGTATTCATTTGCGATAGCTAATGCAATTTCTTTTTCAGAAAAATCACCTTCAGGTCCTATCAGCATCGTGATGTTTTCATTTGCTTTCAATACTGATTTTAGTGACTTTTTATCGGTCTCCTCGCAATGCGCTATCAATTGTAGTCCGTTGCTTTTTTGCTTTATAAATTCTTTAAAAGTGATAGCATTGTTTAGTTTGGGTAAAAACAATTCATTAGATTGTTTCATTGCTGCCAAAATTATTTTCTCAAAACGTTCTTGATTTACTACTTTTCGCTCCGAGTGATCACAAATAATAGGGGTGATTTCTTGTACACCTATCTCAGTTGCTTTTTCAAGGAACCATTCGTATCTATCATTCATTTTGGTAGGGGCTACGGCAAGGTGCACATGTGCTTTTGGCGGAGCTTGTTGTGTGGAGGAAAGTATTTTTACGGTACACTTATTATCAGATGCTAATGTAATTTCGGTTTCAAATAACTCACCCAATCCATTAGTTACATGTAAAATGTCAGTATCTTTTTTTCGTAGAACTTTTATAATATGTTTGCTTTCGACCTTGTCAAATGTGAAGGTTTCATTTTTTTTGTCAATATCAGGACTGTAAAATAATTGCATAATTTAGAATTGTATTCGTGCTTTTGAAACTACAGATGAAGTTTCAAATTTTTGAGATAAAAATTTTTGATAACCTACAATTCCAATCATTGCAGCATTATCTGTTGTGTATTCAAATTTAGGTATAAAGGTTTTCCAACCGTATTTTTGTTCAGTTTCTTTCAGTGTTTTTCTAATACCAGAATTTGCAGATACACCGCCTCCAATAGCGATTTGTTTAATTCCGGTTTCTTTTACCGCTAATTTTAATTTATCCATTAAAATTTCGATAATTGTATGTTGGATAGAAGCACAGATGTCATTTAGGTTTTCGGTGATAAAATCAGGGTTTTCTAATTTTTTCTTTTGAATAAAATATAAAATTGCGGTCTTTAATCCCGAAAAGCTAAAATCTAATCCTGGTACTTTAGGTTTTGTAAAAGGAAAAGCTTTTGGATTGCCCAGTTGTGCATATTTATCGACTAATGGTCCACCAGGATAAGGAAGTCCTAATATTTTGGCACTTTTATCGAATGCTTCACCCACAGCATCATCAGTTGTTTCTCCGATAATTTGCATGTCAAAGAAATCATTGACTTTTACAATTTGGGTATGACCGCCACTAATTGTTAAGGCCAAAAACGGAAAGCTAGGTTTATCAAAGTTTTCTTCGTCAATAAAATGCGCTAAAATGTGCGCATGCATGTGGTTCACGGCAATTAATGGAATTTGCAAAGCAAGTGCCATTGATTTAGCAAGTGAGCTACCAACTAGGAGAGAACCCATCAAGCCTGGTCCTTGCGTGAAGGCAATTGCCGAAAGTTGGTCTTTTGTAATATTAGCTTTTTGCAATGCTGCATCAATTACGGGAACTATATTTTGTTGATGTGCACGTGAGGCAAGCTCGGGCACAACACCTCCATATTGAGTGTGAATGAGCTGGTTTGCAACAACATTCGATAATACTTTGTCGTTATTTAATACGGCAGCAGCTGTATCATCACAAGAGCTTTCGATAGCAAGAATAAAAACCTGGGAATTTTGCATAAAAAGGCACAAATTTTGGATTATATTTGACAAACCGATTTTATTTTTTTTATTTTTACGGCGCAGCCAAAATTAAAGAATTTTTATGAAAGGTGCCGCTCTTTCCTTGGGCAAAATAATTATTTAGAAAAAAATATAATAACAAAAGGTATCAAAAAATTCATCAAAATAATTTTTCGCTTCATTTTAGGATTAATCCTGCTCCTATTGGCGCTTGGTATTGCCCTTTCTTTGCCCTTCGTTCAAACTAAAGTTGCACAGTATTTTACGAATTCGATTAATAAAGATTTTGGGACAAAAATTGCTATTGATGAAGTAAGGATCTCCATTTTTGGTGGAGTTAAATTTAAAAATGTATTAATTTTAGACCATCATAAAGACACATTAATTTTTTCTAAAATAGTTAATACGAATATACTTGACGGGAAAAAGCTACTAGATGGCGATTTAATTTTTAAAGATATTCGGTTGGATGGGGTATTATTTAATTTAAAAACCTACAAAAACGAGAAAGAAACCAACATTGATCACTTTATCAATGCCTTTGGAACTGGAAAATCATCAGGCAAACATTTTTTGCTTAAAGCAAAAGAGGCGACAATCTCCAACGGTCGTTTTATATTGACTGATGAGAATAAAAACACTCCCAAACAAGTTGATTTCACTAGATTAAATGCTTCAATAAGTAATTTTTTATTGTATGGACCAGATGTAAGTACCTTAATCAATAAAATGTCTTTCTTAGATCATCGCGGACTGTATGTCGATAATTTGAGTTCGGACTTTAGTTACACCAAAAAGCAAATTAAACTGGCCTCTTTAAAAATTAAAACCAAAGAATCAGAGATCGATGCGGATGTTTATTTGAATTATAAGATCACTGATTTTGCCAATTTTACTGATAAAGTAAAATTTGATGTAAAAATCCATAAGTCTAAAATTGCTTCTAATGACATTCGTGTGTTTTACGACGAACTTGGTAAAAATCAGTTTTTTAATTTAAAAGGGGTTATTAAAGGGCCTTTGAATAATTTAAAAATCACTAAGTTGAATCTTGTAGACTCTAATAATACAAAAATGTATGGGTCTATTGTTTTTAAAAACATGTTTGGTAACAAGGATCAAAGGTTTTTGATGGATGCTGATTTTAGTAAACTATCCACTAGTTTTGATAACCTAGCTAGCATCCTTCCAAATGTTCTAGGGAAAAGATTGCCAATGGAGATGAAAAAGTTGGGTAATTTTGAAATTATAGGAGCTACTCAGTTGACAAGAACAGCAGTTTCTGCTGATTTCTCTTTAACTTCAGCTTTGGGTAATCTACAGTCGGTGCTAAGTATGACTAGTATTGATTTTATAGATAAAGCTAGCTACGTGGGCAATGTAGTATTGGATAATTTTGATGTGGGTGCTTTATTAGATCGAAAAGATTTAGGTAAAGTAAGCATGGACATTGATGTGGACGGGAAAGGTTTTACCGAAAAATATTTGAACACTTCTTTAAAAGGAGATGTGACTAAAATTTATTATAATGACTACACCTATACTAATGTTGTTGTTAACGGGAATTTTAAAGCGCCCAATTATCAAGGTCAAATTTCGGTAAACGATCCTAATTTGAGTATGAATTTTGATGGTTTGTTAAATTTTAGCAAGAAAAACACCAAATATGATTTTCATATTAATGTAGAAAATGCCGATTTGCATAAATTGAAGCTAGTCAAAGATTCTGTTTCGGTTTTTAAAGGAGATGTCTTGGTACAAGTTACAGGAAATACAATTGAAGATCTTCAGGGGAATATTTTTATCAAACAAACTTCATATCAAAATGTAAAAGAGACCTATTTTTTTAATGACTTTAATATATACTCGAGTTTTGATAATGAAAGAATTAGAACTATAACAGTCAACTCTCCAGACATTGTTGAAGGGCAAATTATAGGGAAATTTCAATTTAGTCAATTGGGGAATTTAGTTAAGAATTCATTAGGTAGTTTGTACACAAATTTTAAGCCTAATAAAGTAAGCAAGGGACAATTTCTTAAATTTAACTTTACCATTTACAATAAGATTATTGAGATATTCTATCCTGAAATTGCAATTGCAGCCAATACAATTGTAAAAGGGAATATCAAATCGGATATTCAAGAGTTTAAGCTTAATTTTAATTCTCCTCAAATTGTTGCTTCAAAAAATATTTTTGATAACATAAGAGTGGCAATTGATAATAAAAATCCGCTTTATAATGCGTATGTAGAACTAGATAGCATCAAGACGAAGTATTATAAAATTCGTGATTTTAGTTTGATTAATGTGACTATGAAAGATACTTTATTCTTTCGGTCAGAGTTCAAGGGAGGTTCTAAAGGAGATGATTATTTTAATTTAAACTTGTACCATACCATTAATGAGAATAATGACAATGTGGTTGGTATTAGTAAATCGGAGCTGAAGTTTAAAGATTATTTATGGTTTTTGAATGAAGAAGACACTCCAAATAATCAGATTGTTTTTGATAAATCGTTTAGAAATTTCAATATAGACGACATTATTTTATCGCACGAAAAACAAGCCATTTCATTAAAAGGAAAGATAAAGGATAATACAAATATGGACTTAAAGTTAAGTTTTAAAGATGTGGATTTATTCAAAATTACTCCAGCTGATGATAAATTTGTTTTTAATGGAAATATTAATGGAGAGATTAATTTTAAGCAAAATAATGCTATTTATAAACCCACAGCATCCTTAAAAGTAGATCATTTAAATATCAATAAAACGGATTTAGGTGTGCTAAGTTTTGATATTGAGGGAGACGAAAATTTAGAGAAATTTACCATTAATTCGTTTTTAGAGAATGAAAATTTAGAATCTTTGAATGCTTTTGGTAATTTTCAAGTGATTAATAAAGAAACTATTCTTGATCTACAATTAAAACTAGATAAGTTTAATTTGGGAATTTTGAGCTCAATAGGAGGGGATGTGATGACCAATATTAGAGGTTTGATTTCTGGAAATGCGGCAATCGAAGGTAATTTGAAGAAACCTAAAATAAATGGTCGATTGTATGCGGATCAAACCGGAATGACAATTCCTTATTTGAATGTCGATTATGTCTTGAATGATCGCTCGATTATTGACTTAGTTGATCAAAAATTCTTGTTTAGAAGTAATACGATTACAGACTCAAAGTTTGACACTAAAGGAACTTTAAACGGGTTAATCGAGCATAATAATTTTGGCGATTGGAAACTGGATTTAGCTGTAGATACGAAACGTTTTTTAGTTTTGGACACTAAGGACAAGGAAGATGCTGCCTATTATGGAACGGCGTTTATAGATGGTAGTGCTACAATAAAAGGCCCTACAAATGGATTGTTCATTAATGTAAGTGCGAAATCAGAGAAAGGGACAGCTGTTAAGATTCCTATAAATGATGCCGAAAGTGTAAGTGATAACAATTTTATTCATTTTTTAACGGCCAAAGAGAAGTACAATATTGAAAAAGGAATTGTTGATAACAGTAGGAAATATAAAGGACTAGAACTAGAGTTTGATTTAGATATCACACCAGATGCTGAAGTAGAGGTGATCCTTGATAGGAATTCTGGCCATGGTATGAAAGGAAAAGGATATGGATCCTTATTGTTTAAAATAAATACTCTAGGTAAATTTAACATGTGGGGAGATTTTCAGCCTTATGAAGGAAGTTATAATTTTAAGTATGGTGGACTAGTAGATAAGAAATTTGATGTTAAAAAAGGAGGTTCTATTTCGTGGGAAGGAAACCCTATGAAGGCGCAGTTGAACTTAGAAGCAGTGTATAAAACAATTGCGAACCCAGCGGTTTTATTAGAAAATTCATCATTTAATAAAAAAGTACCTGTAGAAGTTGTTATTGGTATAAAAGGAGATTTAGCAAGTCCTGAACCCGATTTTAATATCGAGTTCCCCACAGTAAGTAATGTGTTGAAATCGGAAATCCAATACAAGTTGAATGACAAAGATGTGAGGCAAACGCAAGCGTTGTACTTACTGTCTTCAGGTGGTTTTTTAAGTCCAGAGGGAGTAACACAATCTGATTTTTCTGGAAGTTTGTTTGAGACCGCTTCGAGTTTATTGGGCGGAATTATAAAATCTGACAATGAAAAATTCAAAGTTGGTTTTAATTATATTGCAGCTGATAGAAGAATTGGTAAAGAAACCGATGGTAGAGTTGTAGCAACTATATCGTCTAAAATCAATGAAAGAATTACCATTAATGGTAAAGTGGGGGTTCCTTTTGGAGGAATCAACGAGTCAGCTATCGTAGGGGATTTAGAGGTGCAATATAGAGTTAATGATGATGGTACACTTAATTTACGACTGTTTAATCGTGAAAACGATATCAATTATATAGGTCAAGGAATAGGTTACACTCAAGGCTTGGGAATTTCTTATGAAGTAGATTTTGATACTTTTAAAGAGCTGTTTAATAAGATTTCTAAAAAATATAAAATAGATACTCTAAATGGTAGCAACGATATTTATCAGGATTCAAGCCTGTCACCTGAGTATATCAATTTTACAAAACCCAAACAACCTAAAAAAGAAGATATTAATAAAAACCGTGACGGACTAATTCCGGACGAAGATTATTAAAAACAGAATTGTTTCTTACTTATAAATCACTTTTTATAGGGTCACTCTTTCTTTATACTCAAATAGCTTCTATTTTACACAGCTAAAGCACCGGTTCTTGTACCGATTTTTGAACTTGTAAACAATCAAAATGAGGTGCTTGTATAACAGTGCTAATTTCACTGATTTACATGCTCTTATTGCTACATTTCAAAATGATTAAAAAACAGTTTTTAATACTTAATTGTCAAATATTAATTGAATTAATTAACTTTTGTTGAAAAAAACATGATTTTTTTTGTTTTTTCGAAAACTTATTAACGAAAACGTTTGAATTCTGAATAGCAAACTAATTTAATATAAACATAACGCTTTAAGTGGGTTATGTTTCCTAATTTTACACTTTAATACTTAAATAATGCCAAAAACAATAAAAAAAATAGGGGTTTTAACATCAGGTGGTGATTCACCCGGAATGAACGCTGCTATTCGTTCAGTAGTTCGTACATGCGCATACCACAACATAGAATGTATAGGGATTTATAGAGGATATCAAGGAATGATTGAAGGAGACTTCAAGGATATGGGACCTCGATCAGTAAATAATATTGTAAATAAAGGTGGAACGGTTTTAAAATCGGCTAGATCTATTGAGTTTAGAACACCAGAAGGAAGAAAGAAAGCGCACGAGAACTTATTGAAGGCTGGAATTGATGCCTTAGTAGTGATTGGTGGAGACGGAAGTTTTACCGGAGGATTGCTTTTTAATAATGAATTTGATTTTCCAGTAATGGGGATTCCCGGTACGATAGACAATGATATTTTTGGTACAAGTCATACTCTAGGGTATGATACTGCTTTGAATACTGTTGTAGATTGTATTGATAAAATTAGAGATACAGCATCGTCTCACAACCGTTTATTCTTCGTGGAGGTAATGGGGAGAGATGCAGGTCATATTGCTTTGAATGCAGGAATTGGTGCTGGTGCCGAAGAAATTCTTATTCCAGAAGCTGATTTAGGATTAGAAAGATTATTAGATTCTTTGAAAAAAAGTAAAGCATCTGGAAAATCATCTAGTATTGTTGTAATTGCAGAAGGGGATAAAATAGGTAAAAACGTTTTTGAATTGAAAGATTACGTGGAGGCAAATTTACCTGAATATGACGTACGTGTTTCTGTATTAGGTCACATGCAACGTGGTGGCGCTCCATCTTGTTTTGATAGAGTTCTAGCTAGTAGGTTAGGGGTGAAAGCCGTAGAATCATTGATAGAAGGAAAATCAAACTATATGGTTGGTTTACAAAATGATAAAGTAAATCTTACTCCATTAGAGCAAGCTATAAAAGGAAAATCAGAAATTGATAGAGAATTATTGCGTGTTTCTGAAATCATGTCAACATAATAATGCTAAATACGATTGGTAGACAATCTATTTTTTTAAATGAATAAATAATAAAGAAATGTCAAAAGTAAAATTAGGAATAAACGGTTTTGGTAGAATTGGAAGAATTGTTTTTAGAGAGTCTTTCAATAGAGATAATGTAGAGGTAGTAGCGATCAATGATTTATTAGATGTAGATCACTTAGCTTACTTATTAAAATACGATTCAGTTCACGGACGTTTCAATGGAACTGTTGAAGTAAAAGAAGGAAAACTTTTTGTAAACGGAAAAAACATTCGTATCACTGCTGAAAGAAACCCAGCTGATTTGAAATGGAATGAAGTTGATGTTGATGTAGTTGCTGAGTGTACTGGTTTCTTTACAACTGTTGAAACTGCAAATGAGCACATCAAAGGTGGTGCTAAAAAAGTAATTATCTCTGCTCCATCTGCAGATGCACCAATGTTTGTAATGGGAGTAAATCATACTGAAGCTAAAGCTTCTGATTTGATCGTTTCTAACGCGTCTTGTACTACTAACTGTTTAGCTCCATTAGCTAAAGTAATCAATGATAATTTTGGAATTGTTGAAGCTTTAATGACTACAGTTCACGCTACAACTTCGACTCAAATGACAACTGATGGTCCTTCAAGAAAAGACTGGAGAGGTGGTCGTGCTGCATCATGTAACATTATCCCATCTTCTACAGGAGCTGCAAAAGCAGTTGGAAAAGTAATTCCTGAATTGAATGGAAAATTAACAGGTATGGCTTTCCGTGTTCCTACAACTGATGTTTCTGCTGTAGATTTAACAGTTAAAGTTGCTAAAGAAACTTCTTATGAAGAAATCATGGCTACTTTAAAATTAGCTTCTGAAACGACTATGAAAGGAATCTTAGGATTTACTGAAGACTTAGTGGTTTCTCAAGATTTCGTAGGAGATTCTAGAACTTCTATTATTGATGCAAATGGTGGAATTGGGTTAAACTCTACTTTCTTCAAAATCATCTCTTGGTATGATAATGAATATGGTTATTCAAGTAAATTAATTGATTTATCTGTTCATATTACAGGATTGAAATAATCTTTATAGTTTTATAAAATCCCGTTGATTTATTTTGACGGGATTTTTATTTTTTATTCATATATTGTCTGGGATTATATTTAGTCATCTTAAATTGATTCTAAAGCAAACCAAAACCTAAAAAAAATGAGATTAATTGTTGATAGTGGATCTACGAAAGCCGATTGGATTGCGATAGATGATAATGGTAAAATATTGTTTACAACACAAACTTTGGGATTAAACCCAGAAATATTAGAAAATGATGAAATTATTGAACGTCTAAACGATCGTTTTGATATTTTGCAAAATAAAAAAAATGCAACTCATTTGTTCTTTTATGGTGCAGGTTGTGGAACTGATAGAATGAAATTATCACTATCTCAAGCATTTCAAACGTACTTTCCTAATGCAATTATTTCTGTAGAGGAAGATACGTATGCTGCGGTATATGCAACAACTCCAAAAAATGAAAAAGCAATAGTTTCTATTTTAGGAACGGGTTCAAACTGTAGTTATTTTGATGGGAAAGAATTACACCAAAAAGTACAGTCATTGGGTTATATCGTAATGGATGATTGTAGCGGAAATGTTTTTGGTAAAGAATTAATTAGAAAATATTATTTCAATAAAATGCCAAAGGATTTAGCCGAAGCATTTGAAAAAGAATATAATGTAGATCCTGATTTTATTAAAAGCAAATTGTATAAAGAAGCCAATCCAAATGCTTATTTAGCGACATTTGCTAAGTTTTTAATTCAGCACAAGGAATCTGAATTATGTCGAAAAATCATTTTGAAAGGAATGAAATCTTTTGTAAAAAATTATATTAAACAATACGATAATTGTAAAGAAGTGCCTATTCATTTTGTAGGTTCTATAGCGTTTTATTTGAAAGAAGAGCTACAAGAAACTTTTGATAAATACGAGTTGCAATTGGGTAACGTTCTTAGAAGACCAATTGATGGTTTAATTGCGTATCATATTGCAAATAAATAGATGAAAATGATGGAAATTGCTGTGATAGCGCACGATGGAAAAAAGGTGGACATGGTTCAATTTTTGAACAAAAACATTGACGTTCTAAAAAACATAAAAATTAAACTGATTGCCACTGGTACAACAGGAGGGAAGGCTGAAAACGCTGGATTTAAGGTGAAAAAAATGTTATCGGGACCAATGGGTGGAGATGCGCAAATTGCCGCAAGAGTTGCTGAGGGAAAAACCAAGTTAGTATTGTTTTTTAAAGATCCATTGGCAAGCCACGCGCACGAAGTTGATATTAATATGTTATTGCGTGTTTGTGATGTTCATAATGTGCCTATCGCTACCAATGAAGCTTCGGCTCAGTTGTTGCTTAATGCAATTGTTTTGAGTTTATAAAGTATAATTTAGTAAAAAAAAATGTCCCAACTTATTAAAGTTGGGACATTTTTTTTATTGTGATAATGTGAGTTATAAGATAGCAATCATAGAGATTTCTACATTTACATTTTTGGGCAAACAGGCAACTTGAACGGTTTCACGTGCTGGAGCTGTTTTTTCGTCAAAATAACTACCATAAACAGTATTGATGTTAGCAAAATCATTCATGTCCATAATGAATATTGTTGTTTTCACCACATTTTCAAATGTCATTCCAGCTGCTTCAAGCACCGCTTTCATGTTTTCCATTACTTGTTTTGTTTCAATAGTAATGTTCTCGATATTTAATTCACCTGTTTTTGGGTCTAAGGCGATTTGTCCAGAGGTGTACAAAGTGTCTCCTTTTAATACAGCTTGGCTGTAAGGGCCTATTGGAGCTGGAGCATCAGCTGTGAAAATTATTTTTTTCATAATAGTAGTTTCTTTTGATTAATATGTAGTACTTCTTTTATCCCATTTAATGTCACTCAATACGCCAGATTTGATTCCGATAAAGAAGCCCCAGTTTGCATTGGTTCCAAAAGGTGTCCAGTTAAAATCCATTCTCCAACTTAGTAAATCTCTTTCGAATCTAAGTTGTGTATAAGTGACTCCGTTTTGAACAAAATCATAACCGGTAGATACACCCATTTTCCATTTAGGTGTTAAATCGGCATTGGCAGATATCATGATAGAGTTTCCGGTAATTTCCTTTTCTCGATTTGTATTTCCATAAGTCAAGGAATAAGCAAATGTCATATCCCAAGGAAGTTTAGACTTAAAAAATTTCGATATTTTATCAGTTCCTTCGTCTTCACTGCCGTCAAATTGACTTTTTGAGCTGTTGTTAACAACGGTATTTTTTCCGAAAAGATCATCTTCACGTCCACCATTTCTTTCACCCTGGGTATTCTTATCTTTTTTATCTTTTTCTCGGCTAGAAATAGAATAATTTAGAGTCATATTGGCACTGGTCATTCTAAATAGACTTCCGCCATTATTAATATTAAATGTGTTGATTCTTGTCCCTGAGTTATTTATCGCATAAGGGTCTAAGGTCGTGGCAAAATTTACATTCATTTTGTTTTGAAATAGCTGCGTTCCACCGCTAACCCTAAAAGGAGCTAGGGCTAGTGAATTTACTCCATCAGCATTCAAGTTGTAGCTTGTAGAAACGTTTAAGTTGTTTAATAACATTACTTTCTTTGGTTCCACTTTTGTACTGTCTCGGTCTCGTACTTTGGCTTCAAATGTGTTGCTCAAATCAAATCCTACAATGTTTGAGTTACTCAATCCAGGTGAGCCGTAGATTCCGCCTTCAAATCGAGTGTATTGTTTGGTGATCGTTCCAGTAGCATCAGATGCATAGGTGTCATAGTATTTTTCGAAACTAGGGGTGTAACTATAAGAAACCGAAGGTCTCATGACATGCCTAATAGACTGTATTTTTTTGTCTTTTCCAAAATTAAATGTCCCATATATAGTTGTTCCTAAACTTGAAGAAAAAGAATAAGTTCTATAAGCATCAAAGCCATTTACGGTTTTATCAACAACTTCGCTTAGGTCAGTGTCGTATTTACGGCTAATGGTTTTAGCATACCATACTTCTTCATAATTAACACTGGTTGAAGCACTAAAATATTTAAAAAGTTTAAAGTTAGTGCTTAATGGTATGCTATGTTGCATTCCTATTTGAGCATCTTTAAACATTTCTGGCTTGAAAAATAAAGTGTCAGTAGTAGTGTAACTGTTTCTACCATTCAAGTTGTATTGTAAGTTGATGTTTTTAAAGAAACCTTTCTTTACCCCATCTTTACCTACAAATGGGTAAATACGGTCTACACTTAACTGTAAAGTAGGCAATGTCATATTGATTACTTGTGTTTGGGTGTTTTGAGAATGAGTTGCAGATAAAGACATTCTGACTTGTGGCACAGAATTGAATGTTTTTGAATATGAAACAGAGGAGCTTAAAGTATTATTAAGGTTTGACCCAATGTTTGCTTGATTGATGGATTGTTGGAAGTATTTACTACTACCTAAGTTTACTGAAGCAGAGAAGCTAGAATTAGGACTCGCTTTTGAATCTCTGGAGTGTGACCATTGGATGTTGTATATTTTTTGCTTGGCATAGTCAGGATAGCCGCGTTCGCTGGTGATTAAGTTTTCGTAACGAAAATTGATATTACCTCTATAAGCATAACGTTTTGCGTAAGATGATTCAAATCGCAGTCCGTAACTACCATTTGTGTAGTAATCCCCTAGAAAGGTTAGGTCGTAATTATCGCTTAAAGCAAAATAATAACCTCCGTTTTGTAACGAGAACCCCCTTGTGTTAGAATCATTATAACTTGGAAGTATTATTCCCGAAATGTTAGTTTCTTTACTCAGTGGAAAGTAAGCAAAGGGTAGTGCTAGTGGTGTAGGTACATCAGCAATTACCAAATTTGTCAATCCAGTAATGACTTTTTTTCCAGGTATAAATTTTACTTTACTAGTTTGAAAGTAATATTCGGGTTTTTCGATATTGGTTGAAGTGGTGAATCGTGCACCTTTTAAAAAGTAAACAGAGTCATTTTCTTTTTTGGTGATGGCGGCTTTTATTCTAAATTCACCTTGTTCAGACCTTGAATTCCAAATCAGTGCTTTTTTCGATTTAAAATTAAAGCGAATAGAGTCTGGCTCGACTTCATTGGTTCCTTGTTTAAAATGAGGGTATTGGGTATATTTCCCGGTAGAATCTTTTATTCTTCCAGCGTAGACCTCATTTTTTTCATAGTCCATAACAATTATTCCCGCAGTCAATTCGACATCTTGGTAATAGAGTTCTGCTTTGTCGTATAACGTAATGAGCTTTTTCTTTTGATCAATTTTAGCATATTTATCAGCCTTGTATTTTACTTTACCATCAAGGAAAGCTTTTTTAGGTTTTATGCTGTCGATTTTTTTTACAGTATCGGTTTCTTTTTTTAAATCTAATTTGGTTTGATTTAAGTTGGCATTCGCAGCAACGGTAGTTTCTGCTTGCTTTTTACTAGGAATTGCGTTTCTTTTTTTTGAAATATCTTGCGAATACAGTTGATTGCATCCCAATGAAAGAAAAAATGATAGTAAAACGATATTAAATAAGTTTGTCTGCAAAGGTTTAAATACTATTTTTGTAAAATTATGGTCTGTTTTTTGATCTGTTAAATGTACAGATAGTTTTTTGGCAAAAATAGTCAAATAAAAAAATTATAACAGTAGTCTTTCAATTAAATTAACTTTTAAAATGGTATTCAAATATAAAAATCTTTTTTTCAGTGTACTCTTACTTACATTCTTCTGTAATTCGATGTTCTCACAATCCAATCAAAAATTCACTGTAATTCTTGATGCGGGTCATGGTGGGAAAGATTACGGAGCGAATTATCATGGTTTTGTAGAGAAAAAAGTAACATTGGCTATCACGCTCAAAGTAGGCAAGATTCTGGAGAAGTACCAGGATATTAAGATCATCTATACCCGAGATTCAGACGAATTTATTGAACTGAAGGAAAGAGCAGGTATTGCCAATAGAAATAATGCCAACTTATTTA
Organism: Flavobacterium muglaense; assembly: GCF_014305155.1. Classification (GTDB taxonomy): domain Bacteria; phylum Bacteroidota; class Bacteroidia; order Flavobacteriales; family Flavobacteriaceae; genus Flavobacterium; species Flavobacterium muglaense. The sequence continues at coordinate 19,491 of NZ_JACRUK010000049.1, forward strand.
TATCAATACACTGTAATGCCAATAGAAATACAAGTGCAAGCGGAAGCGAAACCTATGTAATGGGAATGTCGCGTTCCAATATGAATTTTGAGGTTGCAAAATCGGAAAACTCGGTAATCTTTCAGGAGGACAATTATAAAGAAACTTACAAAGGATTTGATCCCAAAAATCCAGAAACACTAATTGGTTTAAAATTGATCCAAGAGAATAACTTAACAAACAGTATTAGTCTAGCAACAAAGATTCAAGATAACTTTGTTAATTATGATATCAAATCAAGAGGAGTAAAGCAAGAGCCTTTATGGGTTCTAGATGCATCTGTGATGCCAGGAGTTTTGGTTGAAACAGGTTTTATTTCAAATCGTGAAGAAGGAGCAAGATTAGATTCAGAGTCAGGACAGTTAGAGAGTGCAACTGCTATAGCACAAGCAATTTTAGAGTATAAAAAAGAATATTTTGGAGACAGTGCAGATGCAGCCAAAATTGAAAGACCTAAAAAATACGTACCAACTGAGCAACCGAAACAAGTTGATACTGTTGTTCAAAAAACAAAAATAGAGACAGCGTCCAAGCCAGTTACAAATGCTAGTGGGATTATCTTTAAAGTGCAAATTGCAGCAAGTAGCCGAAAATTAGAACTGCATTCTAAAAATTTTAAAGGGTTGAGTTCAATTTCATCAGAATATGATAATAGGGTTTATAAATATATGTACGGTGAAACTTCGGATTATAATCAAGCCAAAAGTTTATTAGATCAAGCTAAGTCAAAGGGTTATGGGTCTGCTTTTTTAATTGCATATAAAAATGGTAAAAAAATCAGTATTCAAGAAGCCATTAATTAACTTTAAGTTCAAATTTTTATATTAAATTTGTAAAAAATACGTACATTTTGAAATTAACAAGAGAAATTAAGACAGCAGTTTTAGTAATTGCTTCTATATTATTATTTATTTGGGGTTATAGTTTTTTAAAAGGAAGAGATCTTTTTACTAGTTATAAAAAATTATATGTAGAATACGAGTCCGTTGAAGGTTTAGTTATGGCTGCGCCAGTTACGTTAAACGGTCTAGTAGTGGGGAAAGTTAGTGATATTACGATTAATCCAAGTAATGGTTTATTATTAGTTGAGCTACAAATCAAATCAGAGTTTCCAATATCTAAATCAAGTTTAGCCTCTATATACGAGCCTAGTTTGATAGCTGGAAAGCAAATTGCAATTGAGCCAAATTTTGCTGACAAAAATTTTGTTGTAAGTGGAGGTAGATTAAAAGGGAATGTGCAACTGGGACTTACAGGCAAAATAGGCGATAAGCTAGTTCCGCTTGAAGATAAGTTAGAAAAGATTATGGATAACGCTAATAATTTAATTACAGGCGTAAATAATGTTTTAGATAAAAAAGCACAAGATGATTTAAAAGTGACTTTAGCAGAATTGAGTAAAACAATGGAGCAGTTTCACAAAGCGTCCATTGGTATCAACTCCATTTTAGACGATAATAAAACTCAGATTCATGGAGTTGTAACAAACTTTAATAAGATTTCGGGAGATTTTTCAAAAATATCGGATTCTTTGAATAAAGCGAACCTTGGTAAAACAGTAAGAAACTTGAATCAAACATTGGCAAAGGTAGATGGTATTATGAATGGTTTGCAATCTGGTAAAGGAACCATGGGTAAACTATTATCTGACGATGCTTTGTATACTAATTTATCAAAAACATCCAAGGAGCTAGAACTATTGCTTCAAGATGTTCGATTGTATCCTACAAGATATGTCAATGTTTCTCTTTTTGGAAAGAAGAATAAGCCTTATCAAGCACCTGTTAACGATACCATTATTTTAAAATAAAACAACTATTTATGAGTTACTTAGATAATATCTTATTTGCCATTGTATTGGCTATCGGTTTTGGTTATTTCTTTATGAATCTAAAGAAAATTTACCGTAACATTAATTTAGGTATCGATGTAGATCGCAAAGATAACCCTAGCGAAAGATGGAAAAACATGGCAATGATCGCTTTAGGGCAATCTAAAATGGTCAAAAGACCCATTGCTGGTGCTTTGCATATTGTAGTTTATTTGGGTTTTATTATCATCAACATTGAATTGATTGAGATTATAATTGACGGTCTTTTTGGGACACATAGAGTATTTGCTTTTTTAGGATCAACTTATAACTTTTTAATAGCTTCATTTGAAATTTTAGCACTACTAGTTTTAGTAGCTGTTTCTGTTTTTTGGATTAGAAGAAACGTAGTGCGTTTAAAACGTTTTATGAATCCAGAGATGAAAGGATTTCCTAAAAATGATGCCAACTACATTCTATACTTTGAAGTAGTATTGATGAGTTTGTTCCTTTTAATGAATGCTTCTGATTTGCATTTGCAAAATGTTCCTAACGGTTTTTCTCATTTCATAAAGGCTGGATCTTTTCCGGTGAGTCAGTTTTTAGAGCCTTTGTTCAACGGAATGTCCAATGAATTGGTAATGCTGCTTACAGAGGTTTTCTGGTGGATGCATATTGTTGGGATTTTGATTTTTATGAACTATTTGTATTTTTCAAAGCACCTTCACATTCTTCTAGCGTTCCCTAATACATATTTTGCTAATTTGAATCCTTTAGGACAATTTGATAATTTAGAGGCAGTTACTAAGGAAGTGAAGATGATGATGGATCCTAATGCTGATCCATTTGCGGCAGCGCCAGCACCAGCAGAAGGAGAAGTGCCAGCTAAATTTGGAGCAAGCGATGTTCAGGACTTAAATTGGGTACAGTTATTAAACGCCTATACTTGCACGGAATGTGGTCGTTGTACCTCTTCTTGTCCGGCAAATCAAACGGGTAAAAAACTATCTCCTCGTAAGATCATGATGGATACTCGAGATAGAATGGAAGAAGTAGGTAAAAATATTGATGCCAATAAAGGGATCTTTATTCCAGATAACAAAACATTACTAAACGATTATATTACCGCAGAGGAGCTTTGGGCTTGTACGTCATGTAATGCTTGTGTTGAAGAGTGTCCGGTAAATATTAGTCCGCTTTCTATTATTATGGATATGCGTCGTTATTTAGTCATGGAGCAAAGTGCTGCACCGATGCCTTTAAACGCTATGATGACTAATATAGAAAATAATGGAGCACCATGGCAGTTTAACCAGCAAGATAGATTGAACTGGAAAGATGAAGAATAGTTGTTACAGCCGTAACCAATTATTATGCATATTATAACAACGATTTAAAAAAATATATAATGTCAGAAAATTTAATAGTGCCAACTATGGCCGAAATGCTTGCTCAAGGAAAACAACCAGAAGTATTGTTTTGGGTAGGTTGTGCAGGAAGTTTTGATGATAGAGCTAAAAAAATAACAAAAGCATTCGTTCGAATATTAAATCGTGCAAACGTGCCTTTTGCAGTATTAGGTACTGAGGAAAGTTGTACCGGAGATCCAGCGAAGAGAGCAGGAAATGAGTTTTTATTTCAAATGCAAGCCATGATGAATATCGAGGTTTTAAACGCATACGAAGCTAAGAAAATTGTAACCGCTTGCCCGCATTGTTTTAATACTTTAAAAAATGAGTATCCAGAACTAGGTGGTAAGTACGAAGTAATTCACCATACGGAGTTCTTAAAATCATTGTTAGACACAGGTAGATTAACTATCGAAGGGGGGCAATTTAAAGGAAAGAGAATTACTTTTCATGATCCCTGCTATTTAGGTAGAGCTAATAATGTGTATGAAGCACCTAGAGATTTGATTTCAAAACTAGATGCTGAGTTAGTCGAAATGAAACGTTCTAAAGCGAACGGACTTTGCTGTGGAGCAGGTGGCGCACAAATGTTTAAAGATGCCGAGCCTGGTAATAAAGAAGTAAATGTTTTAAGAACCGAGGATGCATTAGAAGTGCAACCAGATATTATTGCTGCAGGATGTCCTTTTTGCAATACAATGATGACAGATGGTATTAAAAATAAAGAAAAAGAAGCAGACGTAAAAGTGATGGACATTGCAGAGTTAATTGCCAATGCTCAAGACTTGTAAGCATGAAAAAAATCTTTTTTTTATTTTTTTTATTTTGTACAGTTGTAGGTCATTCGCAAGATGTATTAGCGGTAATAGGTAGAGAAACTTGTGAATGTTTAGATACAAAAAAGCTGGATTTTAAGAAATTGAGTAAAATGGAATTACAAACTCAGATAGGTTTGTGTATGATTCAAAGCTATTCTACCCACAGTGCTGAGTTCAAACCCGAAGATAAAGTAACTCTTGAAAATACGGATGGGATGCGCAAGTTGGGTGAAAAAGTAGCTGTAAAGATGCTCACCGTTTGTCCAGAAACAATTATTGAAATGGGTAGGAATTCAATTGCTCAGGAGGATATTCAAGAAGTAATAGAGGAGGAAGATGCTTTTATTGTAGGGGAGGTTACAGAGATAAAAACGGAACAGTTTATTACCTTGTACGTAAAAGATAAAAACGGCAGAAATTATAATTTTTTGTTGTTGGATTATTTTCAAACCGCCGCTTTAATTACAAACAACGAGTTAAAGAAAAAGGATGTGGTGAAAGTGAGTTATACAGAATTAGAACTGTATGATACCAAAAATAAAGAGTTTAGATATTATAAAATTATAACAGACTTAGAGAAGCAATAATCATTTGTTTTATCGAAAGTTGACCAAATAAAAAATACTATGTACGTACCATTTGAAAATTTACCCGAAGAATCCAGAATTTGGATTTACCAATCGAACAGAAAGTTTTCGGATGCGGAGTTTGCAGATATTGAAAAGGATTTACAAACGTTTCTAGAAGGATGGGCAGCACACGGCACCAGTTTAGAATCATCTTATCAATTAAAATACAATCGTTTTATAATCTTGGCTGTTAATCAAGAAGTGCAAGCAGCAACAGGTTGCTCCATAGATTCATCGGTGGAGTTTATCCAAAGTTTAGAGAAAAAATATTCCGTTGATTTGTTAGACAAGATGAATGTAACTTTTAAATTAGGAGAACATATTGCACATAAACCATTGATTGATTTCAAGAAAATGGTGAAAGATAAAGCAGTCACGGAGCATACAATTGTTTTTAATAATCTAGTGAACAATATTGAAGAATACAATGAATCGTGGGAGGTTCCAGCACTAGACAGCTGGCACAGTCGCTTTTTTTAAAATAAAAATACTTTAATGAAAAATATAGACATCAGAAATTATTTTCTTTATGTCTTATTTTTTTTTGTAGCCAGTTGTGTTGGTACAAAAAATAATAAGTCCAATGTTGTTCTCACTCATATTCCAACAACGGTAAGCGATTTTAAAATTGAGGAACCAAAAGAAGATAAATCCAAAGAAGAAACTGCTCTTTTTAAATTAGCACCACAAGGTGTGAAATGGGTAGATAGTATTTATAGCGGACTTTCGTTTGATGAAAAATTAGGGCAGTTGTTTATGGTGGCGGCTTATTCGAACAAAGATAATTACCATGTTAATGCTATTGATCGGTTAATTACCGAGAATAAAATAGGTGGTTTGATTTTCTTTCAAGGTGGTCCTTTGCGTCAAGCTAAATTGACGAATAGGTATCAAGCCAAATCAAAAATACCGCTGTTTGTAGGGATAGATGCCGAGTGGGGATTAAGCATGCGCCTGGATTCTACTTATACATATCCATACAATATGACATTGGGTGCAGTGCAGGATATGGCCCTTATTGAAAAATTAGGGAATCAATTAGGGGAGCAAAGCAAGCGAATGGGATTGCAGTTTAATTTTGCGCCTGTTCTAGATATAAACACCAATCCTAAAAATCCGATTATTGGTTTTCGTTCTTTTGGCGAAGACAAAAATAACGTTACTGATCGAGCAGTTGCTATTATAAAAGGAGTACAAGCCAGCGGTATATTTGCAACAGGAAAACACTTTCCGGGTCATGGAGATACAGACACGGATTCGCATAAAAGTTTACCAACAGTAAATTTTTCGAAAGAAAGATTGGAAACGACCGAGTTTGTACCTTATCAAAAAACGTTTGATGTGGGATTAGCTTCAGTCATGGTCGCGCATCTTAATGTGCCAAGTTTAGAACCTAGACCGCGTTATCCATCGTCTATTTCGTATAACGTAGTAACTAATGTGTTGCAAAAAGAACTGGGCTTTAAAGGTCTTATATTTACAGATGCCTTGAATATGAAGGCTGTAAGTACGTATAAGAAAACGGGCGAAGTAGATTTGGATGCTTTTTTGGCAGGAAATGATATTTTATTATTTCCAGAAAATGTCCCTGTAGCTCTTGAAGCTTTGAAGAAAGCCTACCAAGATTCTTTGTTTACCGATGAAAGATTGGAGTTTTCGGTGAAAAAAATATTAAAATTTAAATATTTAGCAGGCTTACATTTGTATCAACCTGTCGTGCTGGATCATTTGTATCAAGATATCAATTCGAGTAAAAACGAAGCTTTAGAATATCAATTGTATGAAAATGCAATTACCGTTGTTAAAAATGAAGGGGCTATTTTGCCAATTAAAAATTTAGAAAATCAAAAGATTGCCTACGTAAAAATAGGTGATGGGTCAAATAGTACTTTTTTGACTACTTTAAAAAAATATGCCGATGTTGTGGAAGTTTCGGACGTGAATATCGATAGTTTACAGCTCAAGTTAAAAGAGTATTCGACTGTCATTGTAGGCTATCATAAAACCGATGCTGCTTTTAAGGACCACGATTTTACATCGAACCAGTTGTGGAAATTAGCTGTTATAGCTAAGAATAATAATGTGATTCTAGATGTGTTTACTTCTCCTTATGTGCTGAATCAAATAAGTGATTTTTCGGGTTTGAAAGGGGTTGTGGTTTCTTATCAAAATAATGCTATTGCACAAGAGGTTTCGGCCGAACTTATTTTTGGAGCTATAACGGCAAAGGGTAAGCTACCTGTTTCGATTGCTAATAATTTCAAGGTTAATTTTGGTTTAACTACTGAGAAGCTTAATGTTTTGGGCTTTACAGCGCCCGAAAATGTAGGTATGAACCCATTGGTTTTAGCCAAAATTGACAATTTGGCCAATAAAGCTATCAATGGCAGGATGACTCCAGGATTGCAAATACTTGTGGCTAGAAAAGGGAAAGTAATTTATCAAAAATCCTTTGGGAACCCTACTTATGACTCGCCAGTAAAAGTAACCAACACAAATCTATACGATGTTGCTTCCTTAACAAAGATTCTATCCACTTTGCCCAATGCGATGTTGCAGTACGATCATCAAAAATTGAATATGGAAACAAGGTTAGATTCCATGTTGCCTATTTTTAAAAATTCTAATAAGGCCGATATACATTTCAAAGAATTACTGTCGCACTATGCTAGGCTACAAGCTTGGATTCCGTTTTATAAGGCTACAATTGATAAAGATGGTAGTCCATTAGATCAATATTATAAAAAAAATGCCGAACCAAATTTCAATATCAAGGTAGCAGACAGTTTGTATTTACGATCAGATTATGATGATACTATTATGAAAATCATCGTAGATAGTAAATTATTGCCTCAAAAGAAGTATAAGTACAGTGATTTTACTTTTATGATTTTAAAAGAATATCTGGAGAAAACAACGGGTAAAAAACTGGATGTATTAAGTACGGAGAACTTTTACAAACCACTAGGGACTTACAATACGATGTATAATCCATTGAACAAAGTGGCTCGTGACAGAGTGATTCCGTCAGAAATTGATACTTATTTTCGTCATCAAGTCATTCAAGGCTACGTGCATGATATGGGCGCGGCTATGGAGGGCGGCGTAGCAGGACATGCAGGTGTTTTTTCGAATAGTATGGATGTGGCTAAAATAATGCAGCTTTATTTACAAAAGGGAAATTATGGCAACCGTCAGTATTTTTCTGAAAAAACATTTGATGATTTTAACACCTGCTACTTCTGTGCCGAAGGGAATAGGAGAGGAGTAGGTTTTGATAAACCACAATTAGGAACAAGCGGACCAACATGTGGCTGTGCATCTATGACTAGTTTTGGTCATACAGGTTTTACAGGTACAATGGCTTGGGCGGATCCTGAGCAGGAAATTGTCTATGTTTTTCTTTCGAATAGAACCTTCCCTTCTGAAGCAGCAAACAGATTGTCCAAAGAAAATATTCGAGAAGACATTCAGGAATTAATTTATGATGCCATAGTGAAGTAAAAGGCTGTGTTTCGATAGAGCGAAAGTTAAAATCAGAATGGCTATACTGCATTTATATATTTAAAAGGGGATATTACTTCTATTTTCCTTAAATTCGTTTTATTAAATTACATACATGAAAATTGCAATAGTTTGTTATCCTACATTTGGAGGAAGTGGCGTTGTCGCTACAGAGTTAGGGCTAGAATTAGCTAGACTAGGTCATGAAATCCATTTTATTACTTATAGTCAACCCGTTCGTTTGGCGTTGTTGAACCCCAATGTACATTACCACGAAGTAAATGTTCCAGAGTATCCTTTGTTTCATTATCAACCCTATGAGCTGGCATTGTCCAGCAAATTAGTCGATATGGTGAAATTGCATAAAATTGAAATTTTACACGTTCATTACGCTATACCTCATGCGTATGCAGGGTACATGGCTAAGCAAATGTTGAAGGATGAAGGCATTGAGATCCCAATGGTAACAACGCTGCATGGAACAGATATTACATTGGTGGGGAATCATCCGTTTTATAAGCCAGCTGTTAGTTTTAGTATCAACAAGTCGGATGTGGTGACCTCTGTATCTCAGAGTTTAAAAGACGATACCTACAGCTTATTCAATATTAAGAAAGACATCCACGTCATTCCTAATTTTATCGAACTAGATAAAAACAGTAATGATCCCAGTATCGCTTGTCGTCGTTCTGTAATGGCGAAGCCTAACGAGCGCATCATTACCCACATTAGTAATTTTAGAAAGGTAAAACGCATTCCTGATGTGGTTAAGATATTTTATAAAATTCAACAAGAAATCCCAGCCAAGTTAATGATGGTAGGGGATGGTCCAGAAAAAGAAAAGGCCGAGGCTTTGTGTCAGGAACTGGGTATTTTGGACAAAGTAATCTTCTTTGGGAATAGTAACGAAATTGATAAGATATTAAGTTATTCTGATTTGTTTTTATTGCCTTCTGAGACTGAAAGTTTTGGACTAGCAGCACTAGAAGCAATGGCTTGGAGTGTCCCAGTGATCTCTAGCAATTCAGGTGGTTTGTCTGAAGTAAATTTTGAAGGAATCTCAGGTTATCTTAGTGATGTAGGTAAAACTGATGAAATGGCAATTAATGCATTAAAAATTTTAAGAGATGACGAAGCGCTTTTAAAATTCAAAAACAATGCGTTAACAGTGGCCAAAAAATTTGATATTAAAAACATTTTGCCTTTATATGTAAAGCTATACGAAAAGGCCATTAAAAAATATTCGAAAAAGAAATAACATTGCAATCAACTAATAAAATGAAAAAAGCAGCAACAATATTGCTCGGATTGGTTTTCTTTTCTTGTGCTACAACAACAGCAACAAAAAGTACGGACAAAAAACCATTGTTTGAGGTTTTAACCCAGCAATCTGATGGAGGTGGAAACATTCATTTTTTTGAAATCCTGTCTGAGCCTAATGAAATAAAAATGCTACAAGGTGATAAAAACCTTAAAAATCAAATTTCTCCGCTTGATGTTCAAAACTCAAATTTTGTCATTCTCAATATGGGAGAAAAAAACACAGGAGGCTACAGTATTACGGTTGACTCGGTTACTGAAACTGATACTAACATCGTTATTACAGTAAAAGAAACAAGTCCAGAATCGGGTAGTATGGTAACGCAAGCATTTACGTATCCTTTTTGTGTAGTGAAGATCAATTCGAAAAAAGGGATTATCATAAAATAAAAAAATGCCACTATTTCTGAGGGCACTGAAAAAGTGTTTCTAATAAATTAAGACCTAAAAAGGAGTAGATATCTATTGATTTCTACTCCTTTTTTCTTATATTTAAGTCTAATTATAAGTGTTTTTTAGATGTTAATACAACAACAAACAATACAATTCAGCGAGCATTCTTCATTGTATGATTTAATAGTGCCAAAAGAAAATCTATTAAGAAAAATCAATGATTTGATTGATTTTTCTTTCATTTATGATGAATTGTTAAATAGGGCTTGCTGAAAAATTGCAAATCCAATAAAACACAGGTATTTAGAGTTACTTTTTCTTGTTTAAATGCAAAGAA